>DATASA010000155.1:0-22355 GCA_036269435.1 Acidimicrobiales bacterium | reverse complement strand
TCACCCTCCCGTTCGTGTCCTACGGAGGATCGTCGCTCATCTCCAACTACATCCTGCTCGCCCTCCTCCTGCGCATCTCCGACGACTCGAAGGAGCGGGTCTCGGCGTGAACACCCAGATCCGCCGGCTGGGGATCGTGCTGATCGTGCTGTTCTCGGCGCTTTTCGTGCAGCTCAACTACCTCCAGGTGATCGACGCCCACAGCCTCAACAACAACCCGATCAACAGTCGGGCCGTCGTGCGTGACTTCATCCAGCCCCGCGGGGTCATTCAGACCGCCGACGGCACGGTGGTCGCCCAGTCGGTGCCGTCCAACGACTCGTTCAAGCTGCAGCGCCAGTATCCGACCGGTCCCCTGTTCGCCCACGTCACCGGGTACTTCTCCTTCACCTACGGGAGTGAGGGCGTCGAGCGCCAGTACAACGACGACCTGACCGGCCACGTCTCGAACCGGAGCTTCAACCCGCGGGACCTTCTGCTGCAGCGGGACAAGACCGCCAACGTCACCCTGACCCTGTCCCGCAACCTCCAGCAGATCGCCACCGACCAGCTCGGCGACCGGAAGGGCTCGGTCGTCGCCATCGACCCTCGCAACGGCGCCATCCTGGCCTTCGCCGACTACCCCTCCTACGACCCGAACGTCCTGGCCTCCCACGACCAGGACGCCGTGCGCCAGGCCTGGACCGACCTCAACGCCAGCCCGGACAAGCCGTTGCTGCCCCGGACCTACCGCGAGCGCTACTTCCCCGGATCGAGCTTCAAGGTGGTGACCACCGCCACCGCCCTGGCGACGGGCACGGCCACGCCGACCGCGCCCGTCTACCCCACGCTCACGCAGCTCCCGCTGCCCAACGCGGGCGGTCAGACGCTCGCCAACTTCGGCGGCGAGGCGTGCGGCGGGAACCTGAGCCAGGCGCTGCAGGTCTCCTGCAACACGGCCTTCGGCCAGCTCGGCCTCGACCTGGGCGGCCAGAAGCTCACGTCCGGCGCGGAGGCGTTCGGGTTCAACAAGGTGCCCCCGATCGACCTGCCGTTCGGGGCGTCGTCCACGTTCCCGGCCGCGAGCACGTTCGACCGGGACAAGCCGGCCTTGGCCAAGTCGGCCATCGGCCAGCAGGACGTCTCGGCGACGCCGCTGCAGATGGCACTGGTCGCCGCCGGCATCGCCAACAACGGCGTGATCATGACCCCGCACGTGCTCAGCGAGGTACGCGACACCGACGGCAACGTGATCGACAAGTACGACCCGAAGCCCTGGCTCACCGCCGTGCCCCCGGACGTGGCCCAAACCACGAAGAACATGATGGTGGGCGTGGTGACCGGTGGGACCGGCACGCTGGCCCAGATCCCGGGCGTCACGGTGGCGGGCAAGACGGGCACCGCGCAGACCGGATTGAACACCTCCCACACCTGGTTCATCGCCTTCGCACCGGCCGAGGCGCCGCGCGTCGCCGTCGCGGTGATGCTCGAGAACCAGCCGAACGCCAGCGAGGCCACTGGTGGCGTGGTTGCCGCACCGATCGCCAAGGCCGTGATGCAGGCCGCCCTCGCCTCCTAGGCTGCGAACGTGGCGTCCCAGGTTTTCACCGGCCGCTATCAGATCGTGCGGCACCTGGCTCGAGGCGGGATGGCCGAGGTCTACCTGGCCCGCGACCTGCTGCTCGACCGGCCGGTCGCCCTCAAGGTCCTGTTCCCCGAGTTCGCGTCCGACCGGTCCTTCGTCGAGCGTTTCCGCCGGGAGGCGCGGGCGGCAGCCAACCTGAACCACCCGAACATCGTCTCCATCTACGACTGGGGCGAGGACGACGGCACCTACTTCATCGTCATGGAGTACGTCGACGGGCTGACGCTGCGGGACGTCATCCGGGGCCAGGGCCCGCTGATGGCCAACCGGGCGGCCGAGATCGGGGCCGACATCGCCGCCGCCCTGCACTTCGCCCACGTGAACGGGGTCATCCACCGCGACGTGAAGCCGGGGAACGTCCTCATCACCAAGAGCCAGGTCAAGGTCACCGATTTCGGGATCGCCCGGGCCGGCGACCCGGCCGAGAGCCTCACCCAGGCCGGCGCGGTGATGGGCACCGCCACCTACTTCTCCCCCGAGCAGGCGCAGGGCCACGTGGTCGACCCCCGCACCGACGTGTACTCGCTCGGCGTGGTCCTCTACGAGATGGCCTGCGCCCGGCCGCCGTTCACCGGTGACAACCCGGTCTCGATCGCTTACCAGCACGTCCGCGAGGATCCGGTGCCGCCGGCCCAGATCAACCCCGACGTCCCCGACGTCTTCAGCGCCATCGTGGCCAAGGCCATGGCCAAGAACCGGGCCAACCGGTATTCGAGCGCGGAGGACCTGCGGGCCGACCTGGTCAGGTTCAGCCTGGGCCAGACCGTGATGGCCGAGCCCCTCGTCCCGGTCGCGGCCGCCGGGGCGGCGGCCACCAGCGTCATGTCCCGGGGCGCGCCGGTCGAGTCGACCCTCATCCAGCAACGGGTCGACGGCACGCGCGTCGTCGCCCCGGGCGAGACCGTCGTCGACCTGGAGGAGCGCCCGCACGCCCGCACGAGCACGTACATCGTGATCCTGGCCGTGCTGCTCGCCCTGCTGGGCGGGCTGCTTTTCCTCCTCAGCCGGCAACTCGGCGTCGGCGGCGCCCAGAACGTCACCGTCCCTCTCGTCATCGGAAGGACCGAGGCCGACGCCACCCAACAGCTCACCGGCGTGGGGCTCAAGGTCCAGAAGAAGGACGTGCAGGACGAGGTCAACCCGGTCGGCCAGGTCACCGCCCAGGAGCCGCTGGCCAACATCCAGGTCAAGAAGGGGGCGACGGTCACCCTCTCCGTCAGCTCGGGCGCCCCCATCGTCGAGGTCCCCGACGTGCGCAACCGCGCCGTCGACGTCGCCACCGACACCCTCACCGGCGCCGGCTTCCGGGTTACGACGAACGCGATCAACAGCACCGCGGCTCCCAACACCGTCCTCGACCAGGCGCCCGCCGCCGGCGACCGTCAGCCCAAGGGGTCGACGGTCACCCTCACCGTGTCCAAGGGCCCCGAGCAGATCGTGGTGCCGGCGCTGCGGGGCCGGTCCCAGAGCGACGCGGCGAACCAGCTGGGCCAGATGGGATTCCGGACCGTGACCCGGACCGAGGCCAGCAGCGACGTCGACCCGGGCGACGTGATCCGCACGGAGCCCGCCGCGGGCACGCCCCTCGACCGCAACAGCACCGTCACGCTGGTCGTGTCCAGCGGCCCGGCGCCCACCACCACCCTGGCGCCCGTCACCACGGTCCCGGTCACCACGACCCCGTTCCCGACGACGACTACCGTTCCGGCCACCACCACGTCCACCAGGCCGCCGACGAGCACGACCTCCACCCCCACCACCAAGCCCTAGGGCACGCTCCGCGGTTCAGGCTGCGGCAGCCGAGCCCAGGAAGTTGGCCAGGAGCATCCGGCCGTCCTCGGTCAGGATGGACTCGGGATGGAACTGCACGCCCTCGACGGCCAGGTCCCGGTGGCGCAGGCCCATGACCAGGCCGTCCGCGGTCTCCGCCGTCACCTCCAGCACCTCCGGCAGGCTGGCCCGGTCGACCAGCAGCGAGTGGTAGCGGGTGGCCTCGAACGGGTCGCGCAGACCGGCCATGACCCCCTGGTTGCCGTGGCTGATGAGCGACGTCTTGCCGTGCACCACCGTGGGGGCCCGCACCACGTCGGCCCCGAAGACGTGCCCGATGCACTGGTGACCCAGGCACACGCCCAGGATCGGCACGGTCCCGGGCACGTCCCGGGGACCGGCCAGGCGCTCGATCACCGCGTTCGACAGCTTGGCGTCCTCCGGCCGGCCCGGGCCGGGGGAGATCACCACCGCGTCGGGCCGGAGATCCTCGATGGCCTCGACCGAGATCTCGTCCGGCCGGTAGACGACCGGGTCGGCGCCCAGCTCGCCCAGGTACTGGACCAGGTTGTAGACGAACGAGTCGTAGTTGTCGACGACCACCACGCGGCGCATGGCCCGACGGTACCCGGCGAAGTAACCTCCTGAGCCGTGGCCAAGCCGGTGAAGCCTCCGCAGTCCAACAAGGTCTCCCCCAAGAACGGGCCGTCCGGGAAGCCCGGCTCCAAGCCGAGCGGCCGGGTGACGCCAAAGGCCACCAGCCGCTACACGCCGCCCGTGCCCCGGTCCCAGAAGGTCAGCCCCGCGTGGGTCCCGGTGGTGATGTTCGCCAGCCTGGGCCTGGGCATGCTGGTGATCCTGGCCAACTACGTCAGCCTGCTCCCGGGGAACGGCCCGAGCAACCTGTACCTGCTCCTGGGGCTGGTCCTGATCACCATCGGCTTCGTCACCGCCACGAAGTTCCACTGATTTTCCGCCCCTTGCGGCGGTTCTCTGGATCTTTCCCCCAGCTTTAGGCACACCCTGGGGAAAACGCGCACGCACCTCACTCGAACGTCGGGGCCACCAGATCCATGTCCTCCTGGCAGTGCCGCGGCGGCATGGGCAGCTCTTCGGTCGCCTGCACCATCTTGACCTCGGTGAGGCAGATGGAGCACCGGTAGCGCAGGTTCACCCGCCGGATCAGGCCCGCCTCGGGCGGAGGGTGCGGGGTGGCCAGGCCGCCGAGGATCAGCATCCCCAGGCGCATGATGAGGACGAAGACGACGATGGCGACGACCACCTTGACCAGGAGGTCGATCACCCGAGGCGCTCCAGGATCAGGGCGTTGGCCATCCCGCCGCCTTCGCACATCGTCTGCAGCCCGTACCGGCCGCCCGAGCGGGCCAGCTCGGCCACCAGCGTCGCCGTCAGCCGCACGCCAGAGCACCCGAGCGGGTGCCCCAGGGCGATGGCCCCGCCGTTGACGTTGACCCGCTCCATGTCCGGGTGGTGGTCGGCCGCCCAGGCCAGCACGACCGACGCGAAGGCCTCGTTGACCTCGACGACGTCGATGTCCTCCAACCCCAGCCCGGCCCGAGCCAGGACCGAAGCGGTGGCCGGGATGGTCCCGGTGAGCATGGTCAGCGGATCGGTGCCGCACACCGCGAAGGACACGAACCGGGCCTTGGGCTCGAGCCCCAGCTCCGCGGCGCGGGCCTCGCTCATGACGAGGACGGCGGCGGCACCGTCGCTCAGCTGGGAGGCGTTGCCGGCCGTGACCGTGCCCCCGTCGACGACGAAGGCCGGCTTGAGCGCGGCGAGCGCCTCCGGACTGGTGTCGCGCCGGATCCCCTCGTCGACGGAGAACTGACGCTTCCCGGTCGGCGTGTCGACGGTGACCGGGGCGATCTCCCCGGCGAACCGACCCTCGTCGGTGGCCCGGGCGGCGCGGCGATGGCTCTCCAGGCTGTAGGCGTCGAGCTCCTCACGGGCGAAGCCCCACTGGGCGGCGACCCGCTCCGCGGCCAGGCCCTGGGGCACCAGTCCTCCGGCGGCCAGGTACCGCTGCGCCATCAGCGGGCCGAAGGGCTTGCCCGGCCCGTTGAGGATGGTGGAGCCCATCGGCACCCGGGTCATCGACTCCACGCCGGCGGCGACGACGATGTCGTAGGCGCCGGCCATGATGCCCTGGGCCGCGAAGTGCAGGGCCTGCTGGCCCGATCCACATTGGCGGTCGACGGTCGTCCCCGGCACCCGCTCCGGAAAGCCGGCGGCGAGGGCGGCGTTGCGGGCCACGTTGAGGGCCTGCTCGCCGGTCTGGCTGACGCAGCCGGCGATGACGTCGTCGACCAGGGCCGGGTCGAGGTCGTTGCGCTCCACCAGGACGCGGAGCACGTGGGCAGCCAGGTCGACGGGATGCCAGTCACGCAACGCGCCGTTCCGTCGCCCGAGGGGCGTGCGGACGGCGTCGACGATCACCGCAGTGGTCACCAGGCCATTCTGCCCCCGACCCCCGACTATCGCCGTACGCTCCCCCGGCAATGGAGCTGGCCGTCAACGTCATCGTTTTCGCCCTCGGGGCGGTGGCCGCGTTGGGCACCCTCGGCTCCGCGGTCAGGACGGTGGTGCTCCCGCGCGGCGTGCCGGCGAAGCTCAGCACGGTCGTGTTCGTGGCCGTGCGCAAGGTGTTCCGCCTGCGGCTCGGGCGCTCGGCCACCTACGAACGCCGCGACGCGGTCATGGCCGGGTACGCCCCCGCCGCGCTCATGGTGCTGGTCGTCGTATGGCTCGCCATCACCCTGGTCGGCTACACCGCGATGTTCTGGGCCTTCGGCACCCGCAACCTCGGTGCCGCCTTCACCGACAGCGGTTCGTCGCTCACCACCTTGGGTTTCAGCCAGCCGCGCGACCTGCCGTCGGTGGTCCTCGCCTTCACCGAAGCGGGGCTCGGCCTCACCCTGCTGGCCATGCTCATCACCTACCTCCCGTCGTTGTACGGGGCGTTCTCCCGCCGGGAATCCGCCGTCGCCCTGCTGGAGGTGCGGGCCGGGTCGCCCCCGTTCGGCGCGGCCATGCTCGAGCGCTACGCCCGCATCGGCTGGATGGGCGGCCTGGCCGCGATCTGGGACCAGTGGGAGACGTGGTTCGTCGAGGTCGAGGAGAGCCACACGTCCTTCGCCGCCCTCGGCTTCTTCCGCTCCCCCCAACCCGACCACTCCTGGATCACCGCCGCCGGTGCGGTGCTCGACGCCGCCGCCCTTTCGGCGTCGACCTTGCGGGCCCGGGACCCCGACGCCAACCTGTGCGTGCGGGCGGGGTACGTCGCCCTGCGGCGCATCGCCGACTACTACGCCCTGCCCTACAACCCCGACCCCGGCCCGGACGACCCGATCAGCGTGGCCCGGGAGGAGTACGACGAGGTCTACGACCGGCTGGCCGCGGCGGGGATCGACCTCAACCCCGACCGGGACCAGGCCTGGCGCGACTTCGCCGGCTGGCGGGTCAACTACGACGTCGTGCTCGTCAGCCTGTGCGCGGTGTTCATGGCGCCATACGCGCCGTGGTCGTCGGACCGGTCCGTCGCCGGCTTCCGCGTCCACCTGCTCCGCCGGCAAGGACCCAGGTCAGCTGGACCGCCCCGGCGACCGGCCTGACCCGCTCCACCTGCGAGGCGACGGCCCTCAGCTGTACCAGCCGGGAGGCACCCACCGGGCTTCGGCCGGCAGCTTGGACTGGCGGGTCTGGTGGACGAAGGCGATCAGGCCACCGCCGAACAACGACAGCGCCACCGCCCCGAAGGCCGCGGTCAACACGATCCACACCGTCGAGTCGAGGTCGCCGCTCGCCTCGGTCAACTGCCCGCTCACCGGCGGCCGCACGTCCGAGACGTTGACCCCGGCGGGGAGGACCTCGAAGGCGCTGCGGGCCGGCGTGCCCACTTCGGCGACCAGGACGGGCGGGGCGTCCGGCGGACCGCCGGCGGGAACCCTCGGCGTGAGCTGGGTGGCGAAGATGGCGTAAATGCCGGGCGTTGCCTGGGGCACCGTGAAGTAGCCGGAGATCAGGCCGGCGCGGTCGGGTGTGCCCTGGGCCAGCACCGGGCCGGTGTCGGACTCCCAATGGAGCACCACCGGCGTTGCCGGCTGGCCGCTGCCCGCCCGGGGGGAGGCGAACGAGGCCCCGGTGAAGGCGATGCTGTTCCCCGAGTGGCCGACGCCCGAACTGAGGATCACCGTCGCCAGGTTCGTGCAGGCAAAGGCGGTGGCGCCAAAGGCGACGAGAAGGGTCGCCGCCGCGACGCCCACCGCCCATCTGACAGCCGACAGCCGCATTGCACCCTCCGTCGCCCGAGCGACCTCACGCCAAGTGTCCCACTCGCGCCGAATGACGGCAACGGCGGGGCAGCGGCGACCACGACTTCTCCTCAATTTTCGCGATAGCTGGGGCTATACTCCCCGAGACACATTTGGCTCGGGAAGAAGGATCGTCGCATGATTCGGACACGTCGCCGCTTCGCGCTCGGAGTGCTGGCCGCCGCGGCAATCGTCGTACCTGCGGGCCTGGCATGGGCCTGCGTCGCCCCGGTGTCTTTGACCGTGAACAACCCGACCGTGCAACCGGGCGGCACCGTGACCGTCTTGTTCAGGGAGTTCGCGCAGGGGGCGCCGATCGAGGTGCACCTGGACTCTCCGACGGGTCCCCTGCTGGGAACGGCGGCCGCGCCCACCACCACCATGACGAGCTCGAGCACGCTCGACGTGACGATCCCGTCGAACACCACCTTCGGGACGCACGTGCTCGTGTCCGTGCAGAACTATCACAACATGAACTCCGGCAACATCGCCCGCGCCACCATCTACGTCGGCACCCTGCCGCCTCCGACCGTGGCCCCCGCAGCGCGACTCACGCACGCAGAGGTCAGCTCGGGCCCCAGCGGTGCCAGCCTGGCCCTCATCGGGCTCGGCGTGGGTGCGGGGCTGTTGCTCCTGGCGGCGGTGTGGAGCCTGGCCGCGGGTGGCGGACGCTCGGAGACCGGCGCTCCGGCGGCGACGAAGTAGCAGCAAGCCAGAACCTGTCCACTGTGTAGCCCCGGCCCGCCCGGGCGAGGCCGCCACACAATCTCTGGGAGAAGAACGATGAGGTTCGGTAAAGTCCGCGTCTGTGCCGTGGGCGCCGCCGCGGCGGCATTTCTGGCGGCGTCCGGCGGAGCGGCCGTCGCACAGACGACGACCACGTACAAGCAGGCCACCTTCAAGGCCCAGGACGCCAAGGTCAAGCAGATGCTGGCGGCGGTGAACATGACGAAGGACGAGCAGTCGCCGGCGCGGGCTTTCACCGCGCCGACCTCGATCGCCGTCGACCCGAGCGATCCGCGCATCATGGCGGCCGCCACCGCCAACCAGCGGAACAAGACCTGCTACCTCACGGTGTCGACCGACGCGGGCGCCACCTGGCACCTGTCGAAGGAGGCGCCGGGGGCAGGCCCGTACCCGTACTGCACCAACACCAGTGCGGCGACGCCCGAGGTCTCGCTGGCCTGGGGCCGGAACGGAACGCTCTTCTACGCCCGCCAGGCGTACGGCGACGGCGAAGGCCCCCGTGAGGGCAGGTCCAGCATCATGTTGGCCCGCACCACGGACCTCGGCGTGACCTGGAAGACCACCATGGTCGAGGACAACCGGAGCCAGCCCGACCCGAGCAACACGGCGAACGTGGCCGCGTCGGCAACCGGCGTGACCGGCCTGGCCGTGGACACCTCCGGGGCCCGCGACGTCGTGTACGTCGGCTACTCCCGGAGCTACACCAACGCGCCCGCCGGCTCGGCCCTGCGGAACGCCCACCTCCTCCTGGCCACGTCCACCGATGCAGGAGTGACGTTCGGGAAGGCAGTCGACCTCAACGAGCAGGCGCAGCGTCCGAGTGTGACGCTCGGCGACAAGTCGTACCCGCTCCTCATGCGGACCGGGTTCGGAGCGCCGTTCATCACCGTGCACAACGGCACCCTGCTCGTCGTGGCCGGGCCTGACTTCTCGTCGGTCGACCCCGCGCCCATCGCCCCGCCGGAGTCCGGCGCCGGCGGCAGCCCCGGCTCCTGGTTCAACTTCGCCCTGCCGCAGCTGATCGCCCGCTCGACGGACGAGGGCAAGACGTTCAACATCACCACCCTGGACGGCCCCAAGTTCGACGGCACCGGGGCGATGACCGGGCTGGGCTGGACGGCCAAGGGCGGTTCGTCCGGCACGTTCCTCGCGGCCTACGCGGCCACGCCGGCGACGTCGCCCACCTCGGGTGTGGCCGACATCGTGATGCAGCGCTCCACCGACGGCGGGGTGACGTGGTCCGAGCCGCTGGCTCTCGACGACATCCAGCCGGGCGACAACGTCAACAACTTCTATCCCGAGATGAGCGTGGCCCCGAACGGTCGCGTCGACGTCGTGTGGCAGGACAACCGCGGCCTCGCCGACAACCTCATCAACGTCCGCTACACCTACTCCACCGACGGGGGCTTGACGTGGGCGCCGAGCGTGGTGGTCAACGACCGCGTCCTCAACTTCAACTACGGCATCAGCTTCAACTCGGACCTGCGCTACCCGCCGGGCGTGGCCTCGACCAACCAGTATGCGGTGATCGGTTGGGCCGACAGCCGCTTCGCCGACGAGGTGACGCAGACCCAGGACGCATTCTCGAGCGTGGCCCAGTTCGCGCCGCTGCCGACGACGAAGAACACCGTGGCGCCCAAGCTCGCCGCCGCCTTCGGCGGCGTGCTGGTCGCCGGCGTCGTGCTCCTGATCGTCCTGCAGTTCCGGCGACGCGACGAGACGTCGCCGGCGCCGGTGCGGGGCCAACAGCCCGTTCCCACGAAATAGGGCTCGTCCCAGAACCCGCGGAATCCGCCCCGTCCTTCCTCCGAAAGGGCGGGGCGGACTCGCGCCTGGCTGGCTGGCGGCGCGACGGAGTGTCGCTGGGGCGGGCAGGCCGCCGGGCGGGCTCCGTGGCCGGGGAGTTTTCCGGGTCGCCGGGATCGACGCCCGGCCGGGACGGTCCTGGAGGACCGTCACCCGTATCCCTACTCGGTGACCTGGAAGATCATGGTCAGGAGGACGGAGTCCTTGCCCGGCTCGAGGATGGTGACCGACGCAGACCAGGACCCGCCCATCCCGAACTTGAGGTCGGCGTCGTAGTTGCCGTTGCCCGTCTCCTTCGCCGTTCGGTTGACGCCCGGGTGCTGCATGTCGGGCATGTCTGCGGCGAGGCACACCTTGGCGCCGGTCACGGGGGTGCCGTTGTGGCGCACGGCGATGTGGAACGTCGTCACGTCCGGCCGGGGAGGGTTCGGATCCGACGTGACGGCCACGGTGTAGCTCGTATCCAGCTTGCCGTCGCCGCATTCGCCGGTGGTCGAAAGGGCGCTGGAGGTATTTCCCGCAGATGCGGTCGGAGCGTTGTCGGAACCGCCTCCGCGCAGGGCCAGGAAGGCCACGACGAATGCGACGACGGCCACCCCGGCGATCATCAGCAAGGGACTGCTGAGCGCTCCCCGCTCTCTGTTGGTCCTCGGTGCCCGGCTCACCGAGGGCAGAGTAGCGCCTGTGGTTCGGGGCCGATCACCCGGCGCGAACCCGCCCCGGTGCCGTCCAGCCGCATGTGATCCGGCGACGGGCCGCACCGTCCACCAGACAGACGTGAGCTTGCTGTCAGAGGCGGCGGCCACCCCGGCGAACGCGCGCCGGAGGCGGCCAGGCGTCGCATTCGATCATGTCGAGGACATCCTCCATCGAGAAACCCCGCCCGATCTCCATCGCCTTGTGCACGGCGCCCTCGCCCATCGTCCGGCGGAGCTCCTCGAGGACGAGCTGCTCGTGGGCCCGCTCGTCGGACCACGCCGGCGTGCCCAGTGACTTCCGCACGCCGTCCGCGGCGCCCAGGAGCCGTGCCGCGACGGCGCCCCGCCGGCGCTCTGTCGCGATGTCGGCCAGCTCCAACAGGCATGCGGCGGCGATGCGCCGGTCGCCCAACCGGTGGAAGACCCGGAGCGCCTCTTCCAGCAGGGGGCGGGCGCGGGAGAGTTGCCGCTGGCGACGGGCGACACGCCCGAGGTCGGCGGCGGCCATCGCCAGCCCCCGCTCGTCGCCCACCTCGCTCCAGAGCTGGCGACTCTCCTCGTACCAGTCGCGGGCCTCGTCGAACTGCTCCTGGCTCTCGGCGATCCACCCCAGGTTCGTGGCGGTGACGGCCATGCTCCACCGGTCGCAGAGGCTCCGGAAACACGCCATGGCGACCAGACAACGCTCGGATGCGGTGGCGAGGTCGTCCCCGCGGATGGCGATCACGCCGAGGCAGTTCAGGGCGTGAGCCACGCCGCGGTCGTCTCCTGCGTCGCGGAACATCTCGTGCGCTTCAGCGAAGCGGGCCGCGGCGAACTCGTAGGAGCCCCGCTCCTCGGCCACGATGCCGCGGTTGAGGACGGCGAACGCCTCCGGGATGGCCGCGCCCAGCCGTTCCGCGGTGCCTCGCGCCTCCGCAAACGACTCGTCGGCCAGATCAAGGTCGCCCTGCACCCGGGCGAGGACACCGAACCCGTTCAGGCAACGCACCCGCGCCGCGGATGCGCCGGAGGTCCGACCCAGGGCGAGCTCCAGCTTCGCCCGACCCTCGGCCACCCGATCGAGGGAATACCAGCGCCAGAGAGCGGCGGCCAGCCGCAGCGCATCGTCCGGATCCACTGCCAGGGCGACGTCGAACGCGGTGGCCATATTGGCGTGGTCGTCCTCGACCAGCTGTAGCCACAGGGTCTGGTCGTCCCCTCCGAGCAGGTTGGGCTCGGCCCGCTCGGCGACGTTCAAGAAGTAGGAGCAGTGGCGCCGCCGCACGTCCTGCAGCCGCCCTTGCGCAATGAGCTTCTCGCGGGCGTACCGCCGGATCGTCTCCAGGCAGCGGAACCGCGAACGCCGGCCTGCGCCCGGCACCACCTCGACGAGGCTCTTGCGCTCGAGCGACGCCAGGTCGGCCAGGACGTCGCCGACCCCCTCGGCGCACACCGACTCGACCGCTTCCAGCGTGAACCCGCCACTGAAGACGCCGAGCCCGGCCAGCAGGCGCTGCTCCGGCGGATCGAGCAGCTCCCAGCTCCAGTCCAGGGCCGAGGCCAGGCCGGCGTGGACCGTGCCGTTCCGGGTCCTGGCCGTCGGCAGCTCGAGCCGGGTGCGCAGGCTGGTGGCGATGTCGTCCGCCGACAGGAGGCGGGCGGCAGTGGCGGTCAGGCTGAGGGCCAAGGGCAGGCCGTCGAGGCGCGCGCAGATGTCGACGACTGCTCCGACGTTGGACTCGTCCAGTCGGAAGGCGGGGTCGGCGACCCGTGCCCGGTTGACGAACAGCTCGACGGCGGGATATTCGGCGACGTCCTCGCCGGCGTAGGCCGAGGGATCGGGGAACCGGAGGGAGGTAACCGCGACCTTGGTCTCGACGTCGAGATCCAGCGCCTCCCTGCTCGTGACGAGCACGCGTACATGCGGGGCCGCGCCCAGCAGCCGCTCCACCAGTCGCCGCGCTTCGAGAACGTGCTCGAAGTTGTCGAGTACGAGCAGAGCGGTCTGATGCCTCAGCGCATCGACGAGGAGGTCCTCCAGGCCGGTCCCGGGGCGCTCTCGCAGGCCCAGCTCGTGCACGACCGCGGCGGCGACGGATGGTGCGTCCGCGGCTTCGGAAAGCGACACGAAGCAGGCCCCGTGGCGGAACTCCTCGGCGACGTCCCAGGCGACCTCCAACGCCAGCCGGGTCTTGCCCACGCCGGGAGCGCCGGCCAGCGTGACGCAGGCCGCCGAGCCCAGCAGCAGCCCGCCGATGCGGGCCACCTCCTCGGCCCGCCCCACCGCGGCCAGAGGCGGGACAGGTAGGCGGATCCGGTCCGACGGCCGCCGGACGAGCTGCAACAGCTCGCCCCGGGGCGCAGCGGCGATCTCCGAGAGGCGTGCGACGAACTGGGCCGATGGTGGCCGCCGGCCGCGTTCGATCTTGGCGACGTAGGAGACGTCATAGCCCATGGCCTCGGCCAGGCGCTCCTGTGTCCAGCGGTTGGCGTGGCGCCACTGGCGGACCCACGTCCCCAGACCGCCTGCCGCGTCGGTGACCTCGGCACTCACCACGCGCAGTTGTCCCGGTTTGTCCCTTCAGCGCTCTGCCCGAAACAGGTCCTATCGACCCATGACGGCATTGTCACGGCTGGGCCGCTGTCGCGCCGGGTGGATATCCGCACATGCCCCGCGGACGTCCACTGCCTGCATACAGAAATCCCGACCAAACAGGAACCGTCATGCACGTGCGGGACAACCGGAGGAACGCTCCGAAACCGCGTTCCGGGCGGCCGCCACATTGCGGCGTCCACGCCCTGTCCGGTTCCCGCCAGAGCGGGGGTGAACTCATGGAAGTAGACGTCACGTTCGTCGACGAGGTCCAGCTCGGGGCCGAGTCGACATTCGACGCCGCTTCTCCGGCGGGCAGAGCACTGTCACGCCGGATTGGAGGCCTACGACTTCTTTTCGCACTGGTCACGGTGCTCGCAAGCCTTGCGGTTGCAGGGCCCGTGTACGCGTGGCCGATGTGCGGGTGCTGACCCGCGGCCCGTGTGGCCGGCGCAGACGACAGGAACGTCACCATTTCCTTGCGCGTTCAAGATGCGTAAGGACCACAACGTCAGAGACACAATCAAACCAAATGGAGGTCACCGAATGATCGAAACAACCACTACGAGCCTCACTGTGGAGGAGCTCGACGGCGAGTTCGCGACGGAACTGCCCGATCGCAATCTCCTCGTAGCACTGTCCCTGCTCGGCATTCCCCTTGTGGGGCTGGACGGCATCACCGTCAACATCGCTGGGCCTCGCTTCGTCGCCTAAATAGGGATCCCAGCCCAAGACCACGAGTTTTCTGATCCAGGCAGGGCGCGCCCTGCCTGGATCGCACTTTACCGGAGAGGAGCGCGCTATGTCTATTTCCGCCATGCCGGCTGCGGCGACAGCCGACCATCGCCCCCCGCGCCTCGCCGACGGCACTGTCCTGCTGGGGCCCTACCTGGGTTCCGGCTACCGCCAGACGCCGCACCTCGTGCGCCGGGCAGACGGCCGGATGCTGGAGGTCTCGGCCCTGCTGTACGAGGTGGCGGCCAACCTCGGCGGAACGCGCCCGCTCCCCGAGGTCGCATCCCGCGTCTCCCTCTCCATCGGGCGCACGGTCTCCGGCGAGGACGTGGAGTACCTCGTCCGGCACAAGCTCGTCCCCCTCGGGCTGGTGGCCGACCCGGCGACGCCGGCCGCCACCGACACAGCATCGCCCCCGCCGCCGCCGCAACCGGCCCCGCCGGTCCTCGGGCTGGCGTGGCGCGCCGGCGTCGTTCCCCGCCGCGTGGTGAACATCGTCGCCCGCCGGCTGCGCCCGGCGTTCCGGCCGCCCGTGCTCGTCGCCGGCCTGGTGGCCGCGGCAGTCGTGGACGCCGGCCTGCTGCGGGCCCACGCCGTCGGCCCGGCCGGCCGGGCGGTGCTGCAACAGCCGGGGGCGATTGCCCTTGTGGTCACCCTCACCCTCGCCTCCGGCCTGTTCCACGAGCTCGGCCACGCGACGGCCAGCCGGTACGGAGGCGCCGAGCCGGGGGCCATCGGCATCGGCATCTACCTCCTGTGGCCCGTGTTCTACAACGACCTGTCCGACTCCTACCGCCTGAGCCGGGCCGGCCGGCTGCGCGCCGACCTGGGCGGCGTCTACTTCAACGTCTTGTTCTCCGCCGCCCTCGGGCTCGCGTACGCGGCGACGGGGGCGCCCGCGCTGGTCGTGGCCGTGGTGGCCCAACACGTACTCGTCCTCCAGCAGTTCCTTCCCTTCGTGCGACTCGACGGCTACTACGTCGCCACAGACGTCCTGGGGGTACCCGACCTGTTCGGGCGGATCAAGCCCATCCTGGCCAGCCTGATCCCCGGTCGCCCCACACCGGCGTCGGTGCGGCAGCTGAAGGTACGGGTGCGGGTCGCCGTGACCGTCTGGGTCGTCGTGACGGTGCCAGTCCTCGTTGCCTGCCTTGCCGCCTTCGTGGTCAGGGCCCCGGCGTTCGTGGCGCCGTCGGCAGAGGCGATGTTCCGCCAGGCCGAAGCGCTCAACGACGCCATCATGGGTGGCGCGCCGGCGGCGGCGGTGGTGGCGCTCGTCGGGCTGCTGGCACGAGGAGTCCCGTTCGTCGGCGTCGGGATAGTCCTGGCGCGCCTCGCCCGGCGGGTCGCGGGAACGGGCGGCGCACGGTGACCACGCTGGTCGCCCTCCAGCAACCGCAGCGCTTGTTCAGGGACGGGCTCACCTCGCTGCTGGCACGCGAGGCGGACATCGACGTCGTCGGGGCCTCCGTCTCCAAGGACGAGCTCGTCGCGCTGTGTCGCCAGGCCAAGCCCGCCGTGGCCCTGGTCGACGTTGCGGCCGGGGCCGACGACGAGCTGCACGTCTTGGCCGCCCTGCGCACGATCCGCCCGGTGATCGACATCGTGGGCCTGTCGCCGACGGTCGCGACGCCGGCCATGGCCGTGCGGGCGCGCCGCGGCGGAGTCCGCCTGCTGGTACCCCGGTGTGGCGGCATCGCCGGCATCCTCGCCGCCATTCGAACGGTGAGCGCCGGTGGTCCCCGCCCGTTCCCCATGGATCCATCGTCGACGCGATCGCCGCGGGCGCGATCGACGATGACGGACCGCGAGCTCGCCGTCCTGCACCTCGTCGGGGCCGGGTTCACGTCGAAGGAGATTTCCGGGCGGCTGGAAATCAGTCACAAGACGGTCGAGAACCACAAGCAGCGGATCTTCGCCAAGCTGGGGGTCCAGAACCAGGCCCACGCCGTGTCCGTCGCCATCCGCGCCGGATTGCTGCGCCCGAACCGGGCCATCGACCTCGCCGTCGGCGGCTGACGGCGCCGGGCGGTCTCAGGGCCGCAAGGCGTAGCCGGTCGCGTGGACGGTGTGGATCATGCGGGGCCCGTGGGCCTCGATCTTGCGCCGCAACGAGCTCATGTGGACCTGGAGCAGGTGGTCGCCGGCGTCGTACCCCCACACGCGGTCGAAGAACTCCTTGGGGCGCACCACTCTGTTCCCGCTGCGTACCAGCACGGTCAGGAGCCTGAACTCGATCGCCGTCAGCTCGACCGGTGCACCGGCCCGGGTCACGACGTGGGCCCCCTCGTCGACCCTGAGGTCACCGCAGTCCCAGGCCCGCAGGACGACCCGGCCCGTCCTGCGGAGGACGGCGCGGACGCGCCACGACAGCTCCTCCGGGTCGTAGGGCTTGACGATGTAGTCGTCGGCGCCGACCCGGAACCCTCCGTGGATGTCCGCCTCCGAGTCCGCCCCGGTGACGAAGATGATGGGAAGGTCCCCGTCCTGTCGGAGCCGGCGGACCACGTCGGGACCGCTCATCCCCGGAAGGCCGCCGTCGACGAGGGCGACGTCGGGCCGGAACGTCGCCACCGCCTCGAGCGCGGCGGGCCCATCCCCCACGGCGACCACCGTGTAGCCCTCGTCCTCGAGCAGGGCGACCAGCAGCTCGCGGGCCGGGGGGTAGTCCTCGACGACCAGCACCCGCAACCCTGTCACCGCCAAATACCTCGAGTCGAATTGAGGAAGTCTTGATTGTAGCGTGACGGCGACTTGATGCGACGAGTCGATACCCCTGGTAACACAATGCTCGACGTAGAAAGCGGGGAAGCAACCATGAAGACAGGTTCGAAGCTCGTCACAGTGATCCTCACCTCCGGGATGATCGTCGCAGGGCTGGCCGGCTTCGCCGGACCGGCGCAGGCCGTACCCGTCACCGGCGACACCCTCACCACGTTCACCCTCACCGGCGGCGCCCTGGCCATCACCGCGCCGGCCTCCAGCGCGCTCGGTTCGGTGGCGACGGGGACGTCGACCACGGCGGCCACCTTGCTCGGGGTCGTGACCGTGTCCGACGGCCGGGGTGCACTGCTCGGATCGTGGACCACGTCGGTCACTTCGTCCGATTACAACACCGGCGGATCGACCAGTAACGAGACCATCGCCAACGCCAACGCCGACTACTGGTCCGGCCTGCAGACTGCGGGCACGGGCGTCGCTGTGCGGGTTCCCGGCCAGCTGGCGTTCGGCAACGCGGTCACCCTCGCCAGCTCCAGGACGGCCTTCTCGGCCACCGGCGTGGTCGGCAACAACACCACCTCGTGGAACCCCACGGTGACCGTGAACATCCCGGCGGCGGCCGTTGCCGGTGCGTATACCGGCACCATCACCCACTCCCTCGCCTAGTCCGTGTTCGGGTTCGGTCCGATGGGCGCGTGGCCAGGCCTCCGGGCCTGGCTGCGACGCGCGTCGGCTGGACGGCGCCTCGTGGTGGCCGGGGCCGGCGGGCTTGCCGGGCTCGTCCTGCTCACCGCCTCGCCGGCCGAAGCGATCGCCATCACCGTGCCGGCGTCGGCGACGCTCCCCAACGCGGTCACCGGGACGCCGACGCTTTCGGCCCACCTCGGCACGGTAACGGTGACCGCCGGCGGCCTCGTCGCTCCCGGCTTCACGGCCACCGTCTCGGCCACCGTGTTCAAGACCGGCGCCGGCTCGGCCAACGAGACCATCGAGAAGTCGTCGATCTCCTACTGGTCCGGCCCGGCGACGTCGTCGAGTGGCCTGTCCAGTACCCAGCCGGGCCAGCTCACCGCGCTCGTCGCCCAGGATCTGTCGGTGGCGCGTCCAGCCTTTTCCGGAACAGGGCTGCTTCTCTCCATCTCGGCTTCGTGGAACCCGACGATCGTCGTGACCCTTCCTTCGGCGGTGATCGCCGGAACGTACTCGGGTACAATTACCCATTCCGCGGCCTAGTCATTTGGCTTAGACGGGTGGGATGCGTCATCGCGGCCGTACCGCCCTCGCCGGGCTCTTCGCCCTCCTCGCCGCCCTGGGTGGGGTGACGGCACCGCCGGTGCGGGCGCAGGCGCCGGAGACGGTGGGCATCCGTCTCCTCGATGCTCCTACCGACCGCGCCGACGACCCCCGGGCCCGCATCTACATCGTGGACCACCTGGCCCCGGGGACCGTGATCACCCGCCGCCTCGAGGTGTCGAACAGCACCACGAAATCCCAGGCCGTCGAGCTCTACGCTGCCGCCGCCACCGTGGCCGACGGCGCCTTCCAGTTCGGCGAGGGCCGCGCCGCCAACGACCTCACGACCTGGACGAAGGTCGACCCGCCGAGCGTCACCATCGCTCCGGGCGCGACCAGCGTGGTCACCGTGACGATCTCGGTACCGCCCAAGGCCGCGGCGGGCGAGCAGTACGGCGTGGTGTGGGCCGAGCTCCGGGCGGCGGCGCCGGCCGGCGGCGGCATTGCCGCGGTGAACCGGGTCGGCGTCCGGATGTACCTGTCCGTCGGGGCCGGCGGTGAGCCGCCCAGCAACTTCGAGGTCACCGCGGTCGAGGGCCAACGGGCGGCGGACGGTAGTCCGGTCGTGGCCGCCACCGTCCACAACACCGGCGGCCGAGCGCTCGACCTGAGTGGCGAGCTCCGGCTCACCAACGGTCCGGGCGGCCTGTCGGCCGGTCCGTTCAACGCCACGCTCGGCACCACGCTCGGTCTCGGCCAGACCGAGCCCATCCTCATCCCACTCGACAAGGCCCTCCCGAACGGACCGTGGGACGCCAAGATCACCGTCCGGTCTGGGACCACGGCGCGAGACGCCGGCGGCGTGATCACCTTCCCGGTCGCCACCGATGCGGCATCGAAACCGGCGGCCACCTCGTCCGGCGGCAGCAGTACGGACCGCGCGGTGACCGTTGTCGCCGTCGCGCTCGCGGCCTTGGTGGTGCTCGTCGCGCTCCTCGTGCTGACGCGCCGCCGCCGCCGCTCGCGGAACGATGAGGCGGATGCGCAGCCCGTCGACGTCGAACCCGCACGGAGCGGGAGCGGCGGGTCAGCCTCTGCCTAAGCCGGGTTGGCGGCGCCGCCGCGCCCCGTCCGGGAACCCCGCAGCACCACCCTTCTGCGCACCGGTGGCCCGTTCCCGTTCGTCGAAGTCCGGACGGTCTCCGGTGCCGCGTCGGTCGCCTTCGTCGGCGGCTCCGCGGCCGTCGGGTTGGAGGTCGACCGTCGGGCTGGCCGAGAGACGGGGCCATTGAGGGCCGACGCAGAGACATCGACGCCGTCGACGGGCGACTTCACTGCCCGCGAGTCTCTCTTCCGCGACGCCCGCGGCGAGGGGGCGGCCGCTCGCGTGGCCTGAGCCAGCACCCATGCCGCCATCTCGTCGAGCCGGTCGACGACCTGATCCGCCACGCCGGCGGTGACGCCCTCCAGGACGACCGCGACCCGCCGGGCCTCCGCCTCGATCGGCGTCAGGCGGCGGGTCAGGAGCCTCTTGAGCTCGGACCGGGCTGCGGCGAGGTCCTCCCGGCTCACGGACCGGGCCCGAAGGTCGTCCGTCGCACGCTGCAGCCGGAACGGGATCTCGGCCCGGACCAACTCGAGCCGGTGCTGAAACGACTGCACGGCGACGTGGTCGGCGCGTACCGACTCCACCAAGTCGACCGTCGCTGCACTCAGGCGCTCAGTCAGTCCGTCGAGTCGCCCTTCGAGGTGAGTGACCGAGGCAGCAGTCGCATCCGCCGGATTCTTCAGCCCGATGCGGACCTCCTCGAGCCGCGTCGCCGCGTCGGCCTGGGCTGACTGGAGCTGGACCCTCGCCTCACCCAGCGCGACCTCGATCGCGCTCCGGACCGCCTCGAGATCGGCACCCGTGACCGAGGCGGCTTCCACCCGCCCGAGCGCTTCGGCGACCTGTCCGATCTCGCCGTCGAGCCGCTCGCCGACCGCAGCGACCCGGTTCGCGGCGTCATCGATGCGGAGGAGCAGTCGCTGTTCGGTCTCCCCAGAGCGAACGCCTGCCGCGGCGAGGTCAGCCTGGATCGGAGCAAGCTGTTCGTCCAGGCTGGCCCGGGCCAGATCCTGGTCGGGAATCGAACTGGCCAAGACCGCCATCTCGACGCGAATTTGCTCGTGAACGTCGTCCAAGCGTGCGAGCAGGTCCTTCTCGGCCAGCGCGACCCTGGCATCGGCCGCGGCGATGACGTCCTCACTCGCAACAGCGACGGGCCGGGCGGCGTCGGCGGCGGCCGCCTCTTCGGCCAGGGCGTCCACCCGCCGGTTGAGCCGCTCCTCGACCGAAGCCGCGGCGGAGATCAGCTCGGCACGCACGGAGGTCAGTCGCTCGGTGAGCGCCGCCTCGACACCCTCGCGGAGCGCGTCCATGTCGGGCGTGGCCGCGGCCGGTGCGGGATCGGGCTCAGGAGCGACTGTGGGTTCGGGAGCTGCGCGGGTTCTACGCACCTGGGGAAGCTCGACACCACGCCCGGGCCCCCAGAGGTCCTTCATCGGGACAACTACGGCGTCCGGCGGGGCCTGCTCACGCGGGCCCCACAGCTTCTCCATCAGCGAGGCAGCGTCCTCGACGTCCGTGTCGTAGTCAGCCATATTCCCGAACACCACGCTAGTGATCGGCGGGTCTTGGACTCTTCCGGTGGAACCCCCTAAGGGGATGAATCTGCTGCGTCCATTCGGTCGCCGGCGGAAGCGAGTTCCATCACCCGGTCCGGTCGCAACATGCCCGTGCGCATGGCCACGGATACGGCGTGGGCCTGATTCTGCACATCAAGCTTGGCGAAGATCCGTTGCTTGTGGTTCTCGACCGTCTTGTGGCTGATGTTCAGCCGGCTCGAGATGGCCACGGAGGTGAGGCCGGCCCCGACCAGGCTCAGGACTTCGAGTTCCCGGCCGGTGAGGGTTGGGGACGACGGCGAGGGGGCGGCTCTGGCCGCCTGGCGGCAACCCGGCACGGCCCGGTTCGGCGCCCGGACCGCTTTCAGTATGCCGGCGATCCCGGTGTCTCGTCCCACGATCTCGGTGATCCCGCCCCGTCGACCCCTCGTCGCATCCTGCGTCGTGGGGGTCGATGCGACGAGGCCGATGACGATCAGCCGGGGTTGGGAGTGTCGCAGTGCGGCCACGACGCGCCGGGGGTCAACCGCGGTCGAGTCCACCTCGATGAGCGCGACGTCCGGAAGGTGCTGCTGGCAGGCGAGAACGAGCTCGACGCGGGTCGTCGCCGACGCCACCACCTCGACGTCCAGCTCGGCCGACAGAAGCTGGCCGACTCCTTCACGCAACAGGCGCCGGCTGAGCTGCACGACGACTCGCTTGGTTTTGCCGGACTCCGAACCTTGCCTTGCGGCGGGCTTCTCGGGGACCCTGTGCATCTCCTCGGCGACCAGGCTCACCGTGCTGCACTCGCAGCAAGGGCCTCCGGCGGGCGAAGGGCCTCGTGCCCCGGCCACTCCCCTCGCCGAATCGGGACGAGGACCTCAGTTCCACCGACTCGCACACATCCCATCCCGTACTCCCCTCGCTACCCCGGCCACGGCAATACACATGGTGCCGGGCGCAGGTTTCCCCGCGGTGCCTGCTCTGTGTCCATCGTGAGAACGTCAGGTTGCTGTTCGGCTCAGCCCGCGTACGGAGGCGCCAGACAACGCAATCGCGAAAGCAAGATGAGGAGAATACGATGCCTCGCTATTGTTCTTTCGAGGGCGATGGCCTACCATCCAAGGATGGCGACACCGGAATATGACGAGCGGCCTTGGGGAAATTATACGGTTGTCGACCAAGGCCCCGCCCACAAGGTGAAGCGGATCGTGGTCAGCCCTGGCAGGCGCCTCAGCTACCAGGTACACGGCCGTCGGGCCGAGCACTGGTTCGTCGTCGAGGGATCAGGCGTGGCCACGCTGGACGGCATGGATATCGATGTGTGCCTCGGTGTCACGATCGACGTTCCCGTGGGCGTCGCCCACCGTATTGAGAACTCGGGAGGCGCCGACCTGGTATTCATCGAAGTGCAGCACGGTGACTATTTCGGCGAGGACGACATCGTCCGGTTGGAGGACGAC
>DATASA010000154.1:0-6930 GCA_036269435.1 Acidimicrobiales bacterium | reverse complement strand
CCCTCCGCCGGATGAGCCCGTCGCCGGCGCCCGACCAACACTTGAGCAAGCCGTGAGGCTGGCACGCGCCGCCCGGGAGGCGCCCGACCAACACTGGAGCGAGCCGTGAGGCTCGCAAGCGCCGCCCGGGAGGCGGCGCCCGACCAACACTTGAGCGAGCCGTGAGGCGCGCAGGCGCCGCCCGGGAGGCGGCGCCCGATCAACACTTGAGCGAGCCGTGAGGCTCGCGAAACCGCAGCGGCAGCACCGGGTGGCCCGCATGCTGGAGGAGCACGCCGTCACCAGCCAGGACCAGCTCGTCGAGCTGCTGGCCGCCGACGGGGTGGTCGCCAGCCAGGTGACCGTGTCGCGCGACCTGGACGAACTGGGCGCGGTGAAGGTCCGCATGGCCGGCGGTGAAACGGTGTACGCCATCCCCGAGCTGCCCAAGGACCGCGTCGCCCCCGAGAGCCACCTGAAGCGGGTGCTGGGGGAGTGGCTGGTCGAGGTCGCCCACTCGGCGAACGTGGTCGTGCTGCGCACCCCGCCGGGCTCCGCCCACGTGGTCGGGTCGGCGCTGGACCGCGCCGGCCTGCCCGACATCCTGGGCACGGTCGCCGGCGACGACACGGTGTTCGTCGTGACCAGCGAGCGCGTCGGCGGCGAAGCGGTCGCCCGGCGGCTGTCCGATCTGGCGGGACTGTGAGATCGCACGGTGTGCGGCCGGCCGACGGTCGCACCGGGCCGCGCATCGACCAGACGTGTGTACCGGCGGCCGGAACGAGAGGAGCCTGATGGCAAAGAGAGTGGTGCTGGCCTACAGCGGTGGGCTGGACACCTCCGTGGCCGTGAAGTGGATGGCCGACGAGTGGGGGGTCGAGGTGGTCGCGGTCGCGGTCGACGTCGGCCAGGGGGGCGACTTCGACGCCCTCCGGCAGCGGGCCCTGGCCGCGGGGGCGGTCGAGGTCGTCGTCGTCGAGTGCCGGGAGCAGTACGCCAACGATTTCGTCGCGCCGGCGCTGAAGGCCAACGCTCTCTACGAAGGCCGCTACCCGCTGGTGTCGTCGCTGTCGCGTCCCGTCATCGTCGAGCACCTGGTCGAGGCGGCGCGGACGTTCGGGGCGGACGGCGTCGCTCACGGCTGCACCGGCAAGGGCAACGATCAGGTCCGCTTCGAGGTGTCGACGCGGGCGCTTGCTCCCGACCTCGAAGTGCTCGCACCCGTCCGCACGTGGGGGCTGACGCGCGAGGACTCGATCGAGTACGCCGAGCGCCACGGCATCCCGGTGAACGTGACCAAGGCCAGCCCGTACTCGATCGACGAGAACCTCTGGGGCAAGGCCATCGAGTGCGGCGTGCTGGAGGACCCGTGGGCGTCGCCCCCGGAGGACGTCTTCACCCTCACCCGCCCGACGGCCACCGAGCCCGTCGAGCTGGTCGTCGCCTTCGAGGCCGGCATCCCCGTGGCCGTCGACGGAACTCCGATGGCGCTCGCCGACCTGGTCGGCCACGTCGGCGGGGTGGTCGGGGCGTACGGTTGGGGCCGGGTGGACATGGTCGAGAGCCGGCGGGTCGGCATCAAGAGCCGCGAGGTCTACGAGTGCCCCGGCGCGCTGGCCCTGCTGCTGGCCCACGCCGATCTCGAGGGCTTGACCCTGGAACGCGACGTCTTCCACGAGAAGGCCCGTCTGGAGCCACGCTGGTCGGAACTGGTCTACGACGGCATGTGGCACTCGCCGCTCAAGGCTGCGCTGGACGCGTTCGTCGACGAGACGCAGCGCTACGTCAGCGGCGAGGTCCGCCTGCGCTGTGAGCCCGGACGCTGCACGGTCGCGGGCCGGCGAAGCACCGTCGGCCTCTACGACTACGGCCTGGCGACCTACGACGCCGCCGACCGTTTCCACCACGAGGACGCCGCCGGCTTCGTCCGCCTGTGGAGCCTGGGCGTGCAGACGTGGGCCAGCCGCCAGGCCCGTCCCCGCCCGTGACCGTTCGCCTCCGGCCCGGCCGGCCCGCCGATCGTCGGGCTCCCGCCGACTCTGCACGTTCGGCTCCGCCGACTCTCACCGTTCCTCTCCGACCATGACGCTGTGGCAGGGGCGGCTGGCGGGGGGCCCGGCCGCGGAGCTGTGGGCGTTCACCACCAGCCTCTCCGTCGACCGGCGGATGGCCGCCGACGACGTGGCCGGCTCGCGCGCCCACGTCCGCGGGCTGGCGCGGGCCGGGCTCCTGTCGGCGGCGGAGGCGTCCGAGCTGCTCGCCGCCCTTGACACCGTCGACGCCGAGCTGGCGTCCGGCGCCTTCGTGTTCGCCCCCACCGACGAGGACGTCCACACCGCGGTGGAGCGCCGGGTGACCGAGCTGGCCGGGCCGGCGGGCGGCAAGCTGCACACCGGGCGGAGTCGCAACGACCAGGTGGCGACCGACCTGCGGCTGTGGGCCCGCCGGGAGCTGGCCGGCGTGGCGACCGGCGTGGCCACGCTCCAGGCGGTGCTGCGCGACCGGGCCGCGACCGCCCTCGACGAAGGCACGTACCTTCCCGGCTACACGCACCTCCAGCGGGCCCAGCCCGTGCTCCTCGCCCACCACCTGCTCGCCCACGGGTGGGCGCTCGCCCGCGACGTCGACCGGCTCGTCGACACCCTCCGTCGCCTCGATGTGTCTCCCCTCGGCGCCGGCGCCCTCGCCGGGTCGTCCCTGCCGCTCGACCCGGCGGCAACGGCGGCGGACCTCGGGTTCGGCGCCGCCTTCGACAACTCCCTGGACGCGGTCAGCGATCGCGACTTCGTGGCCGAGGCCTTGTTCGACCTGGCGCTGCTCGGCGTCCACCTGTCCCGGCTGGGCGAGGAGGTCGTGCTGTGGTCGAGCGCCGAGTTCGGCTTCGTGCGCCTCGACGACGCCTGGGCCACCGGCAGCTCGATGCTCCCCCAGAAGAAGAACCCCGACGTGGCCGAGCTGGCCCGGGGCAAGGCGGGCCGGCTGATCGGGCACCTCACCGCCGTGCTGGTCACGCTGAAGGGTCTGCCCCTGGCCTACAACCGCGACCTGCAGGAGGACAAGGAGCCGCTGTTCGACGCGGTCGCCCAGGTCGGGTTGGCCCTCGCCGCCCTGGCCGGGCTGCTGGCGACCGCCACGTTCGACCCGGTGCGGATGGCGGCTGCAGCCGACGCCCCGGAAGCGGCCGCGGCCGCGGTCGACCTGGCCGAGTGGCTGGTGGCGACGGGCACGCCCTTTCGCGAGGCGCATCACGTCGTGGCCGGTTTGGTGCAGGAGGCGGCGGCCGGGGGGCCGCCCCTCGCCGAGCTGGTGGCGGCCCACCCCGGCCTCGGGCCGGAGGCCGTGCTGGTCCTGCAGCCGGGCGCGGCGGTGCGCCGCAGGACGACCGCCGGTGGTGCCGGGCCTGGGCCCGTTGCGGAGCAGCTCGCTCGCTTCGACCAGCGCCTCGCGGCCGACCGGGCCAGGATCGTCGCGTGACCCGACTCCGTGCGATGCTGGCGGTCCTCGTCCTTCTCGTCGGCCTGGGCGGTCTCGCGGTGGCCTGGTTCGCCCGTGAGGGGCTCACCGAGGACCGGGGCACGAGCACGCTGCCGGGGCCGGTGCGGGGCGTCGACATCCAGATCGACTCCGGCCACGTGGACGTGGTCGCCGGTCCGGGGGTGGACGCCAAGGTCCAACGGACCCGCCGCTACCTCCGGGGGGCGCCGAAGCTGACCGAGACGTTCGTCGACGGCATGGTGGCGGTCACGTCCGCGTGCCAGGACACGGTGAAGCTCGGCTGCTCCGTCGACATCCGGGTCGAGGTGCCGGCGGCCACGCCGGTCCGGGTCCGAAGCACCCGCGGCACCGTCAGCGTCGACGGCATGACGAACGGGGTCGACGTCGCCACGTCGGCGGGCGCGGTCCGCCTCGCCCGGACGAGTGGGGTGATGAAGGCCACCACGTCGGCCGGCTCGGTCACCGGGGTCGAGCTGGCGCCGACCGCCCTGGACGCGGTGACGTCGGCCGGTGCCATCCGCATCACGCTGGCGGAACCCGCGGGCAGGGTCGACCTGCGGACGGGCGCAGGGGACATCGACCTGGCCCTGCCCGTCGCCCCCGGTGGGTACCGGGTGACGACGAACCGGACCGGGTCCAAGTCCAAGGTCACCGTCGTCCAGGACCCGTCGTCGGGCCGGGCCGTCAGCGCCCGCACGGGCGGCGGCCGCATCACCATCCATCCACGCTGAGCCCGGTGGGTCCCCTGCCGCGCCGGTTCTTCGAGGGCGACAGTCGCGACGTGGCGCCTCGGCTGCTCAACAAGCTGCTGGTCCGCGGCGAGCGGGTGGGCCGCATCGTCGAGGTGGAGGCCTATGCCGGAGCGCTGGACCCGGCCAGCCACGCCTACCGGGGACGCACGGCCCGCAACGCCACCATGTTCGGCCCGCCCGGCCACCTGTACGTCTACTTCACCTACGGCATGCACTTCTGCGCCAACGTCGTCTGCGGGGGCGACGGCGAGGCGTGGGCCGTGCTGCTCCGGGGCCTCACTCCCCTGGCCGGGCTGGAGGAGATGCGCGCCGCCCGCGGCCCGGCGGCCCGGCGGGACAGGGACCTGTGCAGCGGGCCCGGCAAGCTCTGCCAGGCCCTCGGGCTGGACCGCACGTTCGACGGCGCCGACCTGGTGACCGGCGACAGGGGAGTCCTGGTCGGCGACGACGGCACGCCGCCGCCTCCGGACCCGGCGGTCAGCGGCAGGATCGGGTTGTCGGTCGCCGCCGAGGTGCCGTGGCGCTTCTACGTCGCCGGCGCGGTCGGCCTGTCCCGCGCCCGCTGACCGGCGGCCCGGATCGGGCGACCGTGCCGCGGCGGGATACGGGTACCGTCCGGGCATGCCGGGCGACGTCTTCGAGGAGCTGCGCTGGCGGGGCCTCGTCCACCAGGTCACCGACGAGGGCCTGGGGGCCAAGCTGGCCCGGGAGCCGTTCACCCTTTACCACGGGATCGACGTCACCGCCGGCAGCATGCACGTCGGCAACCTCCTGGGCGTCCTGACCCTGCGCCGCCTCCAGGAGGCCGGCCATCGCCCGCTCGTGCTGCTCGGAGGCGGGACGTCGCTCATCGGCGACCCGAGCGGCCGGCGCTCGGAGCGCCCCCTGCTGAGCACCGAGGAGATCGCGGCCAACGCGGCCGGCATCCGGGCCCAGCTCGAGCGACTGCTCGACTTCGACGCCGGGCCGGCGGGGGCCACGCTGCTGAACAACGCGGACTGGCTGTCGCCGCTGCGGGTCATCGACTTCCTCCGCGACGTGGGCAAGCACTTCACCGTGAACGTCATGCTGGCCAAGGAAGCCGTCAAGGTCCGGCTGGAGGACCAGGACCAAGGGATCTCGTTCACCGAGTTCAGCTACATGCTCTTGCAGGCGTACGACTTCCTCCACCTCTTCGACGCCTGGCGCTGCCGGCTCCAGGTCGGCGGGAGCGACCAGTGGGGCAACATCACGGCCGGCATCGACCTCATCCGCCGGGCGCGGGCGGCCGAGGCCTACGGCCTGACCTGGCCGCTGGTCACCAAGGCCGACGGGACCAAGTTCGGCAAGAGCGAGAGCGGCAACGTCTGGCTGGACCGCGCCCGGACCAGCCCGTACCGGTTCTTCCAGTTCTGGATGAACACCGACGACCGCGACGTCGCCCGCTACCTGCGCCTGTTCACCTTCCTCGACCGGGAACGCATCGAGCTGCTGGAGGCGGACCTGGCCGAGCGGCCGGGACGGCGGGAGGTGCACCGGGTCCTGGCCATGGAGGTGACCCGCCTGGTTCACGGACCGGAGGCGGCGGACGCAGCGGACCGGGCGTCGACGGCGCTGTTCGGGGGCGACCTCCGCGACCTGCCTGCCGACACACTGCGCGACGTGGTGGCCGACGCACCGTCGAGCGATCTTCCGCGGGGCCGCCTCGACGGCGACGGGGCGTCGCTCGTCGACCTCCTCGCCGAGTCCGGCCTGGTCGCGTCGAAGTCGGCGGCCCGCCAGGCCCTGGCCCAGGGAGGCGTGTCGGTGAACGGCCGCAAGGAGGCCGACGTCGACCGCCGGATCACGGCCGACGATCTCCTGGATGGTGGCTTCGTCGTCCTCCGTCGGGGCAAACGGAGCTACCATGTCCTGCACGCCGGCTAGGGCCCCTCTTTCGCAGACGGGTTGCCTGGATGGCACAGCAGTGGTAAGTTCTTCCCTTGCGCCAGGGGTACGGATCGACCGGAAGGCCGAGTCGCAGCCCGGCGAAATCGTGGTCGCCCCCGGGACACCGGAGCGATCGCAGACAGGTACCGACGTCCTCCGGGACGAGTGCCTGGACAGCGCACCTTGAAAACGGAACAGAGAGCTAGAAGCCAGTGCGGGCGACCCCCTTCGCACGGGGTCGCAATGTATTTGCACTGAAAACGGACAACATCTGAATCCGAGAGGATTCAGGTCAGCCGTTTCTGGTGCCAGTTGGCGAACGAGGTTCAGTTACCTCGCAAGCCGACTCTCCGATTTTGTGCCGACCGTGTCGTTTGCGGGGAGCTCAAGGTCTCGATGGAGAGTTTGATCCTGGCTCAGGACGAACGCTGGCGGCGTGCTTAACACATGCAAGTCGAGCGAGGTCCATCCGGTGGCAACACCGGTGAAGACCTAGCGGCGAACGGGTGAGTAACACGTGAGCAACCTGCCCCGAAGACTGGGATAACACCGGGAAACCGGTGCTAATACCGGATGTCCTCCTCTGGTCGCATGGCCTAGGGAGGAAATGGATTCCGCTTCAGGAGGGGCTCGCGGGCTATCAGCTTGTTGGTGGGGTAACGGCTCACCAAGGCGACGACGGCTAGCTGGTCTGAGAGGACGACCAGCCACACTGGGACTGAGACACGGCCCAGACTCCTACGGGAGGCAGCAGTGGGGAATCTTGCGCAATGGGCGAAAGCCTGACGCAGCAACG
>DATASA010000153.1:0-2906 GCA_036269435.1 Acidimicrobiales bacterium | reverse complement strand
CGGACGACGACTGGATGGCCGACGCCGACCTCGAACCGGAGCTGGCCGCCAGCTCCGACCGGCGCGGCGACCGCCGAGCCGTGCCGGGCCCGGAACCCGAGCCCGTCCGGGCTCGCCGGCCACGAAGCGCCGACCCGACGGCGCGCCCGGCACGCGCCTGGGGCAGGGCCCGGAGACAGGACGCCGAGCCGGAGCCCGAGCGGGCCGGCCGCACACGGATCGCCGAACCGCCGCCGGAGCGGGAGCCGGAGCCGGAGCCCATCGGGGCTCGCTGGACAGGGAACGCCGAACCGGAGCGGGAGCCGGAGTCGCAGTCGGAGCCCATCCGGGCTCGCTGGACAGGGAACGCCGAACCGCCGCGGGAGCGGGAGCCGGGACGGGCGCCGGAGCCCGTCCGGGCTCGAAACGCCGAACCGCCGCCCCGCTCGGGACCGACCTGGGCCCGCGCCCGGAGACAGGACCCCGAACCGGCGCCTGAGCCGGGGCCCGTCCAGGCCCGGCGGACACGAGACGCCCAACTTGCGCCGCAGCCCGAGCCGGCCTGGGGCCGGGCCCGGATACTGGACCCGGAACCCGCGCTGGACCCGGAACCGGTCGAGGCCCGGTCCCGCAGACTCGACCCCCGGCCGGAACCTGACGCCGGACCGGACTCCGACTCCGACTCCGACTCGGCCTGGATGATCGAGCCGGATCTGTATACGGAGCCTCGGCCGGCACCGCGGCAGGCAGAAGCCCACGTCGCCGCCGAGCCCGGGCCCGAGATGCTCTACGAGCTCGAGAGCGGTCCGGAGCCGGTCGCGGAGCCCGACTTCCCCGACGTTCCCGAGGGTCCCGCACCCGACCACATCGAGGTCGTCGAGGTCCTCTCGCCCAGCCGGCGGCACCTGGCTCGCGCCGGGCGGCGCTGACCGCCCGGCGCCTCCTGGCCCGGGACTTTCGAGGTACTTCCGCCCGCTTGCTAGCGTGCGGTGCAGGAAAGCTCCGGGAGGCTGCATGGATCTGGGTTTGGACGTCGAGGAGAGAGACGGGTTCGCGGTGCTCAGCGTGCGCGGCGAGGTCGACGTCTACACCGCCCCCCGCTTCCGCGAGCGGCTGATCGAGCTGGTCAGCGAGGGCAAGCACCGCATCATCGTCGACCTCGAAGGGGTGGACTTCCTCGACTCGACCGGCCTGGGCGTGCTGGTCGGCGGGCTGAAGCGCCTCCGCAGCCACGATGGCGATCTGCTGCTCGTCTGCACGCAGAGCCGGATCCTCAAGGTCTTCGAGATCACGGGGCTCACCAAGGTGTTCTCGATCTACGACTCGGTGGACGCCGCGGTCGCCGGCGGGTCGGGCGGAGAAACCAGCCCCTAGCCATGACGGACGCCAAGGTGGCTGGGGAGGTCATCGAGCTGGAGATTCCGGCGAGGGCCGAGTTCGTCGCCTTGGCGCGCCTGGTGGTGTCCGCCCTGGCCGCGTCCGACAGCAACCTGGCCGACGAGCGCATCGACGACCTCAAGCTCGCCGTCTCCGAGGCCTGTACCAACGCGATCGAGGCCCACGACGCCGCTGGCAGCGACGAGCGGGTCCTCGTACGGTGCCGCGCCGACGACGACCTTCTGGAGGTCTGCGTGGAGGACAGAGGCCAGGGCTTCGACCCGGCCGAGCTGCCCGACCACCCGCCGGTCACCGACCCGGACCGTCTGAAGTTCGAGCGTGGCCTCGGCATTCCCCTCATCCGGGCCTTGGTCGACGAGGTCGAGTTCAGCCCCACCGGGCAGGGCACGGCCGTCCGGCTGATCATGCGTCACGGCGCCAACGGCGCCGACCCGCAGTAGCCGGCCACCGGTAGAGAGAGCGCCCGACGCCATGGCCTTCCGCAAGCTGCTGCAACGGCTCACCACCACCGACGCCGAGTTGGACCGCGAGCGGCTACGAGTCTTCTGCCACGACGTCCCGGGGGTGACGACCATCGGCGAGGCCGCGCCCCGCAAGGAGGTCACCGTCGCCGGGGAGATCTCGTCGCTGCGGATCGTCCCCCGGGCCGGCTCCCCGTCGCTGGAGGCCACCGTGACCGACGGGACGGGCTCGCTCGTGGTCGTGTGGACCGGTCGGCGCAAGATTCCCGGGGTCGCCCCCGGCACCCGCCTGGTCCTGAGCGGCCGGGGAGCGCCTCACGGCGCCGGTGGCCGGCTCATGGTGCTCAACCCCCGGTATGAGCTCCTGTAGCCGCCGCTGCGGCTGACGCGCCGACCAGCAGGGACTTGACCTGCTCCTCGGAGTCCGGCGTCACCAGCACGAGCACCTCGTCGCCCGGCTCCATGACCGTGTCACCCCGGGGGACGATGACGTGGCGGTCGCGGATCACGGCCACGATGGTGGCGTCCCGGGGCACGCCCATGTCGCTGATGGCCCGGCCGCCGGCGGGCGACGTCGCGGCCAGGGTCACCTCGACCAGGCGGGCGTCCTCGAACTGCAGCAGGCGTACCAGCGAGCCGACCGACACCGCCTCCTCGACCAGCGCGGTGAGCAGGTGGGGGGTCGAGACGGCGATGTCGACGCCCCACGTCTCGTTGAACAGCCACTGGTTGGCCGGGTGGTTGACCCGGGCCACCACCCGGACGACGGCGAAGACCTGCTTGGCCAGCAGCGAGATGACCAGGTTGTCCTCGTCGTCGCCGGTGACGGCGACCATGACGTCGCACGTCTCCAGGCCGGCGGCGCCCAGCAGCGACGGCTCACAGGCGTCGGCCACCACGACCTGGACGCCGGTACCGACCCGGAGGCGGGCGGCGACGTCGGGGTCCTTCTCCAGCAGCAGGACCTCGTGGCCGGCGTCGGCCAGGTCGTTGGCGATGTGGGTGCCGACGTTGCCCGCCCCGGCGATCGCCGCCTTCACCGACCGCCCTCCGGGCCGGTCGTGAGCC
>DATASA010000152.1:0-5943 GCA_036269435.1 Acidimicrobiales bacterium | reverse complement strand
GGTTCGAGACCGATCTGGCCGGCGCCATGCAGCAGCTCGGCGTGCTGCCGGGCTGACGAGCCTCACTCCTTCAGCGACGCGCCCCGCACTGGTCGGGCCCGCTGATTTCGATGAAAGCAGCCGCCGACGCGATCCATCCGTCCCGGCCAGTCGGCCGCCCATAATCCCTCTTATGTCAAGTCGAGCACCATGGACATCGTGCGTCGTGGCGGTCGCCCGGTCCACCTAGCGGGACGGCGACCGGGCCCGAGGGCCCGGGGCCGCTACCTGTAGACCCGGACGTAGTCGACGACGGTCTGCGCCGGCAGCGGAGTGATCCCCGGCTGGAAGGCGTTCCCCGGCCAGCCCAGGCCCTGGGTGAGCGCCACCATGTAGTCCTTGTTGAAGCCGGATGCGGCCAGGGTCTCGGTGAGGCAGACCTGGCCGTTGTAGATGATCGTGATCGACTGCGCGGTCCACTCGACGGCGTAGGTGTTCCAGTCGGCGATGTTGGCGATCATGCAGTAGTTGTTGGTGGCGTTGGCGTCCACGGCTTCCAGCGGGGAGTGGATGTACGGGATGGCCCGGTCGCTGTAGATGCCATACACCTCGGCGATGTCGATCTCGCCCTTGCCCGGCCCCCCGACCAGATCCTGCGGGAACAGCCAGAACGCGGTGTGGGTGCCCTGGACCTTGGCGTCGATGATCTTCGCCCGCACCTCGACCCGACCGCGGTCGACGCTTTCGCGCTGGTAGGTGGAGACCGAGCCGGACGTGTACTGCGTGGCGCGGGGGACGGTGTCGTCGCAGACGAAGGGGGCTGGCTCCTGGCGGCTGGTGAGCACGAGGCTCCCGCCGGTCACGGACACGTTGTTCGGTGAGTCCATGAAGCAGTCCTGGTCGTTCGAGTCGAACCCGCTGCCCTTGGTCGTCTGGGGGAGCCACATCGTGCGGTTGAGGGTCGTGCCGTTGAACTCGTCACCGAAGGCGCACGTCCACACGCCGCCACCTGCCTTGGGGAGAGTCGCGTAGCCGCCGCACGCGGTGGCTGACGTCGTGGTGGTCGTCGAAGGGGCCGTCGTCGTCGTTGGCGCTGCGGTCGTCGTGGTCGTCGGCTTCGGGCACTGACCCAGCAGCTGCTGCAGGACGGTGCACTTCGTCGTCGCCCGCGTCGTCGCCGTTGCGGCCGTGGCCGGAGAGGAGGCGCTGACGAGCGGAAACACAAGGGCGACCACGAGCAGCGCAAGCATCCTTCGACGCAGCGGACCGGCATGAACCATGGGAACGGATCTCCTTCGAGGGGTGACGCAGTTCGTCCAAGACAAGCGGTTCATCCGCCACAGGCTGACAACTATGGCCACACCATCGGCAGAAAAGCCGGCAACACGAAGCAGATTTCCGAAGCGTCATCCGTGGCGGTCCCCGCGCGATGGAATCGGGGCGTGGACGTCTCTTCTCTTCTCGTCGAGCTGTACGACCGGATCCCGCCGTTGGCGAGCGGCGCGGTCGAAGGGTTGGGGGTCGACCTGCTGACCGCCCAGCCGTCGCCGGGGCACAACCCCATCGGGTGGCTGCTGTGGCACACCGGACGGATCCAGGACCACCACGTCTCCGCCGCCACGGGCCAGGACCAGCTCTGGGCCACGGGCGACTGGGCGCCGCGCTTCGGCCTCGACGCCGACCCGTCCAACACCGGCTACGGGCACTCGGCCGATGAGGTGGCGGGCGTCCGCCCCGAGAGCGCCCAGGCGCTGCTCGACTACCTGGACGCAGTGGCGGCGCGCACCCGGACAACACTCGAGCGGCTGTCGCCCGAGGACCTGGACCGCATCGTGGACGAGCGCTGGGACCCGCCGGTCACCTTGGGCGTCCGCCTGGTCAGCGTGGCCGACGACGGGCTGCAGCACCTGGGCCAGGCCGCGTACGTCCGCGGCCTGCTCCTGCCCTCGTAAGGACGACAATCCGGGCGTCAGAGCCTGTCCCCCCGGAGCGATGAACAGCCGCACGGGGAGCCACCGCTGCTCTCGATCCACGACCGGGCACTCCCCACCGTAACTCTGCCCGGCCGGGCAATGTGCGACGCTGGCCGGCGGTGGAGAGCTACGAAGGCGCACCCGCGGACGGCGTCGGGCTGCGGGCGATCGGTCGGGTCCGGTCGCCGCTGGTCGATCGGGACGCGGCGCCGAAGCAGGGCGACGAGGGCGCGCCCGACGCCTGGATCGTGTTCGAGCCGGCGGTCGACACCGGCCTGCGCGACCTGCGCGCCGGCGACGACATCGTCGTGCTGACCTGGCTCGACCGGGCCTGCCGTGACGTGCTGCTGACCCGCCCGCGCGACGACCCGGCCCGGCCTGAGCTGGGCGTGTTCAGCACCCGCTCCCCCGACCGGCCCAACCCGATCGGCTTGCACCGGGTGACGATCGTCGAGATCGACGTCGACGGAGATCCGGCCCGCATCCTCGTGCGCAACCTGGAGGCCATCGACGGCACCCCCGTCCTGGACCTCAAACCCGTGCTGGATCAGTTCGAGCGCTGACCCCGGCCCGAGGGTCCGTACGACAGGATGCGTGCCGCCAGCTCGTCCGGGCGAGCCAGGGCGGGCAGATGCCCGCCGTCCATCTCGTCGGCGACGATGCCGAGGCGATCTTTGACCACCCGGCGCTGGAACTCGGCGGGGAACATCCTGTCCTGGCGGCACAGGAGGAACTCGGTCGGAACCGCGGGCCACGCCGGTAGCGGCCACGGTTTCCGGAACGGCGTGGCCGACTGCTGGCGACCACGGACCATGGCCTCGGCGGCAATGTCGGAAGGGACGTCGTGGAAGAACGTGGTGGCCAGGTCGTCGTCGCGCCCGCTCCCCCATCCCTCGCGCTGGGCCGCCTCCCGCCGGGCCTCGGCGTGGCCCGTGTTGGCCCACCAGTCACCGGGCGTCTCGCCCGGGGAGGGCACCATGGCCGCGACGAGGATCATCAGGTCGACGGGCAGCCGGTCGCAGACCAATGGCGCAGTCATCCCGCCCATCGACTGGGCGACGAGTATGAGGTCGCGCCGGTCGCCGACGACGTCGACCACGGCCTCGCGGTACTCGGCCAGCCCGGCCGCGTCGTCGTCGCACGGCAGGTCGACGGCCACGACGTCGTGCCCGGCGTCGACCAAGCGGGGGGCGACGAGGTGCCAGTACCACGAGTCGGAGCCTGCGCCCGGGATGAGGACATAGGTGGCCATCGCCTCATCCTGACGGCTCGTGGCGGCCGAACTCATCGCTCGGTCCGGGGGCGCTTGGTCAGGGCGCGGCTCGGGCCCCGACCGCCTCCGGCGCCCGGACCGCCGCCGGCTGGGCGGCGACCTGCGCCCGCAGGCGCCGGGGCGGTCGCCGCCCGCAGCCGATGCAGCGGTAGGTGCCGACGTTGTAGTACGCGCACTTGCACGTCCACAGCGTCTCCACCCACCGGGCCAGCCGCTCGAGGCGACGCTGCCTGCGAGGGCCGGTCCGTACCATGCCCTTTCGGTCGACCTGCGGCGCGATCCGCTTGAGGTCGCAACCGGACAAAGGGCCATACGGCCTAGTGATCCCCCGAGGGAGCGGACCGTGAGGGGGCGGATATGGTCGACCCATGGCCAACGCCGCCCAGTTCATCTTCACCATGCGCAAAGTCAGCCGGTTCCACCCTCCGGACAAGGAGGTCGTGAAGGACATGACGCTGGCCTTCTACCCGGGGGCCAAGATCGGCGTCATCGGCCCGAACGGGTCGGGCAAGTCGTCGCTGCTGCGCATCATGGCCGGGGTCGACGACGGCTACACCGGTGAGGCCCGCCTCTCCCCCGGCTTCACCGTCGGCCTCCTGGAGCAGGAACCGCATCTGGACCCGGACAAGGACGTCAAGGCCAACGTGATGGACGGCGTGGGCGCGGTCGCCGGGCTTCTGGCGCAATACGACGAGGTGCTGGCCCGCTACGCCGACCCCGACGCCGACTTCGAGAAGATCGGTGAGGAGCAGGCCCGGCTGGAAGCGGAGATCGAGGCCAAGGGGGCCAACGACCTCGAACGCCAGATCGAGATCGCCATGGACGCGCTGCGACTGCCCCCGGGCGACGCCGGCGTCGCCACGCTGTCGGGCGGCGAGCGCCGCCGGGTCGCCCTGTGCCGGCTGCTGCTGTCCAAGCCCGACCTGCTGCTGCTCGACGAGCCCACCAACCACCTGGACGCCGAGTCCGTGGCCTGGCTCGAGCGGGCGCTGCAGGACTACCCCGGGACCGTCGTCGCCATCACCCACGACCGGTACTTCCTCGACAACGTCGCCCGATGGATCCTGGAGCTGGCCAACGGCCGGGGCACGCCGTTCGAGGGCAACTACTCGAGCTGGCTGGAGCAGAAGCAGGAGCGCCTGCGCCTGGAGCAGAAGGCCGACACCGCCCGGGCCAAGACCCTGGAGCGGGAGCTCGAGTGGGTGCGGATGGGGGCCAAGGCCCGCCACGCCAAGTCCAAGGCTCGCCTGGACGCCTACGACAAGCTGTTCGCCGAGGCCCGCGACGCCGAGGCGGGGGCCAAGCGCCTGGAGATCGCCATTCCTCCGGGCGACCGCCTGGGCGACCTCGTCATCGAGGTCGAGGGCCTGACCAAGGCGTACGACGACAAGCTGTTGATCGAGGACCTGTCGTTCTCACTTCCGCCTGCGGGCATCGTCGGCGTGATCGGCCCGAACGGCGCCGGCAAGACCACCCTGTTCAAGATCCTCACCGGCGAGGAGAAGCCCGACCGGGGCGCGGTGAAGATCGGCTCCACCGTCGAGCTGGCCTACGTCGACCAGAGCCGCGACCACCTCGACGACGACCGGACGATCTACGAGGAGATCACCGGCGGCCAGGAGTTCTTCAAGATCGGCACCCGGGAGGTGAACGGTCGGGCCTACGTGGCCTCGTTCAACTTCACTGGCTCGGACCAGCAGAAGCCGGTGGGCAAGGCGTCGGGCGGCGAGCGCAATCGGGTCCACCTGGCCAAGATGCTCCGCCGGGGCGGCAACGTCCTGCTCCTCGACGAGCCGTCCAACGACCTCGACGTGGACACCCTCCGGGCCCTCGAGGCCGGCCTGGAGTCGTTCCCGGGGTGCGCGGTGGTCATCAGCCACGACCGCTGGTTCCTCGACCGGATCTGCACCCACGTGCTCGCCTTCGAGGGCGACAGCCAGGTCCGCTGGTTCGAGGGAAACTTCGCCGACTACGAGGTGTGGCGCCACAAGGAGCTGGGCGCGGCCGCCGACCAGCCCCACCGCATCAAGTACAAGCCGCTCGTCCGGTAGCGGCCCTAGCCGGGCGGGGCCAGCAGGCCGTTCAGCGCGTTCGTCACCTGGGTGAGCAGAGCGGCGACCGGATCGACGGGGCCGGGCACGACGGTGAGCACGGTGAGGGCCGACGCGACGGGCCGCTCGGCGCCGTCGCTCGGATGACTGCGGACCGTCCCGGTCCCCACGAACGTGCTCGACCCCCCGCCGTCGAGGTTCAGAGCGTCGACCGCACCCAGCCCCGACATCAGCCTGGCCGCCTCCACCAGCGTCAACCCCGACCCCGGCCCGGCGCCGTCGGCCGTGACCAGCAGCATCTCGCCGTTCGAGGTCAGCCCCACCATGGTCCGGGCGTGCCGCCCTTGTGTGAAGTCGTCCCGGTTGTCGGTGGGGAACCAGATCTGGCCGCCTTGGAGGAGCTGCGGCGATCCGCCGATGGCCGCGGCCGTCCCGCCCAGGTCGACGTTCAGCACCGCGGCGTGCGACGCCAGTTGGGCGACGGCCGCCGCGCCCGGCCCACGGCCGGACAGCACGACCTGGCCGGCGCCGATGGGCAGGTCGCCGCCGGCCACGGCCGGCCCGATGGCGACTGGCGTCGCCCCCGAGGGCAGAACCGCAGTCGCCGGGGGCAGTTGCATGGCGGCCTCGGTGGTCGCCGGATCGGTGCCCGTCGACGGGCCCCACC
>DATASA010000151.1:0-2942 GCA_036269435.1 Acidimicrobiales bacterium | reverse complement strand
GGCCGGAGGTCAGCCCGACCGGGACCCGGCGCCCACCGGGATGAGCTGATCCTCCCCGGTGTCCTCGTCGGCCACCAGCACGTAGCCACACAGCTCGGCCAGCAAGCTGTGGCCCTCGTCCGGCCCGGTGGCGATGAGCTGGTCGCCCGCCTGCAGAACGACGCCCGAGCGGGGCCGGTACAGGTAGCGCCCGCCGCGACGGATGGCCAGGAGGTAGAAGCCGGTCTCGGTCTCCATGCACAGGTCCTGGAGCGACCTGCCCTCCGCGGGCGAGCCGGCGGCGACCGGTACCCGCACGACCACCTCCTCGGCGTCGCCCAGGGCGATGGCCAGGATCGGGTGCAGCTCCTCGCCCTTCTCGACCAGCCAGACGAGCTGCTGGGCCGCGTCGCCGATCTCCTCGGCCGCTTGGGCCAGGTGCACCAGGCCCCGCAGCGCAGAAGGGTCCAGGTGCTCCTGGGCGGCCCGCAGCACCCAGAGCTCCAGCCGCTCCTTCATCTCGTCGAGGCGGTCCTCCAGGTGGTTGACCTCGGCGGCCAGGCCCTGGTCGCGCAGCACCAGGGCGGAATAGGCCAGGCCGGTCGCCACCTCGGAGATGTTCTTCATCTCGACCAGCACGTCGATGGCCCGGTCGAGGTCCGAGACGGCGGGCTCGTCGGGCGCGGCCGGCGGCTCCCACCGGGGGGCACCGGCCAGCTCCCGCAGGGCGGCGATGCCCGCCGCGGTGCCCTGCAGGAACAGGACGTCGCCCGGCAACAGGACGAGGTCCCCGTCGACCTCGGTGAGCCAGTCGCGGTCCCGACGGACGGCCACCACCCGCATCCCGACCTCGACCGGCAGCTCCAGGTCGGCCAGGCGTCGGTGGGCCATCTCGGAGTCGTCGCGTATCCGCACCCGGTGGGAGATCTCCTCCGCAGCGGAGAGGTCGGCGATGAGCGCGCGGGGGATACCGAGGCGGTGGGTGACGATGCGGGCGATGTCGACGGCGGCATTGCCCAGCCGCTCGATGGCGCCGACCACCTGCAGCACGGAGGCCATGGCGTCGGCGTCACGGGGAGAACGGGCGGCCAGGACGCACACGGCCCGCATCTCGTGGACCAGCGCCGACAGGCGTTCCTCGAGCTCGTCCACCTCCTCGGCCATGGCCGAGTCGCCGAAGTACACCGAGGCGTAGGCCAGGTCGATCATGAGCTCGGAGGTGTCCTTCGCCTCCGACAACATGGTCTTCAGGTTCCGCGGGCGATCTTCCATGGGGGACCGGACCAGGCTATAGCGCCTACCGGATGCCGACGAGGACGATGGCGAGCATGAGGGCGAAGGCGCCGACCAGGTCCATGGAGGACGTGATCATCGGGATCCCGTGGTTGTCCGGGTCGAGGCCGAGGCGGAAGGTGGCGACCGCCCCGTAGTAGGCGAGCCCGACGGCGATGGTCGTGGCGACGAACCCACCGATCAGCGACGCTCCGATCATCCGTGCCATCCCGGGGGTGGCCAGCCCTGCGACGCTGGCCGCGATCTGCGACGAGACCGCCACCAGCACGAAGACGGGGACGGCATAGAGGAACGTCAGCACGAAGTCGCCCCTCGCCGCCCGCTCCGGCACGTTCGTGGGGCGCAGCACGCCGAGGTGCAGCTTGCTGGCCAGCCGGCTGGAGAGGATGCCACCCAGCGCGCCGGTGTCCTCGAGGAACGGCGGAACCAGCACGAGCAGGCCCGGGAAGGCGAGGAACGACTCGAGGCGCTTCTCGATGGTGAGCCCGGCCAGGACGTCGATCGTGCCGGCCACGCAGAGCACGGGCGCCGACTCGCGGACGATGCGGCGCAGGAGGGGAAGGCCGGCCCGCCAGGCCCGCACGATGACCGCCACCGACAGCGCGGCGAGCGCAACGGCCAGGGCCGAGGACACGACGTGGATGCCGACCAGGTAGGTGGCGAGGAACAGCGACGGCAGGGTGACCACGTCGCCCGCTGCGGTGACGAGCGGCGCGGCCACGTTGTCCAGGTCCCAGCCGAACCGGACCGACCCGGCCGCGACGGCGAGGGTGATGCCCAGCACGGCGATCGACGACACGGTGCCGCCGGCCACCGAGATGACGACGAAGTCGACCACCGAGATGGTGTGCGGGAGGCCGAAGCCCACGGCGACCGCCTTGGCCAACACCGCCAGCGCGAGCGAGATGGAAAGGGTCAGGGCCAGCGAGGCGACGACGTTCTGACCGACGACCGTGTCCACCCGGCGCGAGATCCGGAAGGTGCCGGCGTGGATCGACGTCCCCAGCCGGCTGCCCAGCGCGCCGAAGATGTTGCCCCGCATGCCGATGGCCGCAGGGACGAGGACCAGCAACCCCGGGAGCCGGTCGAGCGTGTGGGTGATGGCGCCGAGGGTCAGCCCGGCGAGGAGGTCACCGCCCGAGGAGACGAGGAGCGCGACCAGGCCTTGGCGGACGCTGGCGGCATCCGGCCCGAGCAGCGCCCGGAAGCGGGCGCCGGTGCGACGTGCCATGGGGACCATGACTCGCTGGTTCCAACTTCGGCGCCTCCTCCTCGATCGGACGGCGCATGATAAGTCGGCCAACCCGAACCGGGGTCACCAGATGTCGGATATCGCACGGCGTGTCACCGGTTCGACCGGAGGACGCCACTACGATCGGTCAGCGGTGCTGGTCCGGCCCGGCCCGGGCGATGTCGACGAGCACGATCACCCGCTGCTGCTCCTGCATGGCCCGGCGGTAGTCGTCCCAGTCGGGGTGCTCGCCGGCGAGGGCGCGGTAGTGGGCGACCAGTGGCTCCATCGCGTCGGGGAGGGACACGACGGTGGCGGTGCCGTCGACCTGGATCCAGCTCCAGAAATCGTCGGACATGACGAAGAGCGACACTCGCGGGTCCTTGCGGATGTGGCCGACCTTGTAGGCCGTCTCCCGCGTGCTGATCGCCGCTCGTCC
>DATASA010000150.1:0-2874 GCA_036269435.1 Acidimicrobiales bacterium | reverse complement strand
CCTCGAGGAGGAGCAGCTCACCGCCTGGATGCGCGCGGTCAACGAGGTCCGCCTGGTCCTCGGCACGAGGCTGGAGATCACCGAGGACCGCTACGACCGGCCGCTCGACCGTCGCGACCCCCGGGCTCCGGCTTTCGCGGTGTACGACTACCTCACGTCCCTGCAGGGGGAGATCATCGACGCCCTGTCGGGCTAGAGGCTGGCGCTACCGGAACCGCTTGCCTCGACGTCGGCGCCACGCCGGCGGGCTCCGCGCCGGCAGCGCATCGCTCAAGTCCGGGTTCCTGCCGGCCGATAGATTGAGCGGCACATCAGCAGCGTGCGGCGTCTCCATCGGCGACCGGCATGGCGGGGGGTCAGTCGTGGTCGAAGCCGGCGTAGCCCGGAAGTCCATCGGGGCTCGCCTGTCCTGGCTCGTGGGTCGAGCCACACCCCACGCAGTGATCGGAACGCTCGTGGCCGGCATGCTGGCGACATCGGCCGGGGCCGCCGTGCCGGCTGCCGGCTCGCTGACCACCTTCGCTGGTGGGCTGGGGCACGGCGCCGCCACGAACGTCGGGCAGTCACCCGTCGGTGTCGGCCTGGTCGGAGACCGGGTGCTCGAAGTCGACGGCCCGACGACGGCCCCTGAGCTCCCGCCGCCGGGCGCGTGGTACGCCACCGTGGTCCGGGCGATCGATCCCACGACCGGAGTGGAGTCCGTGGTAGCCGGCAACGATGCCGGGGGATTCGACGGCGATGGCGGGCCGGCGGTCGGGGCGCCCTTGGGCCCGACGAAGACGGTGGTCGGCGACGCCGCCGGGAACGTCTACATCTCGGAACCGACCTTGAGCCGCGTTCGAAAAGTGTCGCCGGCCGGCATCATCACGACGTTGGCCGGGTCCGGCACGGCCGGCTTCAGCGGCGACGGAGGCCCGGCGACCGCAGCGGCGCTGAACGAGCCGGAGGGAATCGCCGTCGCGCCTGACGGGGCCATCGTGGTCGCCGACACCGCCAACGGTCGGGTTCGACGGATCGGCGCCGACGGCCGGATCTCCACGATCGCCGGAAACGGCACCGGCGGAACGGCCGGCGACGGCGGGCCGGCGTTGTCGGCCGGCGTGTCGCCGTTCGGCATCGCATTCGACGCCGGCGGCACCCTGTACATCTCCGACCTCGCCGCCGGGACCATCCGAGCCGTCTTGCCGGCAGGCACCGTGGAGACCCTGGCCCGCACCCCGAACCCCTTCGGGTTGACAGTCACACCGGCGGGCCGGGTGCTGTTCACCAATGGGAACACGATCGAGAGCGTTGATGCCAAGGGCGTGGTCAGCACCGTCGCCGGTACGAACTCACTTCCGGGCGGCTTCTCGGGCGACGGCGGCCCTGCGACGTCGGCCATCCTCAACAGCCCCAGAGGCGTCGTCGTCGACAAGGCGGGCAACCTGTACATCGCCGACTCCAACAACAAGCGGGTCCGGCGAGTCGACCCAACCGGTGTGATCATCACCATCGCCGGCAATGGGACGGTCGACTACGGGGGCGACGGCGCACAGGCGACCGCGGCACAGCTCTTGTCCCCCTACTTCGTGCGCACGGGTCCGACAGGGACCTTCATCGCCGACCTCGGTAACGGCACCGTGCGTTTTGTCGACAAGTCGGGCGTGATACGTACCGTTCGCCGGTCGATGCCCCAGGGGATGGTCGTCGACGGGGCCGGAAACCTCTACCTGAGCGAGGGCCGTCACGTCGTCAAGCTGGCGCCGGACGGAACGGTGACGGTCGTCGCCGGCCGGGACGGGTCCACCGGCTCAACCGGCGACGGGGGTCCGGCCACCGACGCCGGTCTGTCGGGACCGGCAGCTCTGGCGCTGGACGGGAGCGGCAACCTCTACATCGACGACGAAGTGCTCGGAAGTGGCTACGCGTTCATCCGTCGAGTCGACGCCGCCGGCGTGATCACGACAATCGCCGGAGTGGTCCCTGACGGGCGGGACATCCTGTATCCCGCGGCTGCGCTCCAAAGCGTCCTGCGACCTATCATGGACATGGCCGTCGGTGCCGACGGCGCGCTGTACGTCCTCGACAAATACAACATCCTCCGCATCGCCGGCGCGACGATCAGCAACGCTTCGCCGCGGCTGGCGTATGTCCGCCAGATGAGCGCGTTCGTGCTCGACCGTGCGGGGAACGTTTTCGTCACCGACGGGCAGAAGATCGAGCGGGACGCGCCCAACGGGACGTCGACCCTGGTTGCCGGGGCCGGGACGGCTCCCGTGACCGACGGGGTACAGGCGACGGCTGCGAAGCTCGACCCTGGGTTCGGGCTGCTGGCTCTGGACGACGCCGGCAACCTGTACTTCACAAAGGTCTACCGAGTTCTGGAGGTAGCCGGTGTCTCGCCAGGTTCGGCCACGCCCGGCGCCCCCTGCGACGCAGCGAACGCTTGCCCGCCCCATTGGGGCCGCTATAAGTGGGACGGCGGCGCGACGACCGCCGACATTCGAGCTTTCTGGCTGTTCGACCGGACTGGAGACGCTCGAATGCACGGGGTGATCAAGGCTGTCACCGACGCGTGGAACTCCGTCCGTGGTGCCCACCCGGAGCTTCCGTTCATCGGCGTGGTGGTGGATGACGCCAACGTCGGTGCGTGCTTCCTGAACGGCACGGCCGGGTACTCCGTGGCCTCGGCCTGCATGGTCCCCCCGAGCGTCACGGGGGCCGGCCCGACCATCGAGGTGGCAAACGCATGCGCGGCCGGGCATCTCGTCGGGGCGGCCTTCGCGGTGACGCCGGGCCTCTCCACCGACGACGCCATCACCGCCGTCTGTCACACGGTCGGCCAGCTCCTCGGCCTCCGCGCTTCGAGTGACCCGACCTCGTGCATGTCGACCA
>DATASA010000149.1:0-16822 GCA_036269435.1 Acidimicrobiales bacterium | reverse complement strand
GCTCCTCGACGTCGTCGAGGTAGCTGCGGTCGACGTCCCACGCGTCGTACTCCGCGGGACGGTCCTCGTGGAGCTGGAACACGTTGCCCGGACGCCCGGGAACGAGCACCTCCCGGTCATGCTCGAGGTCGCGGACCGACGTCAGCCGCCCCTCGTCGTCCCACTGCACCCGGAGCAGTCCGTTGGAGATCCAGTCGCCGCCGACCTCGACCGCCGCCCCGGTCTGGAGAGCGGCCAGGTCGACGACGGCGTAGCCCATCGACGGGACGGTGACGCTCACGCCGACCTCGCCGACCGGCTCCTGGCGGGCATACGGCGTCGCGTTGTACACCACCGCCGGGGCGACGGCGGTGGACGTGTCGACGGCTGCCGTGAGCGCGCCGAGCGCGTCGTCGATCAGCCCGTCGGCGACGCCGACCAGCGTGGCCGAGTCGGCGGCCGCGTCCCGGTAGACCCAGTGGATCGACGACCCGGGCAGGACGTCGTGGAACTGGTTGACGAGCAGCAGCTTCCAGGCCCGGTCCAGCTCGTCCGCCGGCCACGCGGCCGCGTCGGGGCGCACGGTCGACCACAGCTCGGCCGCGGCGAGCCGGATCTCGCCCCGCCGGTTGGCGAGCTTGGTCGCGGCCTGGCTGGTGAACGTCCCCCGGTGCTTCTCGAGGTACAGCTCGCCGGTCCAGACCGGCAGGGGAGCGGGGTCGGCCTCGACCGCGGCGAAGAAGGCGGCCAGCGGCTCCATGGCCACCTGCGGCGCTCCGGCGAGGTCGGCGGCCCGGCGGCCCGCCTCCACCATGTCCCGGGTGGGGCCGCCCCCTCCGTCGCCGTGGCCGAACGGGTAGAGCGAGCGGGCGCCGCCGTCGTGGGCGGCCGGCGCCCGCAGCAGCTCGGGCAGGCTCATGTCCCCGTTGTAGGTGTCGGCCGGTGGGAAGTGGGCCCGGACGCGGGTGCCGTCGAGGCCCTGCCACCAGAACGTGTGGTGGGGAAACGGGTTGACCTCGTTCCAGGAGAGCTTCTGCGACACGAACCAGCCCATGCCCGCCTCGGCGAGAATCTGGGGAAGGCTGGCCGGGAAGCCGAAGCCGTCGGGAAGCCACATCTCGGTGCACTCGCGGCCGAAGCGGCTCAGGTACCAGCGCTGGCCGTGGACGATCTGGCGGACGAGCGACTCGCCCGACGGCAGGTTGCAGTCGGCTTCCACCCACATGCCGCCGACGGGCTGGAACTGGCCCGTGGCCACGCGCTCGCTGATGCGCGTGAAGAGCGACGGGTAGCGCTCCTCGATCCAGGCCAGGTGCCGGGCGGCCGAGCAGACGAACGAGAACTCCGGGTACTCCTCCATGAGGGTCACCGCGTTGGCGAAGCTGCGGGCGCACTTGCGGACCGTCTCGCGCATGGGCCAGAGCCACGCGGTGTCGATGTGGGCGTGGCCGACGGCCGTGATCCGGTGATGGCCCGGCTCGGCCATGGCGGCCGGGCGGGCCAGCAGCTTGGCCAGCGCGGCTCGCGCTTCGGGTGCGGTCGCCGGGACCTCGTCGGGGTCGAGGGCGGCGAACAGCGCGGCCAGCGCCTCGAGGGGTGCGAAGTCGCGGGGCGACGCGTCGGCCAGGGCCAGGACCGTCCGCAGGTCGCACACGAGGCCGTAGACCTCCCGGCGGCGCACGGCCAGCTCGCAGCGGGTGAGCCGGAATCGGGGCTCTCCAGCGGGGTCGGCGAGGAGCAAGGGCCAATCGATTCGGGCGTCGTGGGGCGGGACCGGCGGGTTGGCCGCGGCCTCGACGTAGCACTCCACCGGCTCCAACACCTCGGCCCGGCGCAGGAGCACCGCGTCGCGCCGGAGCCAGGAAAGGCCGACGGCGGGGACGCCCCGGTTCCAGAGCAGCGCCTCGGCCGGCGCGGTCATGGCGAAGCGGAGGGTGACCTCCTCGCCGGCCCAGGCCGGGGGGACGTCGCCCCGGAGTCGGAACCACGTCGTGCCCCACGTCGGCCCCCAGCGACCGCCGAGGTCGAACGGCTCGAAGGGGCCGGCCACCGCGTCGGCGTAGGGCAGTGGTTCGCCGGGCAGGTGGCGGGCGGCGATCTCGACCGGGACCGCCGGACCGAACACGGCGGGCTCGATGGTGCCGACCAGCAGGTCCCTGGTCCGGCTCAGGATCGACACGCCTCACCGTACCGGTCGGCGTGCCGCCGGGATCAGCTGAGGGTCAGCACCTGGGCCGCGGCCTGGCTCAGCGCCTGGGCCTGATCGGGACAGAGGTCCGTTCCTGCCGCGGTGAGGATGAACGACGCCTGCATGCGGTCGTTCTGCGAGAAGCCGTGGAAGTTGGCGGAAACCGCGTCGCCGATCGGGCCGCGGCGGGCGAGGCCGCAGTAGTCCAGGCCCAGCAGCAGGATCTCGTCGTCGGGGCCGATGGCACCGAGCTGCTTGGCCTTGGCCAGGAACCGCGCGGTGGCGACCGATTCCGTGGTGGTGGTGTCGGCCGAACTCGCCGGCTTCGCTCCGGAACGGCACCCGGTGGCGACGGCCGCCAGCATCGCCGCCGCGACGACGACGCGTGTCGGCAGCCGGCGCGGCACGGGCGGGCGCTACTCGAGCGGGGCGCGGCGGCCGAGGGCGCCCAGCTGGGACAGGTCCCGGGGGAAGATCAGGGCGGTGATCCAGTCGCCCATGACCCGGAACTTCCGGGCCAGTCCCGGCGTCATGAGCAGGTGGTACGACCGGCCCGCCCACCACGCCACGACCCCGGTGAGGGTGAAGCGGAACACCTGCGCCGCACCGTTGTTGCGACCAAGGGTGACCGCCAGCCCGCGGTTGCGGTAGGCGAACCGGGCGGGCTCGCCGACGCCCAGGGCGGCGGCCACGTTCTGGGCGCAGACCTTGGCCTGACGGACCGCGTGCTGGGCCGTCCCGGGGCACGTGCCGCCGTCGGGATCGGGGACGGCGGCGGCGTCCCCCAGGCCGAAGACGTCGGCGCGGCCGGTGGCCCGCAAGTGGTCGTCCACGATGAGCCGGCCCTTCTCGTCGGTCGGCAGGCCGAGCTGGGACACGAGGGGCGACGGCCGCTGGCCTGTGGCCCACACGATCGTCTCCGAGCGGTAGGGCGGCACTCCATGTCCGCTGAGCACCACCTGGCAGTCGACGCAGCTCTCGAGCCACGTGTCGAGCAGCACTTCGACCCCCCGCTTGCGCAGGTTCCCCTCGGCGTAGCGGGCCAGCCTGGGGTCGAGCCCGGGCAGCAGCGACTCCCGAGCCTCGACGAGGACCCACCGCAGGTCGTTGCGGCTGAGCCGCGGGTAGGTGTGCAGGGCGTCGTGGGCCAGCGACTGCAGCTCGGCCAGCGCCTCCACGCCCGCATATCCGCCACCCACGAACGTGAACGTCAGCAGCTCGCGCCGGCGCACGGGATCCTCGACCGCGTCGGCGGCCTCGAGTTGGTGCAGTACCCGGTTGCGCAGCCAGATGGCGTCCGGCAGCGTCTTGAATCCGACCGCGTGCTCGATCAGGCCGGGGACGGCGACGACGATGGGCACCGAGCCCGGCGACATGACCAACTGTCCCCAGGCCAGGAGGTGCTCGGTGCCACCCAGGTCGACGGCCACCGCGGTCCGGCCGGCCAGGTCGATGCTCTCGACGTGGCCGACGAGGAGCTCGGTGCGGCGCAGCATCTCCCGCAGGGGGATCACCGCGTGGCGCGGCTCGATGACGCCGGCCGCGGCCTCGGGCAGCAGGGGGGCGAACAGGAGGAAGTTCTCGGGCGCGACGAGCAGGACGCGCGGCCCACCGGGCCGGCGTCGACCGGCGAGCAGCTCCTGCAGGTGGCGGGCGACGAACGCGCCACCGAAGCCACCGCCCACGATGATGACGTCGAAGGATCTCAGAGAAGCGACGCTACCCGCCGGGTTCCTTCGGTCACGGACCTTTCGGCAGCCCGAGCGCACGGGCTGCGACGACCGAGGGGCAGACTGCGTCCGATGGCCGAGATCACGACGCTGCCCGACGCCGTCGCCAGCCTGGTGAGCGACGGCGACCTGGTCGCCCTGGAGGGTTTCACCCACCTCATCCCGTTCGCGGCGGCGCACGAGATCGTGCGCCAGGGGCGTCGGAGCCTGACGCTGGCCCGGCTCACCCCCGACGTGATCTACGACCAGATGATCGGCGCGGGCTGCGCCGAACGGCTCATCTTCTCGTGGGGCGGCAATCCGGGCGTCGGCTCCCTGCACCGCCTGCGCGACGCGGTCGAGCACGGCTGGCCCCGGCCGCTGGCGCTGGAGGAGCACAGCCACGCCGGCATGGCCAACCGGTACGTCGCCGGCGCCTCGGGGCTGCCCATGGCCGTCCTGCGCGGGTATCGCGGCACGGACCTGGGCGCGGTGACCTCGTCGGTGGCCACGGTGACCTGCCCGTTCACCGGCGAGGAGTTGACCGCGGTCGCCTCCCTCAACCCGGACGTCACGGTCATCCACGCCCAACAGTGCGACCGGGCGGGCAACGTGATGTTGTGGGGGATCACCGGCGTGCAGCGGGAGGCGGTCCTGGCCGCCCGGCGGTCGTTGGTGACGGTGGAGGAGCTGGTCGACCGGCTGGAGCCGCGGCCCGGGTCGGTCGTGCTGCCCGGGTGGGTCGTGACCGCGGTCGCCGTCGTCCCCGGCGGTGCGCACCCGTCCTACGCCGCCGGCTACAGCCGGCGGGACAACGCCTTCTACCGGGCGTGGGACGCCATCAGCCGCGACCGCGACACCTTCTCGGCCTGGATGGCGGCGCACGTCGGTGGCTGAGCCGGCCGAGCCCACTGCAGAGGAGACGATGACCGTGGTCGCCAGCCGGCAGCTGGCCGACGGCGACGTGTGCCTGGTCGGCATCGGCCTCCCCAGCCTGGCCGCCAACCTGGCCCGCCGCCTGCACGCCCCGGCCTGTGTGCTGATCTACGAGTCGGGCACCATCGGCTCGAAGCCGGCCGTCCCGCCCCTGTCGATCGGCGACGGCGAGCTCGCGGACACGGCCGATACCGTCGTGTCCGTTCCCGAGATCTTCAACTACTGGCTCCAAGCCGGCCGCGTCGACGTCGGCTTCCTCGGCGCGGCGCAGATCGACCGCCACGCCAACCTCAACACGACGGTGATCGGTCGGTACGACGCCCCGGAGGTCCGCCTGCCCGGCGCCGGAGGGGCGCCCGAGATCGCGTCCTCGGCCCGCCGGGTGGTGGTCGTGCTGCGACACAGCCGGCGGACGTTCGTCGAGCAGGTGGACTTCCGGACGTCGGTGCCCGGTCCGGGCCCCACCGTCGTGATCACCGACCTCGGCGTGCTGGAGCGGAGCCCGGACCGGGGGGAGCTGGAGCTGCGCGCGGTCCACCCCGGCACGTCGGTCGACGACGTCCGGGCCGCCACCGGCTGGGAGCTGCGTGTGGCCGGGCGTGTGACGACCACGGCCGCTCCGACCGGGCCGGAGCTGGAGGCCCTGCGGGCGCTGCGGGCGGCAATGGCCCCGTGACCGGCGTGGTCGCGTTCTCCTACGAAGGCCTTCCGGTCCGGGTGGTGTTCGGCCTCGGTGCCCGTTGGGACCTGGCTGACGAGCTGGACCGGCTGGGCCTGAATCAGGTCGTCCTCATCACGTCGGGGTCGTCGCGAGCGGAGGCCGACGGCCTGGCCGCCCTGCTCGACCACCGCCTCACGTGGCGGGTCGACGGGGTCCGTCGCCACGTGCCGACGGAGCTGGCCGAGGAGGTCACCGCCGACGCCCTGCGGGTGGGCGCCGACGGCGTGGTGACGCTGGGCGGCGGGTCGGCGACTGGCTTGGGCAAGGTGCTCGCCCTCTCCGGGCTCCCGCTGGTGGCCGTGCCGACGACGTACGCCGGTTCGGAGATGACGCCGATCTGGGGCACGACGAGCGGCGGCCGCAAGGTCACCGGGCGCGACACCGCAGTGGTGCCGCGGACCGTCGTCTACGACCCGGAGCTGACGTTCGGCCTGCCCCTGCTGACCACGGCGGCCAGCGGGATGAACGCCCTGGCCCACTGCCTGGAGGCGCTGTGGGCGGTGGGGGCCAGCCCGCTGTCGAGCCCGCTCGCGCTGGAGGGGGCCCGGGCCATGGTCGAGGCGCTGCCGGCCATCGTGGCCGCGCCGACCGACGCCAAGGCCCGGAGCCGGGCGCTCGTCGCCGCCTGCCAGGCCGGCATGGCCCTGGCCACGGCCGGAGCCGGCCTGCACCACCGGCTGTGCCACGTCCTGGGGGGCCGCTACGACCTCCCTCACGCCGAGACCCACGCCGCGCTGTTGTCCCACGTCGTCGCCTTCAACGAACCGGTGCTCGGCCCGCTGGCCGCCCGCATGGCGGTGGCCGTGGGCGCGGGCCGGGCGTCGACCGGCGTGCACGACCTTGCCGTCCGGCTCGGGCTGGTCACGTCGCTCGGCGAGCTGGGCATGCCCGAGGAGGCGGTCGACGCGGTGGCGGCCGAGGTGGCCGCCGACCCGCCTCCCAACCCGCGGCCGGTCGACGAAGGCGGCCTGCGCTGCGTGCTGCGGGCGGCCTGGGAGGGCGACGGCCCGGGGTGAGGCCGGTGTACGTGCTCGACGCCGTCCGCACGCCGATCGGCCGGTACCGGGGGGCGCTGGCCGGCGTGCGCCCCGACGACCTGGCTGCCACCGTCCTACGGGCCCTGGTGGACCGGGTGCCGGAGATCGACCCCGGCCGGATCGACGACGTGTGGTTCGGCGCCGCCAACGGGGCCGGCGAGGACAACCGCAACGTGGCCCGGATGGCCGTGCTGCTCGCCGGGCTGCCGCTGACGGTCCCGGGATCCACGGTGAACCGGCTGTGCGGGTCGGGGATGGAGGCGGTGGCCCAGGCCAGCCGGGCCGTGGCCGCCGGCGAGGCCCGGGTCGCCGTCGCCGGAGGGGTCGAGTCCATGAGCCGGGCGCCGTGGGTCTCGATGGGCCCGGAAGGTGCGGGCCCGCCGGTCGCCACGACGCTCGGCTGGCGGTTGGTCAACCCCCGGATGCCGCCGGCGTGGACCGTCTCGCTGGGGGAGGGCGCCGAGATCCTCGCCGACCGGTACGGCGTGTCCCGGGAGGCGCAGGACGCGTTCGCCCTGGCCAGTCACCGCAAGGCGCTCGCCGCGTGGGACGAAGGACGGTTCGATGCCGAAGTGGTCGCCGTGCCCGGCGTCGCCTCGAGGTGCGACGAGTGCCCGCGCCCGGACACCTCGCTCGATGCACTGGCCCGCCTACGGCCGGTGTTCCGGGAGGACGGGCGGGTGACCGCCGGCAACGCCTCGCCCCTCGCCGACGGCGCCGCCGCCCTCCTGCTCGTCGACGAGGACCTCGTGGCCGAGACCGGCCGGCGGCCGCTGGCCCGGGTGGTGTCGCGGGCCACCGCCGCGGTCGAGCCCCAGCTCTACGGGATCGGGCCGGTCGGGGCGGCCAACCGGGCCCTCGCCGCGGCCGGCGTGCGGTGGGGCGACCTCGCCGCCGTCGAGCTGAACGAGGCCTTCGCGGCCCAGGTGCTGGCCTGTCTGGCCGAGTGGCCGGAGCTCGACCCGGCCCGGCTGAACGTCAACGGCGGGGCGCTGGCCCTGGGCCACCCCATCGGCTCCTCGGGCGCGCGAATCGTCGTCACGCTGGCCCATGAGCTGGCCCGCTCGGGCTCGGGGAGGCGCCACGGCCTGGCCACCATGTGCATCGGCGTCGGCCAGGGCATCGCCGTCGTGCTCGAGTCGGCGTAAAGCGATCGCCCGTGGCTGCCGACAAGAAGGGCGATGAGCGACGAACTGGAGGAGGCTGCCGCGAACGTGCGCATCCTCATCCGCGCCGAGCTCGAGGTCGGACACCGGCTGGAGGGCCACCCCGCACCGTTGGCCGGCTGCCCGGTGTGCGACTCCCGCGTGCGCTGACCCGACCCGGCGCCTGACCCGTGCGCGTACCGGAGGACCTCCTCGTCCACCTGCGCCGGGCCCGGGACCTCGCCGACCGGGAGTACGCGGAGCCGCTCGACCTCGACGGCTTGGCGGCCGCGGCCGGTGTCTCGAAGTACCACTTCCTGCGCTGCTTCGCGGCGACCTACGGCAAGACGCCGGCGCTGTACCTGGCCGAGCGCCGGATCGAGCGGGCCCAGGATCTGCTCCGGGCGACCAACCTCACCGTCACCGAGGTGTGCATGCTCGTCGGCTACAGCAGCCTGGGATCGTTCAGCAGCCGGTTCCGCCAGCTCGTGGGCGTGTCCCCGTCGGAGTACCAGGCCCGCTTCGCGGTCGCCGGCGCCCCCCACATCCCGGGTTGCTACGTGTTCATGCACGGGCTCAGCGACACCCGGCCGCCTCCCGCCGACGATTCCGCAATTTCGGAGAAGCCCGATCCGGGGACCCAGCCGTAGCTTGACCGCATGATCACGAACATCTCGCTTTTCACCCTGTACGTCACCGACCAGGACGAGGCCCGGGACTTCTACGTCGACGTGCTCGGCTTCGAGCCCCGATCGGATGTCCGCATGGGCGAAGGCTTCCGCTGGGTGACCGTCGGCCACCCCGAGCAGCCCGAGCTGGACGTCACCCTCATGGTTCCCGGGCCCCCGCTCGACGCCGAGGTGGCCGAGTCGATCCGCCGATCCCTCGCCAACGGGACCATGGGCGGCTTCGGCCTGTGCACGGACAACTGCCAGAAGACCTACGAGGAGCTGTCGGCCAAGGGCGTGTACTTCGTCCAACTGCCGTCGGAGCGTCCGTACGGGGTCGAGGCCGTCTTCCGGGACAACTCCGGCAACTGGCTCGTGCTGGTCGAGCCCCGCGAGTTCGCCGGCGGAGCCAGCGGTTAGCCGATCGGGCGGCCGTCCATGACCCGTAGCGGCTCGGCGATCAGCTCGATCTGGATGCCGTCGGGGTCCTTGACGTACAGCGACGTGACCAGGCCGCGGTCGGGCCCCAGGTAGGCGACGCCCGCGGCGTCGAGGCGGTCCCGGGCCGCCTCGAAGTTCACCGGGTCGACCGAGATGGCGATGTGCTGGACGGCGCCCACCGCCTCGACCGCCTGCTGCAGCCCGAGCCCGGGGAAGTCGAAGAAGGCCAGCAGGTTGTCGTGGCCGATGTCGTGGAAGAAGTGGGTCGAGCCCGGATAGTCCCGGTTCTCCATCACGTCGACCAGGGGGAAGCCGAGCAGGTCCTGATAGAAGCGCACGGTCGTCTCGACGTCGCTGCAGATCAGGGCCACGTGGTGCACGCCCCGGGCGCTCGACGTCGGCCGCGCGGCCGCCGGCTTGAGGTGGGCGGCGGCGATCGCCTGCCGCCGGGCTTCGAACTCGGAGGTGACGCTCACGCCGGCAACGCTACCCCTCAAGGTCGCGGATGGACGTGCCGATGTCACCGGGGTGACCGGCGACGGCGAGCGGGCGCGAATGACGGTCCTTGCCGCGGTGGTCGGCATCCTGCTGCTGGCCGGCATCACCTCGGCGGTCGCCGTCGGACCCCCTCCCGGGGCGCCCGGCAAGGCCCACGCCGCCGGCTCCGGCGTCTCGCTGCTCACCGACGAGACCACGATTTCGTCCCCGGCCCCGGTCGCGACCTCCACCTCACTGTCGACGACGACCACCCGCCCGACCACCTCCACCAGCGTGCGTCAGGTCGCACCGACGACGACCGTGACGGCGGCCAGGACCACTCCGACTCCGGCCGTCGTCCGATCCACGAACGCGATGTATGGGCCTGGCGTAGAAATCCCGTTCACACCTGGCCAGACGTCGTGGACGGCTGTGTCGAAGGGGGTTTCGATCACCCTCCGCACGGACAAGGCCACGCCCAAGGCCGGCGACGTCGTGCAGTTCGACGTCGAGCTGTCGAGCTCGGACCACGTGTGCTGCGGGCTGGCGATTTCTTTCGGCGACGGGGCCCAGTTCGCCCAGGGGACGGCGTTCGAGTGCCCGGGCCCGCAGGGGCACGGTCCGGTCAGCTTCCACACCAGCCACATCTACAACCTGGACGGGAGGTGGGCTTTCGCGGTTGCGCCCATCACCGGGAGCTGCAGCGAGCCGAACGTCGAGGCAGCTCTCTTGGGCACGCTCGAGGTCGGCCCCGGCGTCTCCTCGGCGCAGGGACCCTCGCTGCCGACGGTTTCGGTCGACTCGACGGTCCTGCCCGCGAACCTGCAAAACGATCCGACGTGGGTTTCCATCGCCGGCATGATCGACGATGCCGACGGCTGGCTCCGCGATGTGACGGTGAACTGGGGTGACGGCTCGCCGCCCGAACGCGTCGCCACAGGATTCGACAACCTCCCTTGCAACAGCAGCCTCGGCGGATGGCCGACGCCGACGAAGAAGATGATCTTCACCGGGGACGCGATGCACCACTACGCGACGGTCGGTCTGTTCACGGTGACGGTGACCGCGGTGTCGACCGCGTGCGACGGATCCATGCCTCAAGTGGGGACGGGCACGATCGTCCGGCAGACCTGACCGCCGGCGTCAGACTGCGTTCCGTCGCCACCGTTGCGCGGCGAGGAGGATGGCGCCGGCCACGGCCAGGGCGATGGCGGCGCCGAGCAGGCTCCACAGCAGGTGGTTGGCCTTGGCCGGCGCGCTGGTGGCGAAGACGGCCTTCTGGGCCGGGAACCTGACGCGGCCGAGATAGATGTCCTGGGCCTGGGTGTCGCCCACGCTGTTGCGGGTGTCGTCCCAGGCGATGAACGCGGCCGAGTCGGTCGACATCAGCCCGATCGGGCCCTTCAGCCCGTAGTTCCCGCTGTGGACCCCGAGGCTGCGATCGATCATGCGGTCGGTGACCCTCATGTTCGGCGCCCAGGAGCGACCGCCGTCGGTGGAGTACGAGTAGTAGACGTCCTGGAACCGGTCCTGGTTGCCCACGCTCTTCTGGCTGGGGTCGTAGGCCGGGTCGTTGCGGAAGTCGTACCAGGCGACGTCGATGCGGCCGTTGGGCGCCACGCTCATGCGGGGCTCGAACGTGCAGCAGCCCCAGTGGGCCGCGGGGTCGACGTCGTTGACCTTGACCGGTTCGCTCCAGGTCTTGCCGTTGTCGGTCGAGCGCAGGAACTTCACCGCCGCGGGCGGGTCGCTGGTCGGCGGTGCGACCTTCACCGGCGGGGACGTGGTGGTCGTCGTCCCGCCCCCACCCGGGAGCGAGTTCACCGGAGCGAACGGCTGACCGGCGACGGTGGTCGGCGTTGTGGTCACCACCGTGCCGGCTGGCCCTGGCCGACGGGGACCGGGGAACCCACCGCCTCGAAGGCGACGTACAGGTCGCCCGTGTGAGGGTCGACGCCACCTGTGGCGGCCTGCAGCCACGCCCAGTTGCTGGCCTTGGTCCGGGTCCGCTCGTAGAGCGCCTTGGCCGGGGCGTACGTCTTGCCGCCGTCGGTCGAGCTGGTGAACCACAGGTGGCCGTCCGGGTTGTGATCGGGGGGCAGGTTGTCGTCGACGACGAGGTCGCCGTAGAAGACGAACAGCTCGCCGTTGCGACCCATGGTCATGTGCGGCTCGGTGAGCCAGGCCTGGAGGTCGCCGGCGGTGTCGACCGGGTCGGCGAAGGTCCGCCCGCCGTCGTTGGAGACCGCGACCTTCGGGCGCCCCGGGAAGCGGGTCAGGTTGTCCTGCTCCACGTCCGGGGGGACCGCGCTGAGGCCGAGGTTGAAGTTGGTCCACCAGCCGACGTACACCCGCTGCGGGTGCGCCGGGTCGACGACGTCCGAGGATGCGGCGCTCTGGCCGGCGTCGTGGTGGTCGAAGTCGGGGTCTTGCTTCGGCAGCTCGACGGTCTGCCAGTGGGCGCCGAGGTCATCGGACCGGGCCAGGAAGATCTTCTGCCGCCAGTCGCCCGCCTTCTGCCCCGAGAGGGCGACGTAGAGGGTGCCGTCGGGACCGAAGGTGACGTCGGCAAAGGAGCCGAGGTTCCCGTACACGCACACCGGGTAGCCGGGCGGCGTGAAGTCGGCGGTCTGCATCCAGCTCATGCCGGCGTTGGTGGACACCTGGACCCTGCAGTTGGCCGAGCGGCCCTCGCCGTCGCTCACGGCCAGCGTGTCGGCGTCCTTGGGATCGACCGCCACGGACGGGGTGGCGTACACCCGCACCGGGTTCGGGTCCGGCGTGACCTGCTGGGATGCGTCCACCTGCGGCCGCGGCGGCTTGGAGCTGGCGCTCGCGGTCGAGGCCGGCAGCAGGAGCGCCGCGCCCAACAACAGGACCGTCCTCCGGAGATGCGCCATCGCCCGCCTCCCGCTCGAATCGGAGCCGGGATACCCACTCGCTCCCGGTCTGAACCGTTCCTGACCTCAGACGGTCCGGCCGGAAGCGTCGACCCGTTCGCGCTGGGGAGCGATGGTGGCGGTCGGGTCGTCGGCGGACTCGAACCCGGCCCGGTAGACGGCGAAGCGGGTGAGCAGGCTACCGGCCGCGACCAGGCTGCCGGCGGCGACGGCGGCGCAGCGGTGGCGCCGACCGGCGGCGAGGCCGAGGATGGCCCCCGTGGCTGTGCAGGCCTCGGCGGCGCGGGCCAGCCGGCCGGCCTTGCCCGTCTTGTACGGCTTGCCCGCGTCGCCCAACGCGGCCTCCATCTTGCGGAAGGCGGCGATCTCGATGGCGCCGGCGATGGCGGCCATGCGCCGCGCCGGGCCCGCCTCCGCCACCGGGGTGAGGACCATGGCCACCCCGCCGGCACTGGCCGCCGCGCTACCGGCGAACAGGAACGGCAGCTCCTTGCCCGCGCCGTGCCAGGCGGGGATGGCCGTGTCCGCCACCAGCACCGCGGTGTAGGTGGCCACGGCCGGGCCCAGGATCCCGGCCACCGCCGCGCCCGCCGCTCCGAGCCCGGGGAGCAGGCCGGTCACGTCGCTCGCCGCGGCCACCGCCGCGGCGGGGGCGAAGGCCGTGAGGACCCAGCTCCCGACGCTCATGGGCGACGTCGGCTTGGCCACCCGAAGCATGTTGGCGAAGCGGCCGGGCTTGCCCAGGTCGGCGACCAGCAGCGGGCCGCTCACCGCCATTCCGGCGAGGGAGGTGAGCATGGCGGAGCGGGCCAGCCGATGGTGGCCCGACAGCCGAGCCCCGAGGGCAAGGGTCGAGGACGCCCCGGCCAGGCCCCCGGTGAAGAAGTAGGTGGCGATGTAGCCCCGCCACACCGGCCGCTTGAGGACGGGTCGGCCGTAGTAACCGTCCTGTCCGTTCTGTCCGTTCGCACCACTCTGCTGCTGGGACCGACCTCCCGGGTCGGTCATCGCCGGCGGAGGCAGGCGGCCGCCACCGTGCCGAACAGGGCCGCGGCCGCGCCGGCCGCCGCTTTCCACATCTGCGGGAGGTCACGGGTGGTGACCACCGGGTCGGGCGGCAAGCCGTACACCTCGGGCTTGTCGAGGAGCAGGAAGAAGGCGCCGAACCCGCCGACCCCGTCCGTCTCATCCGCGCCGTACAGATGGGCATCGGCCACGCCCGCTTCGCGCAACACGCCGACCCGGTTGGCCGCCCGCTCCCGGAGCTCGTCGAGGGGACCGAACTGGATCGACTGGGTCGGGCACGCCTTGGCGCAGGCGGGCTCGAGGTCGGACTTCAGCCGGTCGTAGCAGAGGGTGCACTTCCACACCCGCCCGTCGGCCTCCCGCTTGTCGATGACCCCGAACGGGCAGGCGGGCACGCAGTACCCGCACCCGTTGCACACGTCCTGCTGGACGACGACGGTGTCGAACTCGGTCCGGAACAGGGCGCCGGTGGGGCACACGTCCAGACATGCGGCGTGGGTGCAGTGCTTGCACACGTCCGACGACATGAGCCACCTGACGCCGGAGTCGCCTGCCTGGGCCGGCGCCTGGGGATCCAGCTCGGGCCCGGTCGACGGCGCCGCGACCTTCTGCTCGATGAACGCCACGTGCCGCCACGTGTCGGCGCTCAGCCCGCCCGTGTTGTCGTAGGACGTCCCGAGGAAGTTCAAGCCGTCCTCGGGCACGTTGTTCCACTCCTTGCAGGCCACCTCGCAGGCCTTGCAGCCGATGCAGATCGACGTGTCCGTGAAGAAGCCCATCCGGGTCGGGGACGTGGTGGTGGGGGCGGTGGTGGTCATCGGGGCCTCCGTCCCGGTCGGATGTCGCAGGTCGCGGCCTTGACCTCCTGGATGTGGACGTTGGGGTCGAGGGCGAGGGCGAACAGGTCGTTGGCCGCGTCGCCCCTGGCCAGGCCCTTCCAGCCCCAGTGGTAGGGCAGCCCGACCTGATGGAGCTCCCGGCCCTGCACGCGCAGCGGCTTCACCCGATCCGTCACCAGGACCCGGGCCTCGATGGCGGTCCGGGCCGAGGTGATCGTGGCCCATCCGCCGTTCACCAGCCGTCGTTGCGCGGCCAGCGCAGGGCTGACCTCGCAGAACATCTCGGGCTGCAGCTCGGACAGATGCGACAAGAACCGCGACATCCCCCCGGCCGTGTGGTGCTCGGTGAGGCGGTAGGTCGTCATCACGAACGGATAGGTGCCGGCCGGATCCTGGTCGTTGTACCGGTTGAACCTGCGTCGGAACGTCTGGCGGGCCGGGTTGGACTGCTGGGCGTACAGCGGGTTGGTGAACAGCGACTCCTGGGGCTCGTAGTGCGTGGGCAGGGGGCCGTCGAGCAGCCCGCTCGGGGCGTAGAGCCAGCCCTTGCCGTCGGTCTGCATGATGAACGGCTCGTCGCCCCGTAGCGCCTGCTCGGCCTTGGCCCCCTCGGGCGGCACGTAGTCGGGCCGCTTGTCGACGACGAAGTCGGGCACGTCGTCGCCGATCCACTTGCCCGCCTGCTCGTCCCACCAGACCAGCCGCTTGCGCTCGGACCACGGCTTGCCCGAGGGGTCGGCCGAGGCCCGGTTGTAGAGCACCCGCCGGTTGGACGGCCAGGCCCAGCCCCACTCCAGCGCGTAGCGGTTCTGCTCCTGGCCCGGCTTGCGACGGGCGGTCTGGTTCACCTCGTCCGCGTAGCAGCCGCTGTAGATCCAACAGCCGCTCGCCGTCGAGCCGTCGGCCTTCAGGGCCGTGTACCCCGGAAGGGCCCGCCCATCCGGGCCCACGCCGTTGATCTCGCGCAGCACGGCAGCGGCGTCGGGGTCGCCCATCCCGCTCAGGGGGCCGCTCGGGCCCTGGGTCTCGCCGACGAGCGGGTAGTCCCAGGTGAGATCGAGCACGGCGCGGTCGCGCTCGGCGGTCGACGCAGCCAGCTTCTCGCGGATGATCCGCCCGAGGTGCCAGTAGAACCACAGCTCGGAGCGACAGTCGCCCTGCGGCTCGACCGCCTTGTGGTGCCACTGGAGCATCCGCTGGGTCTGGGTGAAGCTGCCGTCCTTCTCGGTGTGGGCCGCGGCCGGCAGAAAGAAGACCTCGGTCCCGATGTCGGCGGGACGCAGCTCGCCGGTGTCGATCTCCGGCCCTTCCTTCCAGAACGTCGCCGTCTCGATCTCGACGAGATCGCGTACGACCAGCCAGTCGAGCTTGGCCATGGCCCGCCGGTGCAGGCCCCCGTTCGCCGAGCCCACCGCGGGGTTCTCGCCGAGGACGAAGTAGCCGGCGACCTTGCCGTCGAGCATGTCGAGGATCGTCCGGTAGGCCGAGTGGTCGCCGGTGATGAACGGGAGCCGGTCGTAGCCGTAATCGTTGTCGGCGGTGGCGGCGTCGCCCCACCACGCCTTGAGCAGGCTGATGAAATAGGCATCGGCGTGGCCCCAGAAGCCGGCGGGGGCGGTATTGGCCTCGATGTAGTCGGCCAAGGTCTGGTGCACCGCGGCGTGGGGCATGGGCAGGTAGCCCGGCAGGATGTTGTAGAGCGTCGGGATGTCGGTCGAGCCCTGGATGCTGGCGTGGCCCCGCAAGGCCAGGATGCCGCCGCCCGGCCGGCCCATGTTTCCCAGCAGCAGCTGGATGATCGCCGCGGTCCGGATGTACTGGACGCCGACGGTGTGCTGGGTCCAGCCGACGGCGTAGCAGATCGCCCCGGTGCGCTCGCGGCCGGAGTTGGCGCACAGCGCCTCGGCCACGTCGAGGAACTGCTCCTTGGGGACGCCGCACAGCTCCTCGACCAGCTCCGGGGTGTAGCGGGCGTAGTGACGCTTGAGGATCTGGAACACGCACCGGGGGTCTTGGAGGGTCGGGTCGGCCTGGGGCGGCTCCCCGCTGGTCAGCTTGGCGCCGTAGCCGTGGGCCTCGCCCTGGGGCGCTCCCTCCCGGTGGCCGGCGCTGGCCGCGACGGTCATGCCCGCGTACTGCCAGCTCTCCTGGCTGTACGCCTGCTTGTCGGCGTCCCAGCCGGAGAACAGCCCGTCCAGGTCCTCTGTGTCCTGGAAGCGCTCGTCGATGATCGCCGAGGCATTGGTGTATGCGGTGACGTACTCGCGGAACTCGCGGCCGTTGCTGAGGATGTAGTTGACGATGGCGCCGAGGAAGGCGATGTCGCTGCCGGCCCGGAGGGCCACGAACGTGTCGGCCACCGCGCTGGTCCGGGTGAAGCGAGGGTCGACGTGGATCACCCGCGCGCCGCGCAGCTTGGCCTCCATCACCCATTGGAACCCGACGGGGTGGCACTCGGCCATGTTCGACCCCATGATCAGGATGCAGTCGGCGACCGACAGATCCTGCAGGTAGTCGGTGGCGCCGCCCCTACCGAACGAAGTCCCCAGACCGGGGACGGTGGAGGAGTGTCATATGCGGGCCTGGTTCTCGACCTGTATGGCGCCCAGCGCGGTGTACAGCTTCTTCATGAGGTAGTTCTCCTCGTTGTCGAGGGTCGCTCCTCCGAGGCTGGCGAAGCCGAGGGTCCGGCGGTACGTGGGGTCCCAGGTGGCCTCCCGGGTGGCGATGACCCGGTCGGCGATCATGTCCATGGC
>DATASA010000148.1:0-13965 GCA_036269435.1 Acidimicrobiales bacterium | reverse complement strand
GGTCCTCGGTCACGCGCCCGCGATCACGGGCAGTACCCGATCCGCTGCAACTGGACGTAGTTGGCCGGCGCCTGCGCCTTGATCAGCGCGCAGTTGGCCGCGTTCGGCGACGTCGCCACCGTCGTGGTGGTGGTCGGACGGACGGTCGTCGTCGTCGGAGCCACGGTGGTCGTGGGGGCGACCGTGCTGGTCGTCGAGGACGGCGTGGTGGCCGCGACCGGCGCCGCCGGCTGCAGGTCGCCACCGGTCACCGCGTGGTGGGTGTGGTCGTAGCCCTGGTGGGGCGTGGCCACGTACGGGAACGCGCTGAGGAACGGCAGGTCGTTCCCGTTCACCCCGTCGCCCAGCAGGTTGTTGGGCGACTTGACGAAGGCGGGCGTGAACGGCGTGGCGCCGGCGAGGGCCCGCAGCTCGATGTCCACCACGTCGTCACCGAGGCGGCGGCCGTTCGGGAAGCCCTGGACGTCGCCGGCCAGCACGCCCAACGGGTTCGGGTTGGCGGTCACCGGCGTCGACGTGTTGAGCCGGATCATCTCCGACGGCGTCACGTTGGCCGGCTGGTTGAGGCCGGGGATGCCGGTGAGGAAGATCGTCACCAGGTCGTTGCGGGGCGCAGGAGGGACGGTGACGCCGGGGTACAGGACCGGGATCAGCCGGGCCGGCTCCGGGTCCTGGACGAACCCGAGGAACTGGGCGTCGTCCGACGGCTCCGAGGCGTTGAAGTGGTCCTTCTGGCCGAGCGGGATGATGACCTCGTTGACGAGCGGGTTCCCGAGGCGGGACACGTTCACGTACGCCCCGGAGTTGCGCGGCGCAGACCCCGGGCCCGTCGGCGAGAGCACGCGAGCCTGCTGGCGCTTCGTCTGCGAGTACACGCCGATCACCGGGTTCGACGGGTCGGTGACCAGGTCCGAGATGGGCACCTGCAGCACGACGGAGTGGACGTTGTAACCGCCGAGGCCGTCGACGCCCGCGGCCTTGGGCAGCGGAAGCACGTGCGCGCCGTTCAACGGGCGCAGGCCGAGCAGGTCGAAGGCCGAGCCGAGGTCGACGTAGAACGGGTCGTCACGCTGGCCGGCGAAGCTCTTGACCCCGCCGCCGAGCGTCGTGACCGCCTGGGCCGCGAGCGCCGGGTAGTTCGGCGTGGACCGGGGGCCGATGTTGTTCGGCGGCACCGGGAGGTGGCTGCCGATGGTCGACCGGACGCCGTTCTTGACGACGGTCAGGTCGTAGTACTGGCGGTAGTTGAAGTTCGGGTCGGTGATGCTGTTGATCGGCCCGGTGTTGTAGAGGAACGTGTTCGGGTTCTGGATCTCGGTCGTGAACCGCCACTCGTAGGTGACGTCCGGGATCGAGTCCCCGTTGTTGTCGATGTGGATCTGGTAGAGCACGTCGTCACCGAAGTTGAAGAAGTTCGGGCCGCCGGCCGGCTCCTCGAAGGGGATCCAGTCGGCGATCAGGGTGACGGTGTCGGGGTTGTCGGGGCTCTTGAACGCGTAGACGTCGGTGTTGTCGGCCACCGGGTCCTGAGTGATCAGGGGGGCCTCACGGTGGCTGGACGCGCCGGACGGCACGAGGGTCGCCAGCACGAGCCCGACGCCCAGGAGGGCGGGGGCTCGCAACTTCTTCATGACGGACACACGCATCACTCCTGGGTCGTTGGATGGTCGATCACTGGCCCGCCACCGCAACTCCCATGACCTGCCAGCCGTCCCCCATGGGGGCGACCGCGGCCATGAAGCTGCTTCCAGGCCCCCGGACCGGCACCAGCCGGGCCCAGGTGCCCACGTCCGGCCCGAAGGCGGCCAGAAATGCCTTCGGGTCGGGCGTCTTGTCGAGGCCGACCGGTACGCCGGCGGTCCAGGCCCCGTGGGCCTGGCACGGCGCCTGCACCAGGCCGGCCGGCCCGTAGAGGTTCGGCCCCACCTGCAGCGCCGCCGCGCCGGGCGTGTCGCAGGCGGCGAGCCGGTTCAGCCAGCCCTGCACGACGTCGGAGGCGCCGGCGTCGGAGGGAAGGACGGCCCGGAAGCTCACCGGGTCCGCGCCGACGCGCCAGGTGTCGCCCTCACGGCGAACCAGCCACACCGACAGGCTGCGACCCGGCACCAGGCCGCGGATCGAATCGAGCGACGGCCGGTGGGTCGCCGACACGTCGACTTCGACCCCGCCGGCCACGTCGGGGCTGGGGCGCGACGCCCCCACCTGGAAGGTCACCGGTTGGGCCCGGTCGACCTGGGCCCGGGCCCAACCGGCCGCGGTGGAGAAGCGGACCCGGCTGGGCGCGTCGAGCAGGGGATAGGCGGCCTCGGGCCGACCGTCGGCGAGCGGCTGGAGGAAGGCGGCGACCGCGGCGGCAGGATCGGCCGGTTCGGCCGCGAGCAGGGGGGCGGCCGGTGCCGGCGACGCGGTGGCGCCCGGGACACTGGTCGCGAACGGGAAGGCGCTCACCGATGGCGTACCCGGCTTGTAGGCGGGCGGTCCGCTCCCGCGGAAGACGGCGATCGCCCCCACGCCCAGGGCCAGGCCGGCGGCCACGACACCCGCGCGTTTCAGGACCGGCCGTGCATCGCTCCCACCCATGTACGCGCTCTACGGCGCCGGTCGCCCCGGCGGATGAGCCCTACGATGAGCGGGTGGCCCTGATCTCGCGAGAGGACGTCGCCCACGTCGCCCGGCTGGCCCGGCTCGACGTCGGGGAGGACGAGCTCGACCGGTTCGCGGAGCAGTTGGGCGCGGTGCTGGAGCAGGCGGCCGACGTGGCCGCGCTCGACACGGCCGGCGTCCCTCCGACGGCCCATCCGTTCCCGCTGGTGAACGTGCTGCGGGAGGACGTTCCCGGCGCGAGCCTCGACCGCGACGAGGTGCTGGCCATGGCCCCCGCGGCCGAGGACGGTCGCTTCCGCGTCCCGCGGATCCTCGGCGAGGCCCCGTAGTTGGGGGCGGTCGAGATCGCCCGGGACGTCCGGGCCGGGGCGCGGACGGCGCGTGACGTGGTCGAGGAGCACCTGGCCGCCATCGCCGATCGGGAGGACGAGCTGCACGCCTTCAACCTCGTCCTGGCCGACGAGGCCCGGGCCGCGGCGGACGACGTCGACCGCCGGGTGGCTGCGGGCGACGACCCCGGGCCGCTCGCCGGTGTCCCGGTCGCCCTCAAGGACAACCTCTGCACCCGGGGCATCCCGACGACCTGCTCGTCCCGGATCCTCGAAGGGTGGCGGCCGCCGTACGACGCCACCGTCGTGACCCGTCTGCGCGAAGCCGGCGCGGTCATCGTCGGCAAGACGAACCTCGACGAGTTCGCCATGGGCTCGTCGACGGAGAATTCCGCCTTCGGCCCGACCCGCAACCCGCACGACCCGACGCGAGTGCCGGGCGGGTCGAGCGGGGGGAGCGCGGCGGCGGTGGCGGCCGGCTTCGCGTCGCTCGCCCTCGGGTCCGACACCGGCGGTTCGATCCGCCAGCCCGCGGCCCTCTGCGGGGTGGTCGGCGTCAAGCCCACGTACGGCCTGGTGTCCCGCTACGGGCTGGTCGCCTTCGCGTCGTCGCTCGACCAGGTCGGGCCCCTGGCGTCGACCGTGGCCGATGCCGCCCTGGCCCTCGAGGTCCTCGCCGGCCACGACCCGGCCGACTCGACGTCGATCCCCCGGCCGGCACCGTCGCTCGTCGCCGGGCTCGACGGCGGCGTCGAGGGGTTGCGCGTCGGCATCCTGCGCGAGCTCACGGACGGGATCGACGCCGACGTCGCCGCCCGCCTGGCCGAGGCCGCCGCCGCCCTCGAGGCGGCCGGGGCGAAGGTGGACGAGGCGTCGCTGCCCACCGTTTCCCTCGGGCTGTCGGCGTACTACCTGATCGCCACCGCCGAGGCGTCGAGCAACCTGGCCCGCTACGACGGCGTCCGTTACGGGCTGCGGGTCGACGGCGACGACATCACCGCCATGTACGGCAGCACGCGGGCCGCGGGCTTCGGTCCCGAGGTGAAGCGCCGGATCATGCTCGGCACCTACGCCCTGTCGGCCGGCTACTACGACGCCTATTACGGGCAGGCGCAGCGGGTGCGCACGCTGATCATCCGCGACTTCGAGGCGGCCTACGCAGCGTACGACCTGCTGCTCGCGCCCACGTCGCCGTCGACCGCCTTCGCCCTGGGCGCCAAGACGGCCGACCCGTTGGCCATGTACCGGGTCGACGTGTGCACGATCCCGTCGAACCTGGCCGGGCACCCGGCCGTGTCGGTGCCCTACGGCAGCGGGAAAGACGGCATGCCGGTCGGTGTGCAGCTCCTGGCTCCTGCGCTGGGCGAGGCGACCATGCTGCGGGCGGCCGCCGTGCTCGAACGGAGCGCCCGCTGATGGCGACGACGGTGGCGACCGACTGGGAGATGGTCGTCGGCCTGGAGGTCCACACCGAGCTGGCCACGGCCACCAAGCTGTTCTGCGCCTGCCCCAACGCCTTCGGCGACCCGCCCAACACCAACGTCTGCCCCGTCTGCCTGGGCCTGCCCGGGTCGCTGCCCGTGCTGAACCGCCAGGCGGTGGAGCTGGCCATGCGGGTCGGCCTGGCGCTGCACTGCCGGGTCGAGCCCTCGATCTTCCACCGGAAGAACTACTTCTATCCGGACATGCCGAAGGACTACCAGGTGAGCCAGTACGACGAGCCCATCAACGTCGGCGGCTGGCTCGAGCTGCCCGACGGCAGCCGGGTCGGGATCACCCGGGCCCACATGGAGGAGGACACGGGAAAGTCGACCCACGTGGGCGGTGAGGGCGGGCGCATCTCCGGCGCCGACCACTCCCTGGTCGACTACAACCGGGCCGGCGTCCCCCTGGTCGAGATCGTGAGCGAGCCCGACATCCGCTCGTCCGAGCAGGCCAAGGCCTACGTCAACGAGCTGCGGGCCATTCTCGTGGCCATCGGCGCCTCCGACGCCCGCATGGAGGAGGGGTCGCTCCGCATCGACGCCAATATCTCGATGCGGCCCGTCGGCAGCGCCGCCCTCGGGACCCGGGCCGAGATCAAGAACCTCAACTCGGTCCGCTCGCTCGGGCGGGCGGTCGAGTACGAGGCCCGTCGACAGGTCGCCCTGCTGGAGGCGGGGGAGGTGGTCGTCCAGGAGACGAGGCACTGGAACGAGGACGACGGTCGCACGTCGTCGATGCGCTCCAAGGAGGAGGCCTACGACTACCGGTACTTCCCCGAGCCGGACCTCGTCGCGCTCGCCCCGCCCGCCGAGTGGCTCGGGCGGGTCCGGGCCGGCCTGCCGGCCCTGCCGGCCGAGCGGCGGTCGGCCCTGCTGGCCGCGGCCGGGTTGGACGCCTCCGGGGCGTGGGCCGCGGCCACCGTGGTGCAGCTCGGTCTCGACGACCTCGTGCTGTCCGCCATCGGCGCCGGGGCGGACGGTCGGCTGGCCCTGAACCGGGCGGCCAACGAGCTGGCCGGCGGCCCTGCGCCCGACCCGGCCGCCTTCGCCAAGGTCCTGCGCATGGAGGGGGACGGCCAACTCACGGCCACCCAGGCGAAGGCGGTGCTGGCCCAGATGGTCGCCTCCGGCGGCGACCCGGAGGACATCGCCAGGGTCAAGGGGTTCGAGGCCCTGGCCGGCGACGTGGTGGCCGAGGCCGTCGACGCGGCCATCGCCGGCGCGCCCGAGGAGTGGGGCCGCTACGTGGGCGGCGAGGCCAAGCTGGCCGGCTTCTTCGTCGGCAAGGTCATGGCGGCCACGAAAGGCAAGGCCGACGGCAAGGCGGTCACCGCCCTGCTGCAGGACCGCCGATCCTCGCCCCCGCCCGCCACCGTCTAGCGCGCCGCTGGCCGGAGCCCGGCCCGGAAGCGGTCTAGCTTCCGGCCATGAGCATCGTGAAGATCAACGCCATCACCGTGCCCGCGGAGCGGGCGGACGTCATGGCCCAGCGGTTCGCGGCCCGGGCCGGCGAGGTCGGCAAGTCGGACGGGTTCGAGGAGTTCCAGTTGCTCCGGCCCAACGACGACCGGACGACCTGGCTCGTGTACACGCGCTGGCGGGACGAAGCGGCCTTCGAGGCCTGGCGGGCGACGCAGTTCGGTCCCGGCGGCGGCCCGCCGCAGGGCGCGGGGCAGGGCCCGCCGGCCGGCGGGCCAGGTGGCCCGGCGGGTGGCGCGCCCGCCGGCGGACAGGGTGCCGGCCCGGCCCAGGGAGGCGCCGGAGGTCACGGCAGCGCCCCCGGCGGGCCTGTCGCCACGGGCAGTGAGTTGTGGTCCTTCCTGGTCGAGCAGCGGGAGACCACCGGTTGAGAGGCCGCGAACCCGCGGATGGTGGCTTCGCGGGTCCGAAGTCGGTTAGTCTGCCCCGTCCGTCCCGTGAGGGACCGCTCGCCCTTAGGGTTCGCGCAGGCGGGACATTGCTGGTGGGATTGCGCACGACGAGCCAAGGAGATGCCGGATGAGGACTCGGATGCAGAAGCTGCGAGTCGCCTTACTGTGTGCGGCAACGTTGGGGGCAGCCACCCTCTTCTACATCGCCAGCCCGGCGACTGCCGACGTGACCGCGGTGGCCGGTAGCGCCACTCCCGGCTTCCTGGCCGGGACGCCCCTCTCGGCCACGGTGGCGGGCTCGGCGAACGAGACGACGGGGGGCTACGGCCCGATCGGCTCGGGCGCCGGCCTCCTGCCCTCGGGCACGAGCTGCACCGGCACGGGTAGCACCGGCAGCATCCCGCTGCCCGTCAGCGCCCTGCTGGGCGTCGGGCTGCTCGAGGCGTGCACCCGTGGCGGCAACGTCGCCGGCATCAACCACCTCGGGTTCTCCGAGAGCGGTGCCCGGGTGGCCAACGTCACCCTGGGCGTCACCAACCTCGGCGTGGTCACCTCCACCTGCCGTGCGGACGGCAACGGCGCGGTCGGCAACACGACGATCGTGGGGAGCAGCGGCCTGCCGACCAACCCCGCGCCCAACACCGTCGTCCCGCTCACCGCAGTGCCGGTCGCCGGCCTGCCGACAGTGCTGTCGCTGACCCTGAACGAGCAGGTCGTGAACAACGTGGCCGGCACGGCCACCATCACGGTGAACGCCGTGCACCTGAACCTGCTGGGGATCGACGTCATCCTGGCCCAGTCGACCTGCAGCGCCACCGGCCCTGACGTGAACGTCACGACCACCACCGCGCCGGCCACGACGAGCACCACGACCGCCGGCACCACGACCACGACCGCCGGCACCGGCACCACGACCACGACCGTCGGCGGCACGACGACCACCACCGTGGGTGCCACGACGACCACGACGGCAACCCCCGGTGCGACGACGACGATTCCGCAGACCAACGTCTCCATCTGCAACGCCGGTTCGGGCGGTTCGGGCGGCAGCGTGAACAACGTCAACGGGGCCACGAGCGGCCTGAGCATCGGCGGCACCTCGAACGTCAGTGGGCCCACCAACAACGGGACCGGCGGGGCCGGCGGGGCCGGCGGTCCGGCGTGCAACGGCCTCGGCGGTGTCGCCGGGATCGCCTCCACGCCGACGCTGACCATCCCCGCAGCCTCGAACGCCAACGTGTCGTTCTGCAACGCCGGCGACGGCGGCGCCGGCGGGTCGGTCAACAACATCAACGGCGCCACGTCCGGCGCGGTGATCGGCGGCGCCGGCACGGTGACCGGTCCCAACAACAACGGCACGGGCGGCGCCGGCGGCGCCGGCGGCCCGGCCTGTAACTTCACCGTCAACAACATCACCAACAACGGCGGCGGTGGCGGCGGCGGCGGCGCAGGTGGTGCCGGCGGCGCAGGCGGTGGCGGCGGCGCAGGCGGTGCCGGCGGGGGCGGCGGCGCAGGTGGTGCCGGCGGCGCAGGTGGCGGCGGCGGCGCAGGCGGTGCCGGCGGTGCCGCGGGCCAGCCCGGCCAGCCCGGCGCGGCCTTCACCACGGGCGTCCTCGCCCGCACCGGTGCCGACCTCGGCCCGGCCCTGATGATCGCCGTGGTCCTGAGCGTCCTCGGCGGGCTGCTCTTCCTCGGCTCGCAGGGCCTGCCCGACTCCACCTTCCGGGCCTTCACGACCCACCCGGCCTTCCGGCCTGCCTACGCCAGCGGCGGTCGCATGACCCCTGCCGGCGCCTCCAGCCGGCTGGACCCGGCCGCCATGGATGCCCTCGCCGGCATGCAGGGCCCGTCGGCCAGGCGAACGGATGTCACCTTGCCGCCTTCGGGCACGAACGGCCGCAAGCCGGCGGTCAGGTGGTTCTCGCAGCGTCCCTGGTGACGCTTCCCCCACGAGCTGAGACCGGAAAGGGCGCCTTCGGGCGCCCTTTCCCTTTTGACCTCGCTCCTCCTCGAACGGACCTGGCGATCCTTGAACGACCTCGCTCTTCCTTGAGCGACCTCGCTATTCCTTGAAGGACAGGGAGACGGCGAAATCGTCCGCCTCGTCCGTCCACCAGCGGGCCAGGGCCAGGTCGGCGTCGCCCAGCTCGGCCTCGACGCCGGCCCGGCGGAACTTGGCGCTGATCTCGGTGCGCATGGCCTCGCCCGCTCCGTAGGCCGCGTGCAGCCCGAGATCGGCGACCACCACCTCCTGAGCCCGATCGGATCGGAGCCACATCTCGATCCACTCCTCGTCGGGGTCGAAACGGGCGACGTGGGTGAACCGCTCGGGCACGAAGTCGGCGCCGAGCTGCCGGTTCACCACCCGGAGCACGTTGCGGTTGAACTCGGCGGTGACCCCGGCCGCGTCGTCGTAGGCCGCCTCCAGGCGTCCGACGTCCTTCACCAGATCCGTGCCCAGCAGCAGGCTGTCGCCGGGCTCCAGCACCGCCGCCACCTGGGACAGGAACAGGGCCCGTTGCTTGGGGGCCAGGTTCCCAATGGTCCCGCCCAGGAACGCGACCAGCCGCCGGCCGCCGCGGGGAAGCGTGCCCAGGTGGCGCTCGAAGTCCCCGACCACGGCGTGGACGGCCGCATCCGGGTACTCCTGGGCCAGGGTGGCCGCGGCCTGGCGCAGCGTGGCCTCGCTGACGTCGAAGGGAACGATGGCCCGGAGGTGGCCGGCCGCAGCCAGGGCGGCGAGGAGCAGGTGGGTCTTCTCCGACGTCCCCGAGCCCAGCTCGATGAGCGTGTCGGCGCCCGACAGCCGGGCGACCTCGCCGGCACGGGCTTGGAGGATGCTGCGCTCACAGCGGGTCGGGTAGTACTCGGGTAGGCGGGTGATCTGGTCGAACAGGTCCGAGCCTCGGTCGTCGTAGAACCACTTCGGAGGCAGCTCCTTGGGGGCGGAGGTCAGGCCGGCGGCCACGTCGGCCCGCAGGGCGGCCTGCAGCTCCGCCTCGGTGAGGTGGACCTCGACCGTCGGTCCCGTCACCCGGCCGGCCTCACGCGTCCCGGGCGCAGCGGAAGCCGGCGAAGATCTGCCGGCGGATCGGGTAGTCCCAGTTGCGGAACGTCGTACGCACCGCGGCGGGCGACGTCGCCCAGGAACCCCCTCGCAGGACCTTGTAGCCCGAGCCGAAGAACACCTCGGAGTACTCCCGGTAGGGAAACGTGGCGAAGCCGGGATACGCGTCGAAGTCCGACGACGTCCACTCCCAGACGTCCCCGGCCATCTGGTGGCAGCCGTAGCCGCTCACGCCGCCGGGGTAGGCGCCGACCGGCGCCGGCCGGAAGAGCGACTGGCCGAGGTTGGCCCGGGCCGCGGTGGTCGTCGTGGCCGACAGCGGGTCGGCGTCGCCCCATGGCCAGCGGCGCTTCTCCGCCGAGGGGCCCGGTTGCCACGACGCCGCCTTCTCCCACTCCGCCTCCGTCGGCAGCCGCTTGCCCGCCCAACGGGCGTAGGCGTCCGCCTCGTGCCAGCACACGTGTTGGACGGGCTCCTCCAGGGGCAGGTCCTCGCGCCAGCCGAACCGCAGCCGCGACCAGCGGCCGCCGCCTTCGGGGCGCCAGAACTGGGGATGGCGGCTGCCCGTCGTCTCCCGCCACGCCCAGCCGTCGGCGCCCCACCACCGGCGGTCGTCGTAGCCGCCGTCGGCGATGAAGGCGCAGTAGGCCCGGTTGGTCACGGGGGCGGCGTCGATCCGGAAGGCGGCCACCTCGACCAGGTGGGCCGGTCGCTCGTTGTCGTAGGCCCAGGCCTCGTCGTCCGTGCCCATGACGAAGGGGCCGGCGGGGACGGCCACCTCGTCGGGGACGGGCCCGCCCGGTGGCGGGGCCGGGGCGAGGGGGCGGTAGCCGGCGCCGTCCATGAGCTGCAGGGTGGCCAGCATGGTCTCGTCGTGCTGGTGCTCGTGCTGGACGACCATGCCGTGCACGAATCCGCCGGCCAGAAGGGGGCGATCGGCAGTGGCCAGGTCCATGGCGTCGAGGGTGTCGAGGACCCGCCCCCGAACCTCGGCGACGTAGCGCCGGGCCTCGACCGGGCCCAGCAGGGGCAGGGCGGGCCGGTCCGGACGGGGATGGCGGAAGGCGTCGTAGATGTCGTCCAGGGAGGCGTCGACGGCCGGTGCGCCGGCCGCCTCGCGCAGCAGCCACTGGTCCTCGTAGTTCCCGATGTGGGCCAGATCCCAGATCAGCGGCGACATCAGGGTCGAGTGCTGGCGGCGCAAGCGGTCCTCGTCGAGGGGATCGAGCAGCTCGAGCGACCGCCGTCTCGCCGCCTCCAGCGCGTCCGCCACCTTTTGCACAACGTCCAAGCCAGCCAGTGTGCCACCATCGCTCCCATGGATTCGCCCACCGAAGAGCGACGCAGCCGCGAGGTCACGGAAGGGTACGAGCGGGCCCCGGCCAGGGCCATGCTCCGGGCCGTCGGCATGACGGACGACGACTGGACCAAGCCCCAGGTGGGCGTGGCCAGCTCCTGGAACGAGGTCACGCCCTGCAACATGCCGCTGGCCCGGCTGGCCCAGCGGGCCAAGGACGGCGTGCGGGCCGCGGGCGGCTTCCCGCTCGAGTTCGTGACCATCGCCGTCTCCGACGGCATCTCCATGGGCCACGAGGGCATGCGGGCGTCGCTGGTCAGCCGGGAGGTGATCGCCGACTCGGTGGAGACCATGGTCCACGCCGAGCGCTTCGACGCCCTGGTCACCTTCGCCGGCTGCGACAAGTCCCTGCCCGGCATGCTGATGGCCGCCGCCCGCCTGAACGTTCCCAGCGTGTTCCTCTATGGCGGCTCGATCCTGCCCGGCCGAGGGGCCAAGGGGGAGCCCCTCGACATCGTGAGCGTGTTCGAGGCGGTGGGGGCCCACGCCGCCGGCGCGCTCAGCTCCGAGGAGCTGGCGCTGATCGAGCACAACGCCTGCCCCACCATCGGTTCCTGCGCCGGCATGTTCACGGCCAACACCATGGCCGCGGCGGCCGAGGCGCTCGGCATGTGCCTGCCCGGCTCCGCCTCGGCGCCCGCGGTCGACCGCCGCCGCGACGACTACGCCTACGCCAGCGGCCAGGCGGTGATGGCCCTGGTCGAGGCCGGCATCCGCCCCCGCCAGATCCTGACCAAGGCCGCCTTCGAGAACGCCATCGCCGTGGGCAACGCCCTGGGCGGGTCCACCAACCTGGTGTTGCACCTGCTCGCCATCTCCCACGAGGCCCGGGTCGAGCTGGAGCTCGAGGACTTCAACCGGATCGGCCGCCGGGTCGCCCACGTGGCCGACATGCGCCCGGCCGGCCGGTTTCACATGAGCGACCTGGACGCGGTCGGCGGCGTGCCCGTCGTCCTGCGACTGCTGCTGGAGGCCGGGGTCCTCGACGGGGACTGCCTCACCGTCACCGGGCGGACGATGGCCGAGAACCTCGCCGCCCTCGACCCGCCTCCGCCGGACGGGCGGGTCGTGCACCCGCTGTCGGACCCCATCCATGCCGAGGGTGGGCTGGCCGTGCTGCGCGGGTCGCTGGCCCCGAACGGCGCGGTAGTCAAGGTCGCCGGCATCGACGCGGACAAGCTCCGCTTCGACGGTCCGGCCCGCGTCTTCGACGGCGAGGCCGCGGCCATGGAGGACATCCTGGCCGAGCGCATCCGGCCGGGCGACGTCATCGTCATCCGGTACGAAGGGCCCAAGGGCGGCCCCGGGATGCGGGAGATGCTGGCCGTCACCGGGGCGCTGAAGGGTGTCGGCCGGGGCGGCGACGTGGCCCTCGTCACCGACGGCCGATTCTCGGGAGGCACCCATGGGTTCTGCGTCGGCCACGTCGCACCGGAGGCGGTCGACTGCGGCCCGATCGCCCTGGTGGCCGACGGCGACCGCATCCTGATCGACGCCCACGCCCGCACCATCGACCTGCTCGTGGACGACGCGGTCCTGGGCGCACGGCGGGGCGAGTTGAAGGTTCCCGAGCCCCGCTACACGTCCGGCGTGCTGGCCAAGTACGCCCGACTGGTGACCGGCGCCGAGCGGGGTGCGGTCACCGAGCCCTGACCGCCCGGCTATGAGGGTGGCCCAGGCCCCTGTCGGGTAGAGTGCCGCCGATGCTTGCCAGAAGCAGCGGATGTCAGAAAGACTTCGGGCAGCCTGAGCGGGGAGTGCGTCAATGAGAAGCAGCAGGGGCCAGAACCACCCGGTCGCGCGGCGCGTGGCCATGGCGTCCATGACGGTGCTGGCGGCCAGCGGGATCGGCCTCGTCGCGGCACCAATGGCCTTCGGCCAGATCGTCATCTCCAGCGGGCTCCTCGGGCAGGGCGCGACCGTGAACAACGCCGGTTCCGCCAGCGCCAACTCCGGCGGCAACACCGCCGTGGGCAACGCCTCCACCAACACCGCCAGCGTGACCGCCCCGGCGGGCGGGGCGGTCAACGTCCCCGTGAGCGTGGGCGCCCCCACCAACACCTCCGACGGCACGGCCGCCGTCTCCACCGGCCCCGCCAGCGCGGTCGGCAACTCGTCGGGCACCGGAGTCGGTCAGTCGAACGCCTCAGGCAACCAGGTCAACGCCTTCCTCGCCGGCCAGTCGGCCGGGGTCAGCAACGCCGGCTCGGCCAGCGCCAACTCGGGTGGCAACACCGCGGTGGGCAACGGCTCCAACAACACGGCCACCGTCTCCCAGGACGTGAGCGGCGGCCTGGTCGGCGTGGGTGTCACCCTCGGCGGTCCCACGAACAACTCCACCGGCACCGCCGCCATCACCAGCGGCGCGGCCAACGCGGTGGGCAACACCTCTGACACCGGCGTCGGCCAGACCGGCGGCCTGCCCGTCGCCGGCGTGGGCGCCCTGGGCGGCCTCGGCGGCCCGGGCATCGGAGGTCCGGGCGGGGGCGGCCTCGACGGTCGGGTCATCGGTGGTGGCTCGGGCGTGGGCGCGGGCCCGTGCCCGGCCGGCAGGTTCGCCACCTTCCAGGACGCAGGCGTGTCCAACCGGGGCCAGGCCCAGGCCAACACCGGCAACAACACCGCCATCGGCAACAACTCCACCAACGACGCATCGGCCAACGTGACCGGTGGCGGCCAGACCGTCTCGGGCGGGCTCATCGGCGTCGGTCTCACCATCGGTGGCCCCGTGAACAACTCCAGCGGTACCGCGGTGATCAACACCGGCCCGGCCACTGCGGTGGGCAACGACGCGGTCACCACCACGGGCCAGCAGGCCACCGGCTGCCCCCAGGTCGTCACCGTGGCCGGCGGCCGTCAGGCCGTCGTGGTGCCCGCCCGCCTGCAGACCGTGCAGACGACCACCCTGGCCCGCACCGGCCTCGACACCGGTGACCTGGGCATGATCGCCGGTGCCCTGCTCGCCGCGGGCATGCTCCTCATCGCCTCCCAGCGCCGGCGCATGGTCGCCCGCCACGCCGCCGTCCCCATGGCCGGCCTGGGCTTCGGCCTGGGCGCCGACGAGTGGGACGCCGTGCGCTGAGCGGGTCGCGGCGGCCGGAGCGCGGTTTGCCGACATCTGCACCGACGTGCCACACTGAAACCATCATGAGCCGCCGCGCCAGCGTCCTCGTACTTCTCCACTAGCGCACGCGTCCACAACCGCGTGCGCCCAACGACCTCCCACCCGGGAGGTCGTTTTGTTTCTCAGGAC
>DATASA010000147.1:0-2061 GCA_036269435.1 Acidimicrobiales bacterium | reverse complement strand
TGCTCGACCGGGTGCTGACCGCGGCCCGACCGGTCTGCGACCGGCTCGTGGTCGTCGGACCGCTCCGGCCGACGACGGTCGCCGGTGTCGCGTTCGTGGTCGAGGCGGCGCCCGCCGGCGGGCCGGTCCCGGCAGTGGCCTGCGGGCTTGCGTCGCTGCCGGACTGCGCCGTCGTCCTCGTCCTGGCCGCCGACCTGCCGCTGCTCACGGCCGCCCACCTGCAGGCCCTGCTGGACGCCGTCGGCGAGCCGGAGGTCGGCGCGGCTGCGGCGGCCGACGTCCGGGGCCCGAACCCGCTGCTCGCCGCCTACCGGGCCGGCGCCCTGGCCGGGCGGGTCGCCGAGCTCGGTGACGGCGTCGGTGCGCCGGCCGGTCGGATGCTGCCGCCGGCCACGGCCGCGGTGGAGCTCGGCGCGGCCACCCTCAACGTCAACCGGCCTGCGGATCTCGCCGAGGCCGAGCGGCTGCTCGCCGGCTGACGTTCAGGCCACCCGGGCCGCGCCGGTGTAGACGTTCATGGTCTCGCCCCGCAGGAACCCGACGAGGGTCATGCCCGCCTCCTCGGCCAGCTCGGCGGCCAGGCTGGACGGGGCCGACACCGCGGCGAGCAGCGGCGCCCCGGCCATGAGCGCCTTCTGCACCAGCTCGAAGCTGGCCCGGCCGGAGGCGAGGAACAGGTGGCTGCGCAACGGGAGGCGCCCGTCGAGCGCGGCCCAGCCGATGACCTTGTCGAAGGCGTTGTGGCGGCCCACATCCTCGCGTAGGCACACCAGGTCGCCGGCGGCGTCGAACAGCCCCGCGGCGTGGAGCCCGCCGGTCCGCTCGAACACCTTCTGCGCCTCACGCAGCTTCCCGGGCAGCGCACAGAGCATCGCCGCCGGAACGACGAGCGGATCGTCGCCGATCGGGAACCGGGACTTCGACCGGACCGTGTCGATGCTGGCCTTGCCGCACAGGCCGCACGACGACGTGGTGAGAAAGGGCCGGGCCGCCTGCGCACCCGGCGGCGCCACTCCCGGCGCGAGGGTCACGTCGAGCACGTTGAACTCCTGGGTCTCGGCACCCGGGCAATAGCTGATGGTGGCGATGTCCGCACCGCCGGCGACCAGCCCCTCGGTGACCAGGAAGCCGGCGGCCAGCTCGAAGTCGTTGCCCGGCGTCCGCATGGTGACCGCGAGGGACCGCCCACCGACGCGGATCTCCAACGGCTCCTCGGCCGCGAGCAGGTCGAAGCGGATCTCGCGGCTAGTCTCCGAAATCCTGGTCACCTGACGCCGGGCGGTGATGGGCATGAGCGCAAACTACCCAGCGCGGTACGCGGAGGCGCTCGGCCTCGGCCTCACCGACGACGAGGCGGATGCGGTCCTCGACCTGGCCCGCGTCGTCGCCCACGGAAGCGAGCGCAAGTTCGCTCCCCTGTCGACGTTCCTGGCCGGGCAATTCGTCGCCGAGCTGGTCCGGGCCGGCATTCCCCGGGTAGAAGCGCTTCACGAGGCTGCGGCCCTGGCGCAGCGGGCTCTCGAACAGGAATCACCTTCGGAGGCGTAGATGGCGAAATCGGTGCGCGACCTACTGGCGACGTGGCCGCTGGTCCGCCAGCTCAGCGGGAACGACACGCTCGGGCTTCGGGAGTCGGCCCGGTCGGAGACCTCGGCGAACCTGCGGGCCCGGACGGAGACGGCGGACGAGGTCGTCAAGTCGGTGTGCCCCTACTGCGCCGTCGGGTGCGGCAAGCGGATCTACGTCAAGGACGGCACGGTCATCCAGGTCGAGGGCGACCCGGACAGCCCCGTCTCCCGCGGTCGCCTGTGCCCCAAGGGCGCGGCGACGAAGGAGCTCGTCACCGGCCCGGCCCGCGAGTACAAGGTCAAGTACCGCCCGCCCCACGGCACCGACTGGGAGGAGCTGGACCTCGACCGGGCCATGGACATGATCGCCGACCGGGTCATCGCCACCCGGGAGGCCACCTGGGACCCCACGTACCGCCGGACCCTCGGCTTCGCCAGCCTCGGAGGAGCGACCCTCGACAACGAGGAGAACTACCTCATGAAGAAGCTGTAC
>DATASA010000146.1:0-3528 GCA_036269435.1 Acidimicrobiales bacterium | reverse complement strand
CTTCTCACTGCAGACACCCGGCCTGATCCGCCGGCTGGGGACGGCGAGGGTGGCTGGCGCGGGGCTCACGATCCTGGCGGCCGGCGTGGCCGTCCGAGCGCTCTCGTCGGCGACGACGGGCTACCCACTCCTGCTGGTGTCCCTGGTCATCTGTGGGATCGGCGTGGGCCTCACCGTGGCCCCGTCGACCGGCGCCATCATGAGTTCCCTGCCCCCGGGCCAGGCGGGCGTCGGCTCCGCCATCAACGACGCCGCCCGCCAAGTCGGCGCCGCGGCCGGGGTGGCCGTGCTGGGCAGCGTCTGGTCGTCCGCCTATCGTGGCGGGCTGAGCCGGGCGACGGTCGGCGCCGCCGTCCCCCAGCAGGCCCTCGTCGCCAGCAGCGCGTCGATCGGCGCTGTCACCCAGTCCGCCCACAGCCTGCCCGTGGCCGCCGGTGAACAGCTGCGAACCGCGGCCAAGGTCGCCTTCGTCCACGGCGCCAACGTGGCCGCCGTCGTTGGTGGGCTGGTCGTGCTCGTGGCCGCCGGGCTCGCCTTCCGCTACCTGCCCGGTCGCGCCGCCGCCCGCCCTGCCCCGGTCGACGACGCCGAGCTGTGGGAGCCGGTGGAAGCGGCCACGGCCTGACGGTCGCGCCGGCGCCGCGCCTCCGCCGGCCCGGAATCTCCGGCTGTGCGGCACACTTGTCCCATGCTGCGCAGCAGCGCCGCGCCCGAGGGCGGCGACGTCGTGAGCCATCCATCGGTGTTGCGGGTCGACGGGCTCCACAAGGCGTTCGGGCGACGGCAGGTGCTGCGGGGGGTCAGCTTCGAGCTCCGCCGGGGCGAGATCCTGGCCCTCGTCGGCGAGAACGGCGCCGGGAAGTCCACCGTCGTCCAGTGCGTCGCCGGAACGCTCCCGATGGACCGCGGAATCCTCGAGCTGCGCGGGCGCGTCGTCACATCGGGCGCGCCCGGCACGGCGCCGGTCGACATCGAGGTCGTCTGGCAGCACCTGGCCCTCTGCGACAACCTCAGCGTCGTCGCCAACCTCTTCCTCGGCGACGAGAAGGTGGATCACGGCCTGTTGCTGGCCGACGCCGACATGGTCGAGGAGGCCCACGCCCTGTTCGCCCGCCTCCACATCCCCGCGTCCGACCTTCGCCGTCCCGTCGGTGCGCTCTCCGGCGGCCAACGCCAGCTCGTCGCCATCGCCCGGGCTCTGCGCCGCAACCCGTCGGTACTGATCCTCGACGAGCCCACCGGCTCCCTCGGCGTGCAGGATACCGCCGTGGTCGAGCGGCTCCTGGCCGAGGTCCGGGCCGGCGGCACCGCCATCCTCCTCGTGTCCCACCAGCTCGACCAGGTCTTCGGGCTGGCCGACCGGATCGCCGTGCTGCGGGACGGGCACATCCTGGCCGAGGTCTCGTCGCTCGAGGTCCACCCCGACGACGTGCTGGCCCTCATGTCCGGCATCGAGACCGACTCGGCCGCCCGCCGCCAGCTTCGGCGGCTGCGCAGCCTCGTCGAGCAGCTGGCCGACGTGGAACCAGCGGCCAGCCTGCCCCTGATCGTGTCGGCCATGGCCGAAGCGCTGGGCGTGGACCGCCTCTGCATCCACCTGCTCGACCACGGCGACGGGACCACCGCGCCGCGACTCAGCCGGTCGGCCGCGCTCGGCATGCCGGACGCCCTTCTCGCCGCCCTCGCGTCGCTGCCGGTCGACGCCCGGGGCGGTCCGCCCGGCGTGGCCGCGGCCACCGGCCAGGCGGTCATCGTCGACGACGCCCGCCACGACCCCCTGTGGGCGCCCTTCCTCTCCGCCGGCGCGACCCAGCCCCGCAGCTTCTGGTCGGTGCCCATCGTGGGCTCGGGCGGGGTCCTCGGCACCATCTCGGGCTACGCCGACACCGGCGGCCGGCCCCAGGCCGACCAGCTCGAGCTCGTCTGGCTGTACGCCGGTCACGCCGCCGCAGCCATCGAGCGCGAGCACCTCCTCACCGAGGCGAACCGCCGCAACCGGATCCTCGAAACCCTCCGCGGCGTGCTGGACACGCTCGCCGGTCCGGCGCCGGCCCAGGGCGGCCTGGCCCAGGCACTGCTGGCCCTGTGCCGCGGGCTCCGGGCCGACGCCATCGCCCTGCACCGCCCCGACGGCGAGCGGTCGGAGCTGTCGCCGGGCGAGACGGCCATGCCTCCGCCGGAGGAGGCCCGGGCCCGCCAGCAGGCCGCGGCCGAGCTCGTAGGGTCGGCGACGGACGGGGGCGCCGGCGTCCGTCTCGTCGGCGGCGACGTGCTGGCCGTGCCACTCGACACCCCGGCGGGCCGGGCCGTTGTCACCGCCTGGTGGGCCGACGGCGGCCCTCCGACCCCCGACGCCTCCGATCTGCTGGGCGACGCCGCCCGGTCGCTGCGACTGGCCCTGGAACGCGAAGCGCTCGAGGGGGCGCACGCCGAGGCAGCGTCGCTGCGTCGTTCGCAGCGCCTGCAGCGCGACTTCCTCTCCCGCATGAACCACGAGCTGCGGACCCCGCTCACCGCCATCCAGGGCTACGCCTCGACCCTCCGTCAACCCGACGTCGACTGGGACGCCCCGTCGCAGCGCCGGTTCCTCGACTCGATCGCATCCGAGTCGGCGCGCATGGGGCGCCTGGTCGGCGACCTCCTCGACTTCAGCGCCATCGACTCCGGGACCATGCGGCTGGTCCGGGACTGGTGCGACCTGGAACTGGTGCTGGAGGCGGCGCGCAGGTGCGTCGCCGCGCCGCCGTCGCTGATCACGCTGGAACGGGGGGCCGACCTTCCGCCGGTCTGGGCCGACCACGACCGGCTGGAGCAGGTGTTCGTCAACCTGCTGGACAACGCCGTCCTCCACGGCTCGGGGCTGACCCGGATCTCCGTCGAGGTGAGCCACCACGCCACCCCGGGCACGGTCGTCGTCCGGGTCGTCGACGACGGCGCCGGCATCCCGGAAGCGCTCGGCGAGCGGGTCTTCCTCCCCCACGAGCGGGGTGCGGCGGCGGGGCCCGGAGTCGGGTTGGGCCTGGCCATCGCCCGGGGCATCGTGGAGGCCCACGGCGGAACGATCCGCCTGGAGCCGGTCGCCAAGGGCACCTCGGTGGCGGTGGTACTTCCTGTCGAGCCCGCCGGTGCGGCCGACCCGGAGATCGACCTGCCCGCCGAGCCGAGGCCGGCCGCCACAGGCGCCCGGTAGGCCGCGTGGCCGACGACTCGACGGTCATCCTCCTCGTCGAGGACGACCCCAACATCGTCGACCTGGTCCGGGCCAACCTCATGGCCCGGGGGTTCACCGTGGTGGTGTCGCGTAGGGGCGACCAGGTGACCACGCTGGTCCGTGACAGCGGCGCCGACCTGGTCCTGCTCGACCTCATGCTGCCCGGCGCCGACGGCTTCGACCTGTGCCGGGACATCCGGGCCGAATCGCTCGTCGGGATCATCGTCGTCTCGGCCCGGCGGGGTGAGCAGGACAAGGTGCGGGCCCTGAACCTCGGCGCCGACGACTACCTGACCAAGCCGTTCGGCATCGACGAG
>DATASA010000145.1:0-20401 GCA_036269435.1 Acidimicrobiales bacterium | reverse complement strand
CGTGGGCTACACGCTCGACGAGATCCCCAACGACATCACCCGCCGCACGCCGGCCAGCTTCGAGCCGACCATCGACTACGTGGTCACCAAGATCCCGCGGTGGGCGTTCGAGAAGTTCCCCGGGACGTCGGGCGTGCTCGGTACCCGCATGCAGTCGGTGGGGGAGGCAATGGCCATCGGCCGGACGTTCCCGGAGTCGCTGCAGAAGGGGCTGCGGTCGCTGGAGCACGGCCGGTGGGGCCTGAACTGCGACCCGGGCGAGGCCGCGCTCCATCCCCTGAGCGACGACGAGCTGGTGCGCCGGGCGGCCGTCGCCACGCCCGACCGGCCCTTCCAGCTCGAGGCCGCGCTGCGCCGCGGCATCACCGTCGAGCGACTGCACCAGGCGACGGGGGTCGACCCGTGGTTCCTCGACCAGATCGCCCTCATCACCGCCGAGCGCAGCCGCCTGGCCGACGCGGGGCACACCGGGATGACGCCCCGCCACTGGCGGCGGGCCAAGCGCCTGGGTTTCGCCGACGCCCAGCTCGGCTGGCTGTGGGACGTCGACGAGGACACCGTGCGCGCCGCCCGGATCGGCGCCGGCGTGCGGGCAACCTTCAAGACCGTCGACACCTGCGGCGCCGAGTTCGAGGCCACCACGCCGTACCACTACTCGACCTACGAGGACGAGGACGAGGCCCGCGGCGGCCGGCGCCGGACCGTCGTCATCCTCGGGTCGGGCCCGAACCGGATCGGTCAGGGCATCGAGTTCGACTACTGCTGCGTGCACGCCAGCTTCGCGCTGCGCGACGCCGGCTTCGACACGGTGATGGTCAACTGCAACCCTGAGACGGTCTCCACGGACTACGACACCAGCGACCGCCTGTACTTCGAGCCGCTCACCTACGAAGACGTCCTGAACGTGGTGGACGTGGAGCGGGAGCACCTCGTCGGGGTGGTCGTGTCCCTCGGCGGCCAGACCCCGTTGAAGCTGGCCGGGCGCCTGCCGGCCGAGCTGGTGCTGGGCACGGCGCCTGCGGCGATCGACGAGGCCGAGGACCGGCAGCGGTGGAACGCCCTGTGCACCCGCCTCGGGATCCCCCAGCCCGAGGGCGGCACCGCCGCCAACCTCGACGCGGCCCGGGTCATCACCGACCGCATCGGCTTTCCCGCGCTGGTCCGACCGTCGTACGTGCTGGGCGGCCGGGCCATGGAGATCGTCTACGACGACGCCGGCCTGGTGCGGGCCATGGCCGAGCTGGCCGGGTTCGGGTCGCTGGGGCGCGAGGGCGGCCTGTCGGCCGAGCGACCGGTCCTCGTCGACCGCTTCCTGGAGGACGCGGTGGAGGTCGACGTGGACGCGGTCCGCGACGCTTCGGGCGAGGTGCTGATCGGCGCGGTCATGGAGCACGTCGAGGAGGCGGGGGTCCACTCGGGCGACAGCGCGTGCGTGATCCCACCGCCGACGCTGGGCGCGGCGGTCATCGCCGTGATCGAGGGCCACACCCGTGCCATCGCCGAGGCCCTCGACGTGCGAGGGTTGCTCAACGTCCAGTACGCAGTGCAGAACGTCGGGTCGGCCGCGTCGGGCGGCCATACCGAGCCCAACGTCTACGTGATCGAGGCCAATCCCCGGGCCAGCCGGACGGTGCCGTTCGTGGCCAAGGCGACCGGCGTCCCTCTGGCCAAGGTCGCGGCCCGGGTGATGGTGGGCGCCACGCTGGCCGAGCTGCGGGCCGAGGGGCTGCTGCAGCCGCCGGCACCCGGCGCCCACGTGTCGGTCAAGGAGGCGGTGCTTCCGTTCAACCGGTTCCCCGACGTGGACACAATCCTCGGCCCGGAGATGCGGGCCACGGGCGAGGTCATGGGCATCGACGCCACGTTCGGGCTGGCCTTCGCCAAGAGCCAGACCGCCGCCGGCGACCGGCTGCCCGAGCGGGGCGCCGTCTTCCTGTCGCTGGCCGACCGGGACAAGCCGGGCGGTCTCGTCGCCGCCCGTCGGTTCGTCGAGCTCGGGTTCAGCCTGGCCGCCACCGCGGGCACGGCCGGCTACCTCCAGGAGCACGGCGTCCCGGTCGCCGAGGTGGTCGGCAAGCTGGGCGAGGCGCGATCGGCGGTCGACATGATCGCCAACGGCGAGATCGACCTGGTGGTCAACACGCCGCGGGGCCGGGGCCCCCGGGCCGACGGCTCCTACATCCGCCTCGCGGCCAACATCCAGGGCGTCCCCTGCCTGACCACGACGGCGGCCGCGCTGGCCGCGGCCGGCGGCATCGCCGACTGGGCCGTCCACGGGCTGTCGGTCCGGTCGCTGCAGGAGTACCACGAGGAGGGCCAGCAACGGCTCGACGTGTAGACCTGGCGACCGCGGTCGGGTCGATCCGGCTGCCGAACCCGGTCATGACCGCGTCGGGGACCGCCGGGCACGGCGGCGAGCTGGCCCGGTACCTCGACCTCGGCGGCCTGGGCGCAGTGGTGGTGAAGTCGCTCTCGGCCGAGCCGTGGGACGGCAACCCCGCCCCTCGGGTCGCCGAAGTCGACGGCGGCATGCTCAACAGCGTCGGATTGCAGAACCCCGGGGTGGAGGCGTGGTTGGACGAGGAGCTCCCGCCGCTGCTGGCGACGGGGGCGCGCGTGGTGGCCAGCGTGTGGGGGTTCAGCGTGGAGGGGTACGAGAAGGCGGCGACGGCGCTGGCGTCCGCGCCGCCCGAGGTGGTCGCCGTCGAGGTGAACCTGAGCTGCCCGAACGTCCACGGCGGGAGCCGGCGGGCCATGTTCGCCCATTCCGCGGCGCTGACCGCCGAGGCCGTGGAGGCGACCGCCGGCTGCCGGCGGCCTCGGTGGGCCAAGCTCAGCCCGAACGTCACCGACCTCACCGAGATCGCCGCCGCCGCCCTGGGCGCGGGCGCGGAGGCCCTCACCCTGGTCAACACGGTGATGGGCCTGGCCATCGACCCGGAGACGCGACGGCCGCGTCTCGGCGCCGGCGGCGGGGGTCTCTCCGGGCCCGCCATCCGGCCCGTCGCCGTGCGGGCCGTGCACGACGTCTGTGCCGCGTTCCCGACGGCAGCCGTGGTCGGCGTCGGCGGCGTGGCCTCGGGCGAGCACGCGGTCGAACTGCTGCTGGCGGGGGCGACGGCGGTGCAGGTGGGCACGGCGACCTTCGCCGACCCTCGGGCCCCCGCTCGGATCCTGGCCGAGCTGGAGCGCTGGTGCCGGCGTCACGGCGTCGCCAGGGTCGCCGATCTGGTAGGGAGTGCCCGTGCAGACACGTGACCGGTTGGTCCTGGCCCTCGACGTCGACGACCTGGTGGTGGCCCTGCGGTTGGCCCGCCAACTCCAACCGTGGTTCTCGGTGGCCAAGGTCGGGCTGGAGCTGTTCAGCGCGTCCGGCCCCGACGCGGTGAGCGCGGTGATCGCCGAGGGGTACGACGTCTTCCTCGACCTCAAGCTCCACGACATCCCGACGACGGTCCGCCGGGCGGCGCGGGTCATCGGCGCCCTGGGCGCCAGCTACCTGACGCTGCACGCCCGGTCCGGGCCCGTGATGTTGCGGGCCGGCGTGGAGGGGCTGCGGGAGGGCGCCGAGGCCGCGGGCCTGCCCCATCCGGTTGCCCTGGCCGTGACCATCCTGACGAGCGACGGCGACGCTCCGCCCCACATCCTCGGCCACCGGGTCGCGGCCGCCGTCGAGGCGGGCTGCGGTGGGCTGGTGCTGGCCGCCGACGACGTCCGGGAGGCCAAACAGCTCGCGCCCCGCCTGCTCATGGTGGTGCCCGGGATCCGCATGGCCACCTCGGATTCGCACGATCAGGCCCGCCCGGCAACCCCCCGCCAGGCGGTCACCCTGGGGGCCGATCTGCTGGTCGTCGGGCGCACGGTGACGGCCGCCGCCGACCCGCCGGCCGCCGCCGCCGCCGTCACCGCGTCGTTGGAGAACGGCGCCTGATCGCACCCGTTCGTCGGGGCCCGGTCGCCTCGGCCCCGTGGGAGGCGGTGCGCTAGGGTGCGCGCCATGCCGCTGCCGCCCGCGCTCACGCCCGACGAGCGCCAGGCCGCGCTGGCCAAGGCGGCCGCAGCGCGCCGCCAGCGCGCGGAGCTGAAAGAGAAGCTCAAGATGGGCTCGACCACGCTGAAGGAGCTGCTCGACCAGGCCGAGCGGGACGAGGTCGTTGGCAAGATGAAGGTGGTGACCGTGCTCGAGTCCCTGCCGGGCGTGGGCAAGGTCCGGGCCCGGCGGATGATGGAAGAGATCAAGATCAGCGAGGCCCGACGGGTCCGCGGTCTGGGCGCGCAGCAGCGTGAATCGCTGCTGAAGGCGTTCCCCTCCGACTCCTAGTCTCCCGCAGCCGCTGTCCCGGCACGTCTTCGTCCTCGCGGGGCCCTCGGGCGCAGGCAAGGGCTCCATCGCCGCCGCCCTTGAACGCCGGGTGGCCAACCTCTGGCTCAGCCGGTCGTGGACCACCCGTCCCCGGCGCGAGGGCGAGGCGGCCGACGCCTACGTCTTCGTCGACCGGCCCACGTTCGACGCCCACCTCGCCGAGGACGGGTTCCTGGAGTGGGCCGAGGTGTTCGGCCACCGCTACGGCACCCCGTGGCCCGAGCCGCCGCCGGGCCACGACGTGCTGCTCGAGATCGACGTGCAGGGCGCGGCCCAGGTGAAGGAGCGTGATCCCGACGCGGTGGTGGTGTTCGTCGAGGCGCCCTCGCGGCAGGCCCAGGAGGACCGCCTGCGAGGCCGGGGCGATGCCGAGGACGTCATCGCCCGCCGCCTGGCCGGCGCCCCGCAAGAGGAAGCGGCGGGGCGGGCGCTGGCCGATCACGTCGTCGTGAACGACGACCTCGGCCGGGCCATCGAGGAGGTCGCTGCTATTCTGGAGTCCCACCGCGACTGAGCGGCACCCGAGCGAGGACCCGAATGTCTGAACGCGCCACCATGATCCACCCGGCCATCGAGAGCCTCCTCGACAAGGTGGACTCCAAGTTCAGCCTGGTCAGCCTGGCCGCCAAGCGGGGCCGGCAGATCAACTCCTACTTCAGCCAGCTCGGCGAGGGCCTGGGCGCCATCGTGCCGCCCCAGGTCGCGTCGGTGTCCCGCAAGCCGCTCTCGATCGCCCTGGAGGAGATCGCGGCAAACAAGATCACCTTCGTGCGCACCGAAGAGGCCGAGGAAGCCATGAAGTGACCGACGGATCCCACAGGGATTTGTCGGAAGGAACAGACGGCCGCCCGGCGATGAGCCGGGCGCCTGCGCGCCAGGGGCCGGCGCGCCGGGGGCCTGCCGCGGGCCGGACCGTGGTGCTGGGGGTGTGCGGGAGCATCGCCGCCTACAAGGCGGTCGACGTGTGCCGCCGCCTGGTCGATGCCGGCGCCCACGTGGTGCCGGTCATGACGGCCGACGCGGCCCGGTTCCTCGGCCCGGCGACGCTGTCGGCGCTGGCGTCGGAGCCGGTGCACGACTCGCTGTGGTCCGACGCCGACCCGATCCCCCACACGTCGATGGCCCGGGCCGCGGACGTGATCCTGGTCGCCCCGGCCACGGCGAGCTTGCTGGGCCGGTACGCGGCAGGCATCGCGGACGACCTGCTGACCGCCACGCTGCTGGCCACCCGCGCCCCCGTGATCGTGTGCCCGGCCATGCACACCGAGATGTGGGAGCACCCGGCGACGGTCGACAACGTCGCCCTCCTGCGCCGGCGGGGCGTGCGGGTCGTGGAACCGGCGGTCGGCCGCCTGGCCGGCGGCGACCAGGGCGCCGGCCGCCTGGCCGACCCCGCGGAGATCGTCGGCGCGGTGCTGGGCCTGTGGTCCGACCGCGAACTGGCGGGGCGACGGGTGCTCGTCACCGCCGGCGGCACGCGCGAGCCGATTGACCCCGTCCGGTTCCTCGGCAACCGGTCGTCCGGCAAGCAGGGCGAGGCGCTGGCCGCAGAGGCCGCGGCGCGCGGCGCCGACGTCGTGCTCGTCACGGCGTCGGACCGACCGGGCCCCGCCGGCGTGGAGGTCGTGCGGGTCGAGTCGGCGGCGGAGATGGAGGCGGCGGTCCTGAACCGGGCCGCGGCCGCCGATGTCGTCGTCATGGCCGCGGCGGTGGCCGACTTCCGGCCCAAGGCGGTCGCCGCGGAGAAGATCCGGAAGGCCGACGGCGTCCCGGAGCTGATCCTCGAGCCGACGCCAGACATCCTGGCCGAGCTGGGGCGGCGCAAGCCTGCCGGCCAGATCCTCGTCGGCTTCGCGGCGGAGACGGGCGACCTGCGTCCGGCCGCCGAACGCAAGCTGGCGGCCAAGGGCCTGGACCTGATCGTCGCCAACGACGTCGGCGCCCCGGGGGTCGGTTTCAGCCACGACACGAACGCGGCGACGCTGCTCGACCGGGCCGGGAACTGGACCGACGTCGCCCTCACCACCAAGCGCGCGCTGGCGTCGGTCGTGCTCGATGTGGTCGCCCACCTCCTCGATGAGCAAGGATTGGGCGCGGAGACCAAGGGAGGCACATTGAGCAGGGAGCGCAGCGAGCCATGACGACGGCGTACACGTTCACCTCGGAGTCGGTCACGGAGGGCCATCCGGACAAGATGGCGGACCAGGTGTCCGATGCCATCCTCGACGCCATCCTGGCCGAGGATCCGATGGGACGGGTGGCGTGCGAGAGCCTCCTCACCACCGGCCTGGTCGTCGTCGCCGGCGAGATCACGACGACGGCGTACGTCGACATCCCCAAGATCGTCCGCCGGACGATTTGCGAGATCGGCTACGACCGCGAGTCCTACGGGTTCGACGGCAACACGTGCGGCGTGGTGACCGCCATCGACGAGCAGTCGCCCAACATCAGCCAGGGCGTGACCACCGCCTACGAGGTCCGGACCGGCAAGAGCGGCGAGGACGACATCAACGCCCAGGGCGCCGGCGACCAGGGGATGATGTTCGGCTACGCCTGCGACGAGACCGACGACCTCATGCCCATGCCCATCTGGCTGGCCCACCGGCTGGCCCAGCGGCTGGCCGAGGTGCGCAAGGCGGGCGTGATGCCCTACCTGCGGCCGGACGGCAAGACCCAGGTGACGGTCGACTACGAGGACGGCCGCCCGGTCCGCCTGCGGACCGTCCTGATCTCCAGCCAGCACCAGCCCGGCCTCGACACCGAGACCCTGCTCAAGCCGGACCTGGCCGAGCACGTGATCCACCCGCTCCTGCCGCCCGAGTTCGCCGACGACCGCTACGAGCTGCTGGCCAACCCGACCGGGAGCTTCGAGCTGGGCGGCCCCCACGCCGACACCGGCCTCACCGGTCGCAAGATCATCGTCGACACCTATGGCGGCGCGGCCCGCCACGGCGGGGGCGCCTTCTCGGGCAAGGACCCGTCCAAGGTCGACCGGTCGGCCGCCTACGCGGCCCGATGGGTGGCCAAGCACATCGTCGCCGCCGGCGCGGCCCGGCGCTGCGAGATCCAGGTGGCCTACGCCATCGGTGTGGCCCGGCCCGTGTCGATCATGGTCGAGACGTTCGGCACGGAGACCGTCGACCCGGCGGCCATTGCCAAGATGGCGGGCGAGGTGTTCGACCTGCGACCGGCCGCCATCATCCGCGACCTCGACCTGCGCAAGCCGATCTACCGACGCACCGCGGCCTACGGCCACTTCGGGCGGTCCGAGAAGGAGTTCACGTGGGAACGCCTCTCGCGCCTGGACGACGTGAAGCGGGCCCTCCAGCTCACATAGCCCAGGTCCTCCCGGACCTCCCGCTCGACAAGGTCTTCGACTACCTGATCCCCGAGCACCTCGTCGCCGAGGTGCGGGTGGGCACGATGGTGCGCGTCCCGTTGCACGGGCGGCGCATCGGCGGGTGGGTCGTGGGCCTCTCCGGGGCCGGCGCCACGGAACGGCCGCTGCGCCCGATCGCCAAGGTCACCGGGTGGGGGCCACCGGTCGACGTGGTGAGCCTGGCCCGGTGGGCGGCCTGGCGGTGGGCCGGCCGGCCGGCACAGCTCCTCGGGATCGCGTCGCCCCCGCGCGCCGTCCGGATCCTGCCGTCGCCGGCGCCGCCACCCGGGCCGGCGGCGCCGCTCGTCGCCGGCATCGCCGAGGCGTTCGCCGGACGGTCGGCGGCGGTGACGGTGGCCCGGGTGCCCCCGTCGGCCGACGTCCTGCCCTTCGCCGTGGCCGCCGCGGCCCGGGGCGACGCGCTCGTCCTGGCCCCGTCGGTCGCCGCCGCGGCCTACCTCGCGGCCCGGCTGCGGCGGGCGGGCCATCCCGTCGCGCTCGTGCCGCAGGAATGGGCGCAGGCCGCGGCCGGGGGCTGCGTCGCCGTCGGAGCCCGCACCGCGGCCTGGGCCCCCCGGCCCGCGCTCGGTGCGGTCCTCGTGGTCGACGAGGGCGACGAGGCGTACCAGGACGAGCGGGCCCCGACCTGGAACGCCCGCGACGTGGCCCTGGAACGCGCCCGCCGTGCCGGGGTGCCGTGCGTCCTGACGTCGGCGTGCCCGTCGCTCGAGGCCCTGGCCGCCGGCCGCCTGCTCAGCCCGTCGCGGGGCGACGAGCGGGCCGGGTGGCCCGTGCTCGAGGTGGTCGATCGGCGACAGGAGCCGCCCGGCGCGGGCCTGTACTCGTCGCGGCTGGTGGCCCTGGCCCGCGAGGCCGAACCCGGCGCTCGGCTGGTGTGCGTGCTCAACCGCAAGGGACGGGCCCGGCTGCTGGCGTGCGCCACCTGCCGCGAGCTGGCCCGCTGCGCGGCGTGCGGGGCGGCGGTGGAGGGGGCGGTCGACGGCCTCTCCTGCCGCCGTTGCGGGCGACAGCGGCCGCTGGTGTGCCTCTCCTGCGGCGGCGGGCGGATGGCCACGCTGCGGGTCGGGGTGACCCGGGCCCGCGAGGAGCTCGAGCTGCTGGCCAACCGACCCGTCGCCGAGGTGACCGGCGATTCTGCCGCCGGGCCACCGGCGGCGGATGCGGCGATCCTCGTGGGCACCGAGGCCGTGCTCCACCGCGCCGTGGGCGCTGCTGCGGTGGCCTTCCTGGACTTCGACCAGGAGCTGCTGGCGCCGCGCTACCGGGCGGCCGAGGCCGCCCTTGCCATGCTGGCCCGGGCGGCCCGGCTCCTCGGCGGTCGGGTCGACGGCCGGAGGATGCTCGTGCAGACCCGGGTGCCCGGCCACGAGGTTCTCGACGCCGCCCTCCACGCCGACCCCTCTCGGCTGGCGGTCGTCGAGGCGGCCCGACGGGTCGCGCTGCGCTTCCCGCCGGAGTCCGCCGTCGCCGCCGTATCGGGCGCCGGTGCCGAGGCGTTCGTCGCCGGGCTGGCGAGCTCTCCGGACCTCGAGGTGCTCGGCCCCGCGGGCGGGCGCTGGCTGCTCCGGGCGCCGGACCACACCGCTCTCTGCGGCGCACTGGCCGCGACCCCCCGGCCCGCCGGTCGCCTGCGCATCGAGGTCGACCCCCTTCGGGCGTAGCGCTTTTCGGGTTTCTCGGTCAGGGAGCGTCGGGTAGGAAACCGCTATCCGGCTTTCCGATTGGGGAGGAAACATGGCTGATGACGCCAACGTGGCCGATGACAAACGGGACCTCACTCCCGACGAGCTCGACCAGCAAGTAGCGGAGGAGCTTCCCGACCGGGAGGCGATGTCGTTGGTGAACGCCAACGTCGCCGCACCGGTGAACCTGGCTGCCGCCCTCAACGTGGCCAGCGACGGCTCGACGGCCTATGCCAACGCCGAGCAGACCGCGCCGATCAGCCAGGGGATCTGACCGGCCGCAACGTAGTTCGGCGGAGCATCCCCCCGACACAGGAGCCAGGAGGCCCCAATGACCGAGCACACTCCCGAACTGACCGACGAAGAGCTGGCGGCCGAAGGCGGCGAAGAGCTGCCCGACCGTGAGGCCATGTCACTGGTCAACGCCAACGTCGCCATTCCGATCAATGCCGCGGTGGCCGCCAACGTGCTGTCGGACAACTCGACCGCGTGGGCCGACGCCACCCAGGGCACGCCGATCTCCCAGGGCATCTGACGTCCACCGTCTGACTGCATCATCCGACCACCTGCATCATCCGACCAACTGCCGAGGAGCACGAACATGAGCGACAACAAGAGCACCGAGCTGACGCCCGAGGAGATGGACGCCGAGTCCGTCGAGGAGCTTCCCGACCGCGAGGCCATGTCGTTGGTGAACGCCAACCTGGCCGCTCCCATCAACGCCGCGGTAGCCGCCAACGTCCTGTCGGACAACTCGGTTGCCTACGCCAACGCCGAGCAGACGGCCCCGATCGTCCAGGGCATCTGATCGTCTAGCCGGTACCCAACACTTCATTGCCCGGAGGGCGGCCGTTTCCAGGCCGCCCTCCGGTCCGTTCACGGGACGCAGCACCGCAACCGGAGGGGAACGCCATCACCGTCGCTGATTCGGGGGAGACCGCCGTCGTCTCCCCGTCTGGGGAACTGCCGCCGCGCCTGGCGGAGGGGGTCGAGCTGCTCGGCACGAGCGAGGGCTCCGGCTTCAAAGAGCCACCTGCGCTGGCCCGCCGGGGCGACGGCCAGATGGTGCAGCTGACGCCACTGCTGTTCGCAGTGGCCAACGCCGTCGACGGCCGGCGCGAGTACGACGAGCTCGCCAGGCTGGTCGGCGACGAAGTCCAGCGAGGCGTGAGCGCGGACAACGTGCGCACGCTGGTGAACGACAAGCTCCGACCGCTCGGGGTCCTGGCCGCGGCCGACGGCTCCAGCCCCCAGTTGGAGAAGCCCGACCCGCTCCTGGCCCTGCGGTTCCGCAAGGCCATCATTCCCGAGCGCGTCTCGTACCGCGTCGCCCGGCTGTTCAAGCCGCTCTTCTTCCCGCCGGTGATCCTGGCCGCCCTGGTGGCGTTGACCGTGTTCGACGTCTGGCTGTTCGGATCCCACGGCATCGCCCAGGCCTTCAGAGTCTCGCTGCAGTCGCCCGGCTTCATCCTGGGCGTCCTGGCCATGGTCATCATCTCGGCCGGCTGGCACGAGTTCGGCCACGCCGCCGGCTGCGCCTACGGAGGGGCGAAACCGGGGGCCATGGGCGCCGGCCTCTATCTCGCCTATCCCGCCTTCTACACCGACGTCACCGACTCCTACCGCCTCAGCCGCCGGGGCCGCCTGCGCACCGACCTGGCCGGCGTCTACTTCAACGCCCTCTTCATCCTGATCACCGCCGCGCTCTACGCCGTCACGGGGTTCGAGCCCCTGCTGCTGGTCATCGTGGTCCAGCACATCGAGGCCGTCCACCAGCTCCTGCCCTTCCTGCGCCTCGACGGCTACTACGTGCTGGCCGACGCCACCGGCGTGCCCGACCTGTTCTCCCGGATCAAGCCCATCCTGGTCAGCGCCCTGCCGTGGAAGAAGCCGGACGCCCGGGTGCGGGAGCTGAAGCGCTGGGTCCGGGTCGTCGTCACCGTCTGGGTCGCGCTGGTCATTCCCCTGCTGATCTTCCAGCTGGGCATCATCCTGCTCCACCTGCCTCGGATCTTCGCCACCGCCTGGGACTCGCTGGGCAAGCAGCGCACCGCGGTGAGCAAGGCGATGGGCAAGGGCGACGTGCTTCTCGCCGGCGTCGGGATCCTGCAGTCGCTCATCCTGATCCTGCCGCTGCTCGGCATCGTGCTCAGCTTCGGCCGGCTCGGTCGCCGGCTGGCGACCAAGGGGTGGAAGGCCACCGAAGGGTCGCCACCGGCCCGGCTGGCCCTGTGCGCGGTGACCATCGCCGCCGTCGGCGCGCTGGCCTGGACCTGGCTGCCCAACGGCGACTACAAGCCGATCGGGCCCCACGAGCGGGGCACGCTGTCGGAGGGGGTCGCCGCCGTGGCCCACGTCGCCACCGGCAAGCCGAGCCTGGTGCCCGAGGAGAAGGCGGTGGAGCGGGGCGACACGCCGGCGGACACCCCCACCACGACGCCCTCCAAGACGGAGGAGCCGGTCGCGTCGACGTCGACGACGGTGCGGCCCGGCTCGGCCACGACGGCGGTCGAGTCGCCCACGTCCACCACCACCGTGCGCCGGACGACGACGACGCTGGCCGAGGACACGACCACCACGGCGCGGCCACGGGTGACCACGACCGTCGTCGCCCCCTGACCGCTACCCTCGGACGACATGGCCGTGTACCCGATCCGCGTGTTCGGCGACCCCGTCCTGCGCCTGCCGTGCGCCGAGGTCACCGAGTTCGACGAAACGCTCCGCCGACTGGCTGACGACATGCTGGAGACCATGTACGACGCTCCCGGCGTCGGCCTGGCCGCCAACCAGGTGGGCGTGCAGAAGCGCCTGTTCGTCTACGACGTGGGCGACGGTCCGGGCGTCATCGTCAACCCGGTGCTGTCCGGCCATGACGGCGAGTGGGAGTACACCGAGGGCTGCCTGTCGGTGCCGGAGCTGGCGTGGCCGATCGTGCGTTCCGCCGAGGTCGACGTCCATGGGTTCGACCTGGACGGCAATCCGCTCTCGATGCACGGTGTGGAGCTGATGGCCCGCATGCTGCAGCACGAGGTGGACCACCTCGACGGTCGATTGCTCCTGTCGCACCTCGACCGCAAGCAGCACAAGGACGCCATGCGCACGCTCCGGCGCCGGGCCATGGGCCTGGAACAGGCCGGCGGCGAGCGCGAGCCGGTGGGATAGACCCTCTGCGCCTCGTCTTCGTGGGAACGCCCGAGGTCGCCGTCGGCCCGTTACGGGCGCTCGTCGGGGCCGGCCACGAGATCGCCCTGGTGGTGTCCCGGCCGGACAAGCGCCGGGGCCGCGGGGCGGCATTGCTCCCGAGCCCGGTGAAGGCGGCGGCGCAGGAGCTCGGCCTCCCGGTCACCGACAAGGTGGACGACGTTCTCGAGGCGGGCGCCGAGCTGGGCGTGGTGGTGGCGTACGGCCGGCTGATCAAGCCACACGTGCTCGACGCCGTGCCGATGGTGAACCTTCACTTCTCGCTGCTGCCGCGGTGGCGGGGAGCGGCCCCCGTCGAGCGGGCGGTGCTGGCCGGCGACGCGGTGACCGGCGTCTGCGTCATGGCCCTCGAGGAGGGCCTGGACACGGGGCCGGTCTACGCGTGCGAGGAGCGGCCGATCGGCGACGACGAGTCGGTCGAACAGGTGCGGGTCGCGCTGGCTGAGACCGGCAGCCGCCTGCTGGTCGACCTGCTGGCCCGGGGCCTGCCGGAGCCGACTCCGCAGGTCGGCGAGCCCACCTACGCGGCCAAGATCGAACCGGAGGAACACCACCTCGACTGGTCCCGACCGGCGGCCGAGCTTCGGCGCGTCGTCCGCCTCGGCCGGGCGTGGACCACGTTCAGAGGCAGGCGCCTGCACATCCTCCGGGCCGAACCGTCCGACGCCGCCGGTCTGTCGCCGGGCCAGCTCGACCCCGCCACGCTGGCCGTCGGGACCGGCGCGGGCGCGTTGGCGCTGGTCGAGGTCCAGCCGGAAGGCAAGGGACCGCAGCAGGCCGCAGCTTGGCGCAACGGCGCCCGCCCGACCGCCGGCGAGCGCCTGGTCTGACCGCTGCCGCTTCTCCGGCCCTTTGGCGGCAGCCCGGGGGCGGCGTTTCGAGAGCCGGTAGGACCGGCCACCTACGATCGGGGGGTGTCCTACGCCGCCAAGGTGCTCACCGTGTCGGACGGCGTGGTGGCCGGGAGCCGGGAGGACCGGTCGGGCCAGGTGCTGGTCGAGCTGCTGACCGGCCACGGCTACGCGGTCGTCGACCGCCGGGTGGTGGCGGACGGGACCGAGTCCGTCGCCGCTGCGATCGGCGCCATGGCGGGCGGGTTCAGCGGCCTCCTGGTGACGACGGGGGGAACGGGCTTCGGCCCCCGTGACCTGACCCCCGAGGGCACCCGGCAAGTGCTGGAACGGGAGGCACCCGGCCTCGCCGAGGCCATGCGGCTGGCCAACCCGCCCAAGGGCCGCTTGTCGCGCGGCTTGGCGGGAACGGTGGGGGAGTGCCTGGTGCTGAACACGCCGGGGTCGTCGGCCGGGGCGGCGGAGTCGGTCGAGGCGGTGCTGGACGTGCTCGGCCACGCCCTCGACCTGCTCGCCGGGCGCCCGACCGGCCACCCGGCATGACGCAGGCGACCGACCTTGCCGCCATGCGCCGGGCGATCGTGCTGGCCGCGGGCGTGAGGGCGGCGACGTCGCCCAACCCGTGGGTGGGCTGCGTGATCGAGCCGGGCGGCTTCGGGGGGGCGACGAACCCGCCCGGCGGCCCGCACGCCGAAGTCGTCGCCCTGGCCGCCGCCGGCGACGCCGCCCGGGGGTCGACTCTGTTCACCACGCTCGAGCCGTGCAGCCACACGGGTCGGACGCCACCGTGCGTCGACGCCATCGTCGATGCCGGCGTGGCCCGGGTGGTCGTCGGCGTCGAGGATCCCGACCCCCACGTGCGCGGTGCGGGGGTGCGGGCCCTGCGGGCTTCGGGCGTGCAGGTCGACGTAGGAGTGGCCGAGGACGAGGTGCGGGCCCAGCTCGCTCCGTATCTGAAGCACCGGCGGACGGGGCGGCCGTGGGTCGTGCTCAAGCTGGCCGCCAGCCTGGACGGCCGCACCGCCGCGCCCGACGGGTCCAGCCGGTGGATCACCGGCGCCGCGGCCCGGGCCGACGGCCACCGCATGCGGGCCGAATCGGACGCGGTGATCGTGGGCGCGGGCACGGTCCGCGCCGACGACCCGGCGCTGACGGCCCGGGACGCGCCCGGGGGCTCCGGCCGCGACCCGCTGCGGGTCGTCCTCGGGCGGGCGCCGGCCGGGGCCAAGGTCCATCCGGCGCTCGAGCTGTCGGGCGACCTGGAAGGCGTGCTGGACGAGCTCGGCCGGCGGGGCGTGCTGCAGGCCATGGTCGAGGGCGGCCCCATGGTGGCCGGCGCTTTTCACCGGGCCGGGCTGGTGGACCGCTACGTCCTGTATCTGGCCCCCGCGCTGTTCGGCGGCGACGACGGTCTCCCGATGTTCAGCGGACCGGGCGCGCCGACGATCGCCGACGTGTGGCGGGGTCGCGTCGTGTCGGTGGAGCGCCTGGGCGACGATCTGCGGCTCGAGTGTTCACCGGCCTGATCGAGGAGCTGGGCGCGCTCGTGGCCCGCGACGGCTCGCGGTTCACCTTCGCGGCCGAGGTGGTCACGACCGACGCCCGCCTGGGCGACTCGATCGCCGTCAACGGGTGCTGCCTGACCGTGGTCGAGCTCGCTCCGTCCACATGGTCGGCCGACGTGGTCGACGAGACCCTGGCCCGGACCAACCTCGGCGCGCTGGCCGTGGGCGCCCCGGTCAACCTCGAGCGGCCGGTGCGCGTCGGCGACCGGTTGGGCGGCCACATCGTCCAGGGCCACGTCGACGCACCCGGCGACGTCAGCGAAGGGCCGCCGTGGCTGACGATCGTCGTGCCCGACACCCGCTACGTCGCCGAGAAGGGGTCGGTGGCGGTGGACGGGGTCAGTCTCACCGTGGCGGCCGTCCGTGCGGACGGCTTCAGCGTCGCCGTGGTCCCCCATACCGCCGAGGTCACGACCCTCGGCCGGCTGGGCCCGGGGGACCGGGTGAACGTCGAGTTCGACATCCTGGCCAAGTACGTCGAGCGGTTGGTGGACCCGCGAAAGCTGGCAGAGTGAAGGTGTGCCGTTCGCTCCGATCCAGGAGGCAGTCGATGCCATCGCCGCGGGCGAGGTGGTGGTGGTGGTCGACGACGCCAGCCGCGAGAACGAGGGCGACCTGGTCGTTGCCGCCCAGTTCGCCAGCGCCGAGAAGATCGCCTTCTTCCTGAGCCACACGTCGGGCGTCGTCTGCATGCCGATGGACGGCGAGCGTCTGGACGAACTGGACCTGCCGCCCATGGTCATCGACAACACCGAGACCAACCGCACCGCCTTCACCGTGTCGGTCGACGCCCGCACCGGCACCACCACCGGCATCTCGGCCGCCGACCGGGCCGCGACCATCGCCGCCCTGGTCGACCCCGCCACCCGCCCGGCCGACCTCGCCCGCCCGGGCCACGTCTTCCCGCTCCGGGCTCGTGAGGGCGGCGTCCTCAACCGGGCCGGGCACACCGAAGCCACCGTCGACCTGTGCCGGCTGGCCGGGACGTACCCGGCCGGCGTGCTGTGCGAGGTGGTCAGCGAGGACAAGCAGTCCATGGCCCGGCTCCCCGAGCTGGAGCGGTTCGCCAAGGTCCACGGCCTCCCGTTGATCAGCATCGCCGACCTCATCCGCTTCCGGCGCCAGCGGGAGAAGCTGGTCCGCCGGGTCGCCGACGCCCGGATGCCCACCGAGTGGGGCGAGTTCACCTGTTACGTGTACGAGTCGCTTCTCGACGGCGAGCAGCACGTGGCCATGGTGAAGGGAGCGGTCTCGGGCGAGAAGAACGTCCTGGTCCGGGTGCATTCGGAGTGCCTGACCGGTGACGCACTCGGTTCGTTGCGCTGCGACTGCGGGGTCCAGCTCCAGATGGCCCACCAGCGCATCGCGGCCGAGGGCATGGGCGTGATCGTCTACCTGCGGGGTCACGAGGGCCGGGGTATCGGCATGGCCCACAAGCTGCGCGCCTACACGCTCCAGGACCAGGGCCGCGACACCGTCGACGCCAACCTGGACCTCGGCCTGCCCGTCGACACCCGCAAGTACGGTACCGGCGCCCAGATCCTGGTCGATCTCGGGATCACGACCATGCGCCTGCTCACCAACAACCCGGCCAAATTCGAGGGGCTCGACGGCTACGGGCTGGATATCGTCGAACGGGTGCCGCTGGAGTCGCGGCCCAACCCGGAGAACATCCGGTACCTCCGGACCAAGCAGCAGCGCATGGGCCACCTCCTGGAAGGACTCGAGGAATGACCGCACTCGCATTTCCGGCGGCCGGCCGATGACGATCTACGTCGGTCGCCTCCGGGCCGAGGGGATGCGGGTGGCGGTCGTCACCAGCCGGTTCAACGACCTGGTCACCGACCGGTTGCTGGCCGGGTGCCTCGACGGCCTGGACCGCCACGGCGTCGACCCCGCCTCGGTCACCCGGGCGTCGGTGCCCGGTGCGCTCGAGCTGCCGCTGGCGGCCCAGCGCCTGGCGTCGTCCGGTGACCACGACGCGGTGATCTGCATCGGTGCGGTCATCCGCGGCGCCACCGACCACCACGTCCACGTCGGCGGGCAGTGCGCCGCCGGAGTGGCACGGGTCCAGCTCGACACCGGGATTCCGGTCGTGTTCTGCGTCCTCACCACCGACTCCCTGGAGCAGGCGCTCGAGCGGGCCGGCGGAAAATCGGGCAACAAGGGCTTCGAAGCCGCGGCGACCGCCATCGAGATGGTCGACCTGCTGGCCCAGCTCCCCAAGTCTTCGCGGTAGGGCCCGCCGCGTGCTGAACCTCGTCCTGCCCAAGGGGTCCCTGGAGAAGGCGACCCTGGCCCTGTTCGACGATGCCGACCTTGCCGTGCGGCGGGCGTCCGACGTCGACTACAAGGCCACGGTCGACGATCCCCGGATCGACTCCGTCCGCATCCTGCGTCCCCAGGAGATCGGCCGCTATGTCGCCGAGGGCCTGTTCGACCTCGGGATCACCGGCCGGGACTGGATCGAGGAAACGGCCAGCGACGTCGTGTCGCTCGGGGAGCTGCACTACTCCAAGGCCACCGCCCGCCCGGTGAGCATCGTGCTCGCCGTCGCCGACGGTGACCCGGCGCACGCCGTAGGTGACCTCAAGCCCGGCGTGCGGGTGGCCACCGAATACCCCGAGCTGACCAGGCGGTTCTTCCAGAACGCCGGGCTGGAGGCCGACATCCGGCTGTCCTACGGGGCCACCGAGGCGAAAGTCCCCGAGATCGTGGACGTCGTGGTCGAGCTGACCGAGACCGGCCGGGCCCTGCGGGCGGCCGGGCTGCGCATCATCGAGACGATCCTCGTCAGTCACACCGAGCTGATCGCCAACCGGACGGCGTACGAGGATCCCGACAAGCGCCACGCCATGGGCCAGATTCAGACCCTGCTGAACGGGACCCTCGAAGCTCGGGGGCGGGTGCTCGTCAAGCTGAACGTCGGCGCCGCCGAGCTGGACGCGGTGATCGCCCTCCTTCCGGCGCTGCGGTCGCCGACCGTGTCGAAGCTGTTCGGGGCCGACGCGTACGCCCTGGAAGCCGTGGTCCCCAAGGATCGGATCAACACCTTGATACCGGCGCTTTCAGACGCCGGTGCCACCGACATCATCGAGATCCCGATAAGCAAGATCGTCCACTAGCGCGCCTAGGTGTGCGACGCACCTATTGAGCCGGAGCATTGACTCGGGGACAATTCGTCGGAGCTTCACTTTTGCCGTGTTCCGAGGGGGATTCGTCTGATGTACCGAAACGCCCGCCGTCTCGCTGTCGTCGCCGCGGGCCTTGTCGTCCTGGCCTCCACCGGTGCAGGCGCGGCGACCGCACCGAGGCTGACCACACCGGTTCAGGTCACCAAGGACGACCTGAACCCGGGCCGGACGTATTCGTCGCCCGACTTCGTGGTCGACCCGGCCAACCCGCTGGTGATCGTCGGCTCCTACGTCGAGCTGCGGACCCGTCGGTGCGGCGTCATCCGCACCACCGACGGCGGCCAGACGTGGTCTCGGCCCGACCTGGCCTCCGCCTCGCCGTCGCCCCAGTCGTACCCGAACTGCAACTCGAGCGCCCGGGGCACGTTCGAGGCGCAGCCCGCCTTCGGCCGTAGCGGCGCCCTCTACATGGCCCTCACCGGCTGGGACACCCAGGACGGCGGCCTCGGCAGCAACCCGAGCGTCATCGTCTCCAAGTCCACCGACCTCGGGAACTCCTGGGTGCCGGTCGTGGCCCGCAACAACCGGGGCAAGACCGACCAGGCCCTCGAGGCCGACCGACCGGTGACGGGCATCGCCGTCGACGCCAAGAGCGGCAGCGCGGACATCGTCTATGTGGGCGCCAGCCGGCGCTCGCCCGGGTTCGCGGCGCCGAACGCGGCTCCCAACCAGCCGATCGTGATGGTCTCGACCGACGGCGGCAAGACGTTCGGCGAGCCGATCGACGTCTCCCAGGCCGCGTTCAGTGACGCCGGGCTCCGCCAGAAGGCGTTCAGCGCGACCACGACCGTCCCGGCCGCCCCCGGCGTCACGACCACCACGGCGCCGGCCGGGTCTCGGGCCGCGCAGCCCGACCAGGCCGTGAACTTCGGCGGCTTCGGCCCGTCCATGACCGTCGACAACAAGGGCACCGTGTACGCCATCTGGCCGTCCGCGTCCGCCAACGTCACCCCGTCCCCGCCTGGCGGTCTGATCATGTCGAAGTCGACGGACCACGGCAAGACGTGGACGAGCTCGCAGATCGCCCCCTTCGACTACAAGACCGGTTCCTTCGTGACCGCCACCTGGGGCCCCGGCGGCGGCGCTGACGGCACGCTGCACGTCGTGGCCACCGGGACCGAGGACCCGAGCATCGCCAACTACGGCGACGTGTACTACTACAACTCGACCGACGGCGGGAAGACCTGGTCGCCCCGGAAGAACGTCACCGACGACGACCCGAAGCAGCTCTACATCCAGACCTTCCCCAACGTCGCCGTGGCCCCGAACGGCCGCATCGACATCGCCTGGTTCGACACCCGCAACGACCCCGGAACCCGCTCGAACGACGTGTACATGACCTCGTCGACCGACAACGGCAAGACCTGGTCCAAGAACATTCGGGTCACGGACCAGTTGATCGACCGCAAGATCGGCGTGTTCGGGAACAACGCCGACGTCAACGCACCTCCGGGGCTGGTAGCCACCAACAGCCTGAGCGTGCTGGGCTGGGACGACACCCGCAACGGCGACGCCGTCGGCCAGGCCCAGGACATCTACACCGCGAGCCTCCAGTACCAGAAGATCGGCGGCGGCACGTCCAAGGCGGCCAAGGTGGCGTTGGCCGCGGTCGGCGGCCTGCTGGTCGTCGGCCTGGCCTTGCTGGTCGCCGCGCTCGCCACCCGTGGTCGGCGCAGTGACGCAGCCGAAGCGGGCTCGGTCAAGGCGAAGGACAAGAGCCGGGTCTAGCGCCGGCGGCGCTGGTGGGGAGGGGCTTCCGAGCCGGGCGTAGTGGGGGGCGCCCGGCCCTGGAGTCGACCGCGGGCTCAAGGAGCGCCGCGCGTGCGCCGATACCTTTCCGGGCCGTCTCCGTGCGCGGGCGGCGGGACGGGGAACGCCATGCGGTGGAACGGACGCCAGGCCAGGGCCGGGCGGAGGGGTCGGCTTTCGAGCCTGCTGGCGACGTGCGCGCTGGGCGGGGCCGGCCTCGCGGTGCTGGGTGCCGCCCCGGCAGGGGCCGCTGCGGTCGTCAACGTCCCAGCCGACCAGCCGACGATCCAGGCCGGCATCGACGCGGCCGTCGCGGGCGACACCGTCGTCGTGGCGCCGGGGACCTACCACGAGCACATCGACTTCAAGGGCAAGGCCATCGAGGTCCGTAGCGCC
>DATASA010000144.1:0-2753 GCA_036269435.1 Acidimicrobiales bacterium | reverse complement strand
TTTCGGACCTCTTCCTCGCTCACCCACGCCCCCTGGACCCGCAGCGGGACGCTGGAGGAGGCGATGGCCAGCAGCATGTCGCCCTGGCCGACCAGGCGCTCGGCGCCGACCTGGTCGAGGATCACCCGGCTGTCGGTGGCCGAGCTGACCGCGAAGGCCAGCCGGGACGGCACGTTGGCCTTGATGACGCCGGTGATGACGTCGACCGACGGCCGCTGGGTGGCGATGACCAGGTGGATGCCGACGGCTCGGGCCATCTGGGCCAGCCGGCAGATGGACTCCTCGACGTCGCGGGCGGCCACCATCATAAGGTCGTTCAGCTCGTCGACCACGATGAGGATGTACGGCAGCCGGTTGTAGGTGACGTCGGAGCCGGGGTCGGGGATCAGCTCCCGGCGGTCGTAGGCCGCGTTGTAGCCGGAGATGTCGCGCACGCCGACCTCGGCCAGCAGGTCGTAGCGCCGCTCCATCTCGTGGACAGCCCACGACAGGGCGTTGGCCGCCCGCTTGGGGTTGACCACGACCTGGGTGAGCAGGTGGGGCAGCCCGTTGTACTGGCCCAGCTCCACCCGCTTGGGGTCGACCAGGATCAGTCGGACCTGGTCGGGCGTGGAGCGGGTGAGGACCGACGTGAGCAGCGAGTTGATGCAGCTCGACTTGCCCGCCCCCGTCGCCCCCGCGATCAGGATGTGGGGCGCCTCGGCCAGGTTGACCAGCACGGGCCGCCCGGCGATGTCGCGCCCCATGGCCACTTCCAGCGGGTGGGACGCCTTGTGGGCCTCGGGCGAGCCCAGGATGTCGCCGACCAGGACGAGCTGGCGCTGCTTGTTCGGCACCTCGACGCCGATGGCCGACCGACCGGGGATCGGGGCGAGGATGCGGACGTCGGCCGACGCCATGGCGTAGGCGATGTCCTTGTGCAGGTTGGTGACCCTGGCCACCTTCACGCCCGGGCCCAGGGCCAGCTCGTAGCGGGTGACCGTGGGACCGACGGTCATGCCGACGAGGGCGGTGTCGACGCCGTGGGCGGCCAGGGCCCGCTCCAGGGTCCGGCCCTCGGCCTCGACCAGGGCCTGGTCGACCTCGTGGACCTTGCCCCGCTTCAGCAGGGTCAGGGGCGGGAGCTTCCACGCGCTGGGCTCGCCGGCCGGCCCCACGTCGATGGCGAGCTGCTCGGGCTGCTCCGTCGGGGCGCCGGTGGGGGTCGGGGGCAGCGGCGGCGGGAGCTTGACCTCCACGCTGGCCGCCGGGATCGGCGACTGCTCCTTCACCGCGGTGGTGAACGTGGGCAGGGACGGGGCGACGTCGGCGTCGTCGACCTCGGGCACGTCCGGCAGGGCCGGCGGGCGGAGCTCGAACAGAGAACGGCCGATCGACGCCAGCCCCCGGCCGCCGACCCGTGCCGTGGTGGCGGCCCGGCCGGCCGCGGCCCGCACCGTCGTCTGGGCCAGGATCAGCAGGGCCAGGCCGAACAGGGTCAGGAGCACGGCCGCCGCTCCGGGTCCGGCCAGGACGGTGCGCAGCGGCACCGCCGCCGCGGTGCCGACCAGGCCGCCCGACGACCTCAGGTCCGTGGCATGGGCGCCCCACCCCGGGCCGTCGGCGACCAGGTGGACGATGCCGCAGCCGGCGAACGTCGCCAGCAGCAGGCCGACGGCGAGGCGGAGCGGCTCGCTCGGTGGGCGTCGCCACATGAGCATGCCCCCGGCCGCGACCAGCACCTCGGGGAGCGCCCACCGGCCCAGGCCGAAGACCACGCCGGCGCCGTCGCCCAGCACCCGGCCCGCGGGGCCGGCCAGGTCGCCGTACACGGACAGGGCGGTGACCAGGCCCAGCAGGACCAGGACCAGCCCGGCGACGTCGTCGCCGTGGCCGCCGAGGCGGGGGCCCTTCTCTGCGGCCGGCCGGGGCGCCGGCCCCTTCAGCGTCGGCTTGGCCCGGGCCGCGCCCTTCGGCTTGGCCTTGGGCTTCGCCTTCGCCGCGGGCTTGGCGGAGGGCGCCCGCTTGGTCGCCGGTCTGGTGGCCACAGTGGCAACAACGCTAACACCAGCAACACCACGAACAGCCCCTTCTCGAACTGGTGACGCCCAGTGTCGAATATCGCACTGGGTGTCACCAGTTCGCCGGTGTGCGGGGCTCAGGCCTCCATCACGACGGGCACGATCATCGGCCGGCGCTTGGTCTTCTCGTTCACGAAGCGGCCGAGGGCCTGGCGGACCTGGCGCTTGAGGGTGTCGAAGTCGATGTTGCCGGCGTCGGCCGAGTGCTCGAGGGCCTGGCACACCCGCAGCCGGGCCTCTTCGAGCAGATCCTCCGCCTCCGGGGCGTGGACCCAGCCCCGGGTGATGATCTCGGGGCCGGTCAGGATCTCGCCGGAGCTGGCGTCGACCGCGACCACCACCACGATCACCCCCTCCTCGGCCAGGACCTTGCGGTCGCGCAGCACGCCGTGGCCGACGTCGCCCACGATCCCGTCGACGTAGAGGTAGCCCGACGGGACCGAGTCGACGAAGTCCAGCCCCTTGTCGGTCAGCTCGACGACGTCGCCGTCCTCGGCCAGCAGCACATGGGCCGCGGGCACGCCCATCTCCATGGCCAGGCGGGCGTGATGCGTGAGGTGGCGGAACTCGCCGTGGACCGGGATGAAGTGGTCGGGTCGGGCGATCGACAGCAGGGTCTTGAGCTCGCCCTGCATGGCGTGGCCGGTGACGTGGACGTCGGCCGTGCCCGAGTGCACGACCTCGGCGCCCAGC
>DATASA010000143.1:0-20715 GCA_036269435.1 Acidimicrobiales bacterium | reverse complement strand
GGCGAGCACTTCGAGGTCCAGTCGGCCAAGGTCTGGGACGTCCCCGAGACGCTGCCGGACATCGGCATCGCCGTGTCCGGCAACCAGTCGTGCCGGCTGGCCGGCGAGCTGGCCGACGTGATGATCGCGGTGGAGCCCAAGCCCGAGTTGGGCGAGGCGTTCGACGCCGCCGGTGGCACGGGCAAGCCCCGGATCGGCCAGCTTCCGGTGTCGTTCGACGCCGACGCCGACGCCGCGCTGGCCCGGGCCCACGACCAGTTCCGCTGGTTCGGCGGCGGTTGGAAGGTCAACAGCGAGCTGCCGGGCACCGCCGCCTTCGACGCGGCCAGCCAGTTCGTGCGCCCCGAGGACGTCGGCGACAGCATCCCGTGCGGCGACGACGTCGACCGGGTCGTCGCCGCGGTGAAGGAGTTCGCCGATGCCGGGTTCACCCACGTCGCCCTGGTCCAGATCGGTGCCGACCAGCAGCGGCCCTTCATCGAGTGGGCGCCGAAGGGCCTGCTCGACGCCATCCGCGCCCTGTAGCCGGCTCTGGGCCCGGTCAGCCTGCGGCCGGTCAGCCTGCGGCAGGGTCAGCCTGCGGCGAGGGCTGCGCGCATGGCGCCGAGCTTGGCCTCGGTCTCCGCCCACTCGGCGTCGGGGTCCGAGCCGGCCACGATGCCGGCGCCGGCCACCAGCCGGGCGCGGCTGCCGTCGAGGGTGGCGCCCCGCAGGGCAAGGGCCCAGTCGCCGTCGCCCCGGGCGTCGACCCAGCCCACCGGGCCGGCGTAGAGGCCGCGGTCGAAGCCTTCCAGCTCGGCGATGGCGGCCAGTGCCGCGGCGCAGGGCACGCCGGCGACCGCAGGCGTCGGGTGCAGTCGGGTGGCCACGGCCAGGGCGGACACCGCCGGGTCGCGCAGGCGGGCGCTGACGGTGGTGGCCAGGTGGGCGACGGTCGACAGCCGGACCACGTCCGGCCGCTCGGCCGCGACGACGTCGTCGCACAGGTCCGCCAGCGCGGCGCAGACGTCGCGCACGACCAGCCGGTGCTCGAACTGCTCCTTGACCGAGGCGGCCATGGCCGCCACCAGGCGGGAGTCCTCGCCGGCGTCGCCGCCCTGGGCCGCGGTGCCGGCCAGCGGCCGGGAGAGGACGTGTCGCCCTCGCCGCCGGACGAGCAGCTCCGGGCTGGCGCCCACGTACGAGCCGACGGCGGCGGTGAAGGACGACGGCTGCTCGCGTCGCAGCCGGTCGACGATCGTCGGGACGTCGAGGGTGCGGCCGAGGTCGACGGTGACCTGGCGGGCCAGCACCACCTTGTCCAGGCGACCGTCGGCGATCCGGGCCAGCGCCTCCTCGACGGCCGCACGCCAGCGCCGCCGGTCGAGGGTGTCGGGCGCGGCCCGCAGCGGCTCGGCCGGCCATCCCTCGGCCCCGTCGTCGGCCGGGCCCACCTCGGTGATCCACGCCCGCCCGTCGGCGGCGCGCCCGCCGATGCGGGCCGGGATCACGAGCTCCCGCCGGCCGTCGAACCCGAGCGCCCCCACCGCGATGGGGCCGGAGCCGGGCACGTCCACGGGGTCATCGCCTGCGATGGCAGCCAGGACGTCGGCCACCTCGGCGGCGGCGACCCGTGCCGCGACGCCCGCCGTCGCCAACGCCAGCCCGTCGGCGAACCACGCGAACCCGCCGGGCCCGAGCAGGGCCAACGCGTCGGCCCCGGGGTCGTCGACGATCCACGTGCGGCTGGCCAGCCCCCGCCCGGCGGGGCGGACGTCGGTGGAGGCGGTGTGGGTCATCGCCGCCGTCCGGTCAGAAGTTGGGCGATGCCGGTGGACAGCGGCCGGCGGGCCGCGCCGCCGAACCCGGCCTCGCTCATCATGGCCACCATGCGGCTGGGTGGCGGCAGGTAGGCGACCGACCGGGGCAGGTACCGGTACGCGTCCCGGTTCGACAACAGCCCGCCGACCAGGGGCACGACCTTGCCGAAGTACAGCCCGTGGCCCCACCGGAGCACGACGTTCTCCGGGATGGCCACCTCCAGCAGCGCCACCGCGCCCCCCGGGCGCAGGACCCGGCCGCACTCGGCGAGAAAGGGCTTGAGCGACGCGAAGTTGCGCAGGGCGAACCCGCACACGATCCCGTCGACGGAGTGGTCGGGAAACGGCAGGCGGAGGGCGTCGCCGCGGAGAAGCGGCGACGTCGTCCGGTGGGCGGCCAACATGCCGGCCGACCGGTCGACACCGACGGCCCGGTACCCGGCCTTCGTCAGCCCACGGCAGAGGTCGCCCGTGCCACAGGCCAGGTCGAGCACGACCGACCCCGGCGGGAGCTTCAGCGACCGGACCGTCTTGCGTCGCCACCCGATGTCCATGCCGAAGGTCAGCAGCCGGTTCAGCAGGTCGTACTTGGGGGCGATGGCGTCGAACATGTCGTCGACCGCCTTGACCTTGGCCGCGCCCTCGGGCAGCGGCTCGCTGGTGGCCGAGCGCTTGCTCACGCCGACCACGCCTCGTCGGCCGAGGCCGCGTCGAGTTCGGTCTGGTCGCCCACCGACTCCAGGTGCTCCTGGGCGACCTGCAGCAGGATGCGCCGGAAGTGGTGCGCGACCAGGGCGGTCACCGCGGGCATCAGCGTCTGGAACGCCTCCACCAGCCGCTCCGCCTTCTCGTCGTCGGGGAGGTCGGACGCCCGCAGCGGCTGGCGCACATAGGTGTCGAACAGCTCGACCGCTTCGCTCGCCACGTCGCGGGTCACCGCGTGGTGGTGGCGGGCCAGGGCGAACAGCTCGGGCAGCGGCAGCCCCACCTCCAGCAACCGGAGCCCGCCGCTCAGTATGGCCACGTCCGCCGCGGTGAAGCCCGGCTCGCCGTGCACGCTGCGCGGGATCAGCAGGCCTTCCCGCACGAGCGAGTCGAGCATCGGCTCCGGCACGCCGACCCGGGCCGCCAGCTCGGCGATCCCGAACAGCTCCTCGGCGCCCTCGCCCTCGTCGACGCCGGCCACCGCCGCGGCCAGCGGCTCGTCGGCCGGATCCAGCTCGCCGGCCAGGAACCGGCGGATCACGGCCAGCGTGAACCCGCGTCGCTGCAGCTCCTTGATCCGGACCAGCCGGGCCAGGTGGTCGTCGCCGTAGAAGGCCAGGCGCCCGTCCCGCCCCGGCGGGGGCAGCAGCCGCTGCTTCTGGTAGTACCGGATGGTGTCGACCGAGACGTCGGCGGCCAGGGCCAGCTCTTCGACCCGCATCCTCATAGTGATCATTCTAGGAGCGATTGCTCCCAGCGTCACGCCGGCCGGATCAGGCGAAGGTGACCGCGGTCCAGACCCGACCGCCGTCGAACGTCATGAGCAGCACGGCGGCCTTCCCGTCCGACGACCGGCTGACGGCCACGCCCTGGCTCTCGGTGGTGAAACCAAGGTCGTCCCAGGCGTAGTCCTTGGCGCCCCGGTAGACCGTCGACCAGGAGGCACCCCGGTCGGCGGTGGCGAGGAGCACGGCCGACCCGTCCGCCGCCCGGGCGCCGACGACGGCGGTTCCCGCGCTGGCGCTGGCCACGTCGGGGCAGCACCCGGGAGGCAGAGCCCCGCCGGCGACCGTGAAGGTGGTGCCGCCGTCGGTGGAGAAGTACGAGCGGGAGACCTCGGGCGGGCCGGTCCAGATGCCCTCGTCGCAGACCGCGACCAGGTCCGTGGCGCTGGCGGCGGCCACGGTCATTGGGCCGCCCGCGTCCTTGCACGGCGGCGCCCAGAGGACCCAGTCGCCGGCGCGGAGCCTGGCCCCGCCGACGACGACGCGATCGACCTCGACCATCCAGCCGGACGCGCCGTGGAGGACGAGCTGGCCATGTGGTACCGGTCCCGCGCCGAGAGGAACCGATGTCGTCGACGGCTTCCACTCGTCCGTGCCCACGCCGGTCGTCATGAGCCGAATCTGTCCGGTGGCTTGGTCGACGATGGCGGCTCGGGCCACGCCGTTCGCCGCCTGCAGGTCGAAGACGGCGGCGTCGGACGGGAAGCCCGGCAGCGTGGTGCGGGCCCAGTGGGTGCCGCCGTCGTGGGTCGTCCACAGCTCGGGCCCGAAGGCCCAGCCGTTGCGGAGGTCGGCGAACCGGACGGCGCGGACACCCTCGTTCGGTTGCATCTCCACTCGCGGCGCGGGGATGCCGATCCAGGTCTTCCCGCCGTCGCCCGTCCGAACCAGCGACGTGCACGGCGGCGCTCCGCATGGCGCGTTGCCCAGGACCCACCCGGTGGACGGTGACACGAACGTGACGGAGGCGGGCACGAAGCCTCGGGGGACCGGCCCCCCGGTAACCGCGGCCGTCGACGAGGTGGTCGTCGACGATGCCGTTGTCGCCGGCGGCGGCGGCGAGGTGGTCGCCGGCTGCGACGACCTCGTGGCCGTCGAGGACCCGCCTCCGGAGCTGCAGGCGACCAGGGTGAGGACGGCCACGACGACCGTGGCGACCGTTGCTCGCTCGACCCGACCTCGGCGCCGCCCTCCGGTCACGCCGGGAGTCTCACACGGACACTGTCGCTGGGCCTTGTTGGGCCCAAGTATTTTGCCGCTCGTGAACGGGCTCTAGTTCTGCGCCGCCTCCCGGGCCGCGACGTGGGCCGACACCTGGCGCTTGAGGCGGCCCAGGATGGCGCCCATGCCGCGAAGGCGCTGCGCGGAGATGGCTTCGGCCAAGCCCATCTTCATGTAGAAGTCGTTGGGCGTGGACAGGACCTCCTCGGTGGTCGCCCCCTCCAGGCCGCTGTGGAGGATGCCGGCGAAGCCGCGGGTGGTGGGGGCCTGATCGGGCACGTCGAAGTGGAGGTGGACCCGGTCCTGGTCGTCGACGTCGGTCGACAGGAAGAAGGGCGTGGCGCACTCCGGAACCTGCTCCATCAGCTCCCGGTGGCCGGCCAGCTCCTCGGGCAGCGGCGGCACCTTCTTCGAGTACTCGAGCAGCGCCTGGAGCCGGAGCTCCTTCGGGGCGCCGCCGAACAGGTCGACGATCCGCTGGAGGGCCGGCGGCGCCGCGGCGGGGGAGGGGCCGCTGGTATCCGTGGACATCCCTCCATGTTCCCACGGGCGCAGGCGCCCGATGGCGCCCCGCCCCAATTCTTGACCGGAGAAGTCGGGATTAGCCACTAGGCTGCAAGCTGCACATCATCGACGTCCAAGGAGGATGCCCTATGCCCTCGGTCGCTCCCGACAATTCCCCCGAGCTGGCCCAGTACTCCAAGCCCGAGCTGCTCGTGACCACCGCCTGGCTGGCCGAGCACCTGCACGACCCCGGACTGGTCGTCATCGAGTCCGACGAGGACGTGCTGCTCTACGACACCGGCCACATCCCCGGGGCCGTCAAGGTCGACTGGCACCTCGACCTGAACGACCAGGTCAAGCGGGACTACGTCGACGGCAAGGCGTTCGCCGACCTCTGCTCGCGCAGCGGGATCAGCCGGGACTCCACGCTCGTCTTCTACGGCGACAACTTCAACTGGTGGGCGGCGTACGCCCTGTGGGTGTTCAAGCTGTTCGGCCACCCAAACCTCCGCCTGCTCAACGGGGGGCGCATGAAGTGGATCCAGGAGGGTCGGGAGCTGGAAACCGACGTCGCGAAGCGCGAGCCGGCCGACTACCCCGTCGTCGAGCGTGAGGACGCCCCGATCCGCGCCTTCCGTGACGACGTCCTGGCCCATCTCGGGTCGGGCGGCAAGCTGGTCGACGTGCGGTCGCCGGGCGAGTACTCGGGCGAGCTGCTCCACATGCCGGACTACCCGCAGGAGGGCGCCCTGCGCGGTGGCCACATCCCCGGCGCGGCCAGCAAGCCGTGGAAGATGGCGGCCAACGACGACGGCACCTTCAAGGACGCCGACGCCCTCCGCGCGATCTACGCCGACGAGCTGGGCCTGCAGCCGGCGGACGACGTGATTGTCTACTGTCGCATCGGCGAGCGCTCCAGCCACACCTGGTTCGTCCTCCAGAACCTGCTCGGCTACCCCAACGTCCGCAACTACGACGGCTCCTGGACCGAGTGGGGCAACCTCGTCAAGGCTCCGATCGAGAAGTAACCGCCACCCTCTCCCAACTGGTGACACCCAGTGCTCGATAGCGCGCTGGGTGTCACCAGTTCACGGTTGAGAGCCCTCGTGGCCCGGGTGGCCGGCGGCGGAGGGCCTGACCACGACCCTTGCGCCGCGGCCCTCGCCACGCTCGAGGTGGACGGCGAGCTGGCCGTTGCCGAACGTGGCGAACGCCGGGCCGTCGAACCCGGGGGGGACCGACACCATCCGCTCGTACGGCCCGTAGTGCCACTCGTGGGCGATGTAGTCCTTCTCGGCTGCCGTCCGCTGGGTCGCCTGCACCTGGACCCGCGTGCCGTCGATGTCGATCGTCACGTCGTCGGCCATGACGCCGGGCAAGGGCAGGACCAGGACCAGCGCGCCCTCGGTCTCGTACATGTTGACCGGCACCCGCTGCGGGTCGTACTCGACGAGGCCCTCCGGCGGCGTGTCAGGGTCGGGCCACTCCCCGCCGCCGTCCCGGTTGCCGGGCCCCGACGGCTCCTGCGACCGCTGCACCACGCCGTCATCGGTCTCCACCGGCTCGGCGCGGACGACCTTCGGTACGGGCTGATCGCTCATACCCGGCAAGCTACCCGTGGCCGGGGACGGCTCAACCAGGCGAGGCGGCGTCGGGCCACGGGACGGGCGCGGCGCCCTCGTACTGGTTGAGGAACTCCGAGAGGAACCACCTGCGGAACGCCACCTGGTCCGGCGGCGTCTGCAGCGTCAGGAGGTGGGAGCCCTGGCGGCAGTACCGGTCGGCCTCGTCCAGCATCTCGCCCAGGTGACGGACCGCCCCGGCCGCTTCCCGTGGTGTGCGGTACACCAGGTCGATCTCGTCGTCGCCCCTGGCGATGGCGTCGTCGCGCACCTGCTCGGTGGGTGTCGACAAGCCGGCGTAGGTGGCGGTCAGCTCGGCCACCAGGTTGAGCAGCCGTCGCGGCACCGAGGCGTGCTCCTCCTCGGCCTGGGCGATCAGGGCGAACTCTCGCAGGAGCTCGTCGACGTGCTCCTGCGACTGCTGCCAGAGCCCGAGCGGGAACCGGAGCAACCGGACCTCGATCAGGTCGAACTCCGTCACCGTGACCGTCCCACCGCCGAAAAGCTACTCGGCCTCGGCGTCGTCGAGCTGGTCGAGGAAGCGCTCGGCGTCCTCGACGCTGCGCCCCTCCGAGACCAGCCGTTCCCGGAGGAAGGCGTGCAGTTCGTCGGCCGTCGGCTCCCGGTCGCCGAACCGTTCCTCCACCGCCTGGAGGACGGCGGTCATCTCGGCCTCGTAGCGCTCTTCCCTCGTGTCCTGGTGGTCGTGGTCGTCGTGGTGGATGGACGCCTCGACCGTGGCCCGGCCCAGCAGCCGGCCGTCCGACGTGGTCACCAGCCGCTCGCCGCCACCGCCCTCGGCGAGCGACGCCACCGTGACGCTGGGACGCACGGTGGTGGGAACCGGATCCATCACGTCCAGCAGCGCGGCGTCGTCGGGCCGGTCCGCCAACGTCTCCAGGTCGACCTCGCCGACGGCCAACCCGTCCCCGGTCACGACCACGACGGCACTGGCGCCGGTTCCGGACGACCGGAGCAGCCGGCGGGCGTCGGCGACGGTGGACGACACCGCACACGTCGGTACCTCGACGAGCTGCTGGCCGAGAAAGGGCCCGTCGTCGCCCTCCACGGGCAGCCCGTAGGCCATCCAGTCGGCCTTGCCGTCGACGTAGTCGTACACCTCGGTGAAGCCGTAGAGATCGAGCAGGCACGCTGCCCGGGGACTGAGGTCTCAGAGGGTGTCGAAGCAGTAGACGACGACCGGCCGGCTGCGGTCGAGATCCCGGGCCCGGTCCCGGGTCAGCTCCCAGGCCGGGATCGAGATCGCGCCGGGAAGGTGGGCCAGCCGGTACTGGCGGCGTTCCAACACCTCGACCACCTGAGCGCCGGCATCGACCAGCTCCTGCACCTGCGCCCTGCCGGCGTTCGTGTACATCGCCCCATCCTCCTCCGTCCGTATCCTCCTACCCAAGCACGGCGTTCGGTGTCGGACGCACAGGCCGTGCCCAGGGACTTCCCAGGTCGGCCCCCTATCGTTCCCGGCATGCGCAACGTCTGGAAGTGGGTGATCGGCGCCGTTGTGGCCGTCGCCGTGCTGGTCCCGGTCGGCACCTTCGTGTACATCCATTTCGTCGAGGGCGACGCCCCTCCGCCGCTGACCTTGCAGAGCGCCGGCTCCAGCCAGGCCACGTCCACGACGGTCCCTGCGGCCACCACGGCGACCACGGCGACCACCGCGACCACCGCGAACGGCGACGGCAGCGCGCCGACCACCGCCGCCGGCCCGGGCGCTGTCACCTACCGCCCGACGTCGGCGTCGGTTCTCGGCTACAGGGTCAAGGAGACGCTCTTCGGCCAGGCGAACGAGGCGGTGGGCCGGACCAGCGACATCACCGGGTCCATGACGCTCGACGGGGCAAAGGTCAGCGCCGTCGACCTCAGCGTGAACATGAAGACGGTCAAGAGCGACCAGAGCCAGCGCGACGGCCAGTTCAACTCCCGGATCATGGAGACGTCGAAGTTCCCCACGGCGACGTTCAAGCTCACCCAGCCCCTCGTGCTGTCCAACGTGCCCTCCGACGCGACGGTGGTCAACGCCAAGGCCACCGGCGACCTCACCCTCCACGGGGTGACCAAGTCGGTGACCTTCGACCTCACCGCCCAGCGCGACGGCGCCAACGTGAAGGTCAACGGCACCATCCCCGTCCTGTTCTCCGACTACAACATCGCCAACCCGAGCGCGGGCCCGGCCACCACGGCCGACAACGGCGTCGTCGAGTTCCTGGTCGTGTTCCAGCAGGCGGCCTGAGCGGCCCCGTCGTGGCCCGACCCGGGTCGTAGGTTGGTCGGGTGAACGGTCGCCGGTGGCCCGGGCGGTCACCGGCGACGACACGGATGGCGGCGGTGGCACTGCTGGCGCTGGCTGCCGCCGGCGCCCTCCCCGGGCCGGCCTGGGCCGGCGCGCTGATCCCGGTGAACCTTCAGGCCGTGGGGCACACCGACCTGGGCGGCCCCGGCGGCGGCCCGTGGGACGACGTGGCCGTCGTCGGCACGACCGCGGTGGTCAGCGCGGTGCCAGCCGCCTGCGCCCCGTCGGCGGCGACCGTCGTCGACCTGCGGGAGCCGGCGCGACCCCGGGTGGTCGCCCAGCTTCCGGTCCCCGACGGGTTGGCCGTCGCCGCCCTCGCCGCCCTGCACGTCACGACGACCCCCTTCACCGGCGACCTGCTGGCCGTCGCCGTACGCGGCTGTCGCCCCGACGCCACCGGCGCCGGGATCCGCTTCTACGACGTGACCGACCCGGCCTCGCCGCGCCCCCTCGGGCGCTCGGACGGGGCCGACCCGCAGTCGGTGTCGCTCGCCCTCCGCCTCGACGGCCGGGTGGTGGTGGCGGCCGTGGTCGCCACGCCCGGCGCCGGCGGGGGCGGCCTCGCCGTCGAGCTGGACGACGCATCCGATCCGGCCCGGCCGGGAGCTCTGGCTCGCTGGACCAGGCCGGTCTCAGACGTTGCCGCCTGCCCGGTCCAGACCGGCGACGCCCGGCTGGCCGAGGGCGGTCAGCGGGCCGTCGTTGCGTTCGACGACGGCCGCGTGTACGACCTCGGGCTCGACGACCCGGCGCAGCCCGCGACGCGCGGCTCGGCGCTCGGCGACGCCGGCGGGGGCCGGGATCCCCACGCCGCCTCGGTACCGGTCGGGCGGCGGACGCTGGCCGTGGTCACCCAGGGGCAGGGACGCCAGGACGACTGCACGGGGGTCCCGCCGGATCGGGCCGTGAGAATGCTCGCCCTGCAGCCGCCGGCTCCGGTGTCGGCGCTGGCCACGGTCCGGTACCCCGGTACGGCTGCACCGGGCCGGATCGTGGCGAGCGGCGAGCAGGCCTTCGTCGCCTGGCACGCCGACGGGCTCCGAGTGCTCGACCTCGGGGCGGTGACACCGGGCACGGTGGCCCGGTTCGTCCCGCCCGACCCAGACGTCGTGGGGGTCGGCGTGCTGGCCACCTCGGTGGTGGTGACCGACAGCCGGTCCGGCCTCTACGTCCTCGACCGCCCGGAAGAGGGACGGCGCGAATCGCTCTGGTCGAAGATCAAGGGCGCGGCCGGCTTCATGTCGATCCCACTCCTGCTCGGGGCCATCTGGGCCGTCCCCCGCCTGGCCATGGGCACTGCGCCGTCCGCCAGCCGCAGCCGCGTGCCGGTACCCGCCGCCCGCCGCCGGCGGCAGTGAAGCCGGCCAGGCGGCGGTCGCTCAGGACTCGGGCAAGGGGTCGGGGAGGACTTCGGCCGCGGCGTCGACGTCGTGGAACTCGGCCGGAGCCTCCTCCCCCGGAAGGCGGTCGTACCCCGTGGCGCCGGTGCCCTGGCCCCGGGCTCCTTGCAGCTTGGCCCAGTCCTCCGGTTCGTCAGGGGTGAGCTGGTCGCGGTCCTTTTCCATGCCCCGGCCCTACCCGGGGCCGGGTTGGCGAGAAACTGTGCCGGGGGTGTCGATCCGGCCGGTCCCCGTTCGTCGTAGGGGCGAACCGACCAACGAGGAGGAACCATGCGGTACGTGCTGTTGATCTGCGTCGACGAGTCCACCGTGGGCGCGATGAGCCCCGACGAACTGGCCGAGATGGACGCCGGCTACAACGCGTTCGGCGACGAGATGGGCCGGCGTGGCGTGCTGCAGGGCGGCGAGCGCCTGCGCCCGACGAGCGACGCCACCACCGTGCGGATTCGCGGCGGCGAGATCGTCACGTCCGACGGCCCCTTCGCCGAGACGAAGGAGCAGATCGGCGGGTACTACATCGTCGACTGCGAGGACCTCGACCAGGCCATCGAGGTGGCGGCCAAGCTGCCCGCGGCGCGGAACGGCTCCATCGAGGTGAGGCCGATCTGGGACATGTGACCGCCGAGGTCGAGGCCGCCGTCGCCCGGGCCTTCCGGGAGGAATGGGGGAGGGTCGTGGCCACCCTCATCCGGGTGACGGGCGACTGGGACCTGGCCGAGGAGAGCGCGCAGGAGGCCTTTGCGCTGGCGCTGGAGCGCTGGCCGCGCGACGGCGTCCCGCGCCTCCCCGGCGCCTGGCTCACCACCGCGGCCCGGAATCGGGCCGTGGACCGGTTGCGACGGGTCACCACCGGAGCCGCCAAGCTGCAGGAGGTGGCTGTGCTGTCCGACACCCCGGACGATTGCGACGAGCCGAGCGGCGTGAACGACGAGAGCGGCGTGGGCGACGACCGCCTGCGGTTGATCTTCACGTGCTGTCACCCGGCGCTCGGCCTGGAAGCCCGGGTCGCCCTGACCCTGCGGACGCTGGCCGGCCTGACCACGGCCGAGATCGCCCGGGCCTTCGTGGTGCCCGAGGCGACCATGGCCCAGCGCCTGGTGCGGGCCAAGCGCAAGATCCGTCATGCGGGCATTCCGTACCGCGTGCCGCCGGCCCACCTGCTGACGGAGCGCACGGGCGCGGTGCTGGCCGTCCTCTACCTGCTGTTCAACGAGGGCTACGCGGCGACGGCCGGCGCCGACCTCGTCCGCGTGGACCTCTGCGCCGAGGCCGTCCGGCTGGCCCGCACGCTGGCCCGGCTCATGCCCGACGAGCCCGAGGCCGTCGGGCTGCTGGCCCTGCTCCTGCTCCACGACGCCCGCCGTCCCGCCCGCGTCGACGCCGTCGGGGACCTCGTCCCCCTCGACGAGCAGGACCGCAGCCGCTGGGACCGGGCGGCGATCGAGGAGGGCCTGGCCCTTCTCGACGGCGCCCTCCGGCGGGGCGAGCCCGGGCCGTACCAGGTCCAGGCCGCCATCGCCGCCTGCCACGCGTCCGCGTCGGAGCCGTCGGCCACCGACTGGCCCCAGATCGCCACCCTGTACCGGGAGCTGGCCCGGATGGTGCCGTCCCCCGTGGTCGCGCTCAACCGGGCCGTGGCCGTCGCCATGGCCGACGGGCCCCTCGCCGGGCTGGCGCTGGTCCGGGCGCTGGAGGAGTCGGGGGCGCTCGCCGGCTACCACCTCCTTCCGGCCACCCGGGCCGATCTGCTCCGGCGCCTCGGGCACCGCGACGAAGCCGCCGTCGCCTACCGCGAAGCGCTGGGCCTGGTCACGACGGATCCCGAGCGCCGCTACCTGGCCCGCCGCCTGGCCGAGGTCTCTCCCGCCGGCTGACCAGGCGCCCCCATCGGCGCCGAGGCGAGGGTCCCGCTACGGCAAGCTCGACCGCCACCGAACGGGCTGATCGCCGCGGCATGACGGGGCCGCGCGGCGGGTAGGTCTGCGGACACACGTTCCAGCAGAGGAGACCGACGATGACTGCACCCACCCCCGAGGATGGCCTCTCGCCGGAGGAGCTCGACGCCCAGACCGGCGAGGAGCTGCCCGACCGTGACGCCATGTCCCTCGTGAACCTCAACCTGGCCGCACCGATCAACGCGGCGGTGGCGGCCAACGTCCTGTCCGACGGGGCGACCGCGTACGGCAACGCCGCCCAGACGGGCGACATCACCCAGGGGATCTAGACATCCCACGGCGCGTTCTCGTCAAGCAGCTTCTTGAAGTCGGTGCGCCCAGGCCGTGTCCTCGTCGTAGAGAGCGCGGTGCCGCAGGCATCCGTGCAGGATGCCGACGAGACGGTTGGCCAGGGCCCGTAGGGCTCGGTGGTGGGTGTCGCCGGCCTCGCGGCGCTGGTCGTAGAACCCCCGCGCTCCGGGGCTGGCGGTGAGACTGGAGAAGGCCCACAGGTAGCAGGCGTCGGCCAGTCGTCGGTTCCGGGCGTAGCGGGCGAGGACGACGCGGTGCTTGCCCGAGGCCTTGGTGATGGGTGACGTGCCGGCGTAGTTCTTGCGAGACTTGGCGTCGCAATAGCGGTTCGGGTCATCCCCGAACTCAGCGAGCACCCGGGCGCCCAGGATCGTCCCCAGTCCTGGCAGGGAGCGGACGATCTCGGCGTCCGGGTGCTTTTCAAAACGGTCCGTCAGCTCGGACTCCAGCCCGGCGATCTGGGTGTTGAGCTCGGCGATGACGGCGACCAGGGCGGCGACGGAGGAACCCATGGCCTTGGCCACGACGTCGGGCGCGGCGAGCTGCTCGGTGCGCAGGGCGGCCTGGATCTCCGCCGCCCGCTCCTCGATGCGGCGCTTGCGGCCGCCCCGGCGCAGGGCCGAGGCGATCTTGGACAGCGACAGGCTCCGCCCCAGCGACGGGGTGGGCGCAACGGCTAGCACGGCCACGGCGTCGGCACCGTCGAGGTCATCGAAGCAGGTCAGAGCCCCGGGGTAGAACTCCCGCAGCGTGGAGCGCAACTGGTTGGTCTGGCGCTGGCGGGTCCAGATCATGGACTGATGGGCCCGGGCCAGGGCCTTGAGGGCCTCGGCGGCGTCACTGTCGCCGGCGATGGGACGGTGGTTGTGAGCATCGGTACGGGCCAGCTCGGCCAGCACCTTGGCATCGCCGGGATCGGACTTGGCACCCGACGTCGAGTGTCGCTCCCGGTAGCGCGACGTCGACATCGGGTTCACGGCGATGACCTGGTAGCCGGCGGCCACCAGGGCGCCGACGAACAGGCCCCGGTCCGTCTCGGTGGCGATCACCACCTCGGCGGGATCCTCGACGAAGGGGCTCACCAGATCGTGGAAACGGCCGATCCCCTCCACCCCTTCGGGCAGCCGTGCCTTGGCCAGACGCCGGCCGTCGGCGTCCTCCATATGCACGTCGTGATGGGCCTCGGCCCAGTCGTGGCCCACGAACACCTTCCCCACCGCTACCTCCTGATCGTCGTCGGATGTAGAGCCCGAGGCGACCAGCAGCTCGCTAATGGTTCAGTGCTCGAGGCACGTCATCCCACCAGTTATCGGAGGTCGACCTCACCAGCCGGCAAGCGCACGATCTAGATCTAAGGCTCAAGGCCCTGCCGACCAGAGTGCTGACCTACCGGTGGCTCGGCCACAGCCTGTTGGATCAGATCCTCAAGGCGGTGGACCCCCATTAGCCGACTCCGAACCTCCCGCCCCCGCGCCGTCGGACCGGCAGGCCGACCTAGGCGGTCAGCAGGTCACGGGCGCTGCGGGCGGTGGAGGACCGGCGCAGCTTGGAAATCGCCTTCAACTCGACCTGGCGGACGCCTTCACGGGTGAGGCCGAAGTGCTCGCCCACCTCTTCAAGGGTCCGCGGTGACCCGCGGTCGAGGCCGTAGCGCAGGCACAGGACCTCTTGCTCGCGGGGTTCCAGGACGGACAGCAGCTGGGCCACATGGGTCGGCAGCATGGCCGCGAAGACGGCTTGGTCCGGTGCGGGCGTGGTCAGGTCCTCGACGAGCTCGCCCATCTCCGTCTCGCCGTCGATGAGCCGCTCGGACAGCGACGTCGGCTCGCCCAGGTAGGGAAGCAGCTCCTCGACCTTCTTGGGCGGCATGGACACGGCGGCCGCGACCTCGGACGCCTTCGGCGGCCGGCCGTGGCGCAACTCCAGCGCGGTCGCGGCCATGCGGATGGCCAGTAGCTGGTCCCCGGCGTGAACGGGCAGGCGGATGGTGCGGCTGGTGTTGGCGATGCCCCGGGCGATGGTCTGTCGGATCCACCACGTGGCGTAGGTGGAGAACTTGAAGCCGCGGCGCGGGTCGAACCGCTCGACGGCCTGGATCAGCCCGAAGTTGCCCTCCTGGATGAGGTCGAGCAGCGGGAGCCCCGAGGCCTGGTACTTCTTGGCGATCGACACCACCAGGCGGAGGTTCGACCGCACGAACTTCCGGGCCGCCTCCTCGCCGGCGCGGATGGCGTCGTCGAGCTCCTCCTGGAGGGCGACGGTCAGCACGTCTCCCTTGGCCAGCCTGGCCTGCGCCACCTGCCCGGCCTGCGTAAGCGTGCCCAGGCGCACTTCATCGTCCCTCGTCAGCAGGGGGTACTTGCCGATGTCGTTGAGGTAGAGCTGGAGGAGATCCTCCTCCTCGCTGCTCTGACCCCGCGCCTTCACCAAAGAACGCCTCCCAGGTACAGCGGACGTCAAGTTAGCAGAGGCGCCCCTCGGTCGTCCCGGCGGCCCCGGGACGCAAGGACCGTCCGGCTACCTGTCGAATCGGAGGAGCAGGCGGACCTCGCCGCCGGAGCGGCTGACGTCGGCGGCGGACGACAGACGCCGGATCAGGAACAGGCCCCGGCCCGTCTCGGCCTCCGGGTCGGGTGCCTCCGCGGAGTCGGGGATGGCGAAGCCGCGGCCGCGGTCACGGACCTCGATCTGCAGGCTGCCCCCGTCGAGGCAGGCGCTGGCGCCGCTGACGCCGCCGGCGTGGCGGTGGGCGTTGATCAAGGCTTCGTGGAGGGCGAGAAGCACACCGTCGACGTCGCCGCGCCACGCCGCGTCATCCAGGAGCTGGCCGACCTGGCGGCGGGCCACACCCGACTGCGGGGACAGCGAGACCGGGCTGGCGAGCGACGACGCGATCATGGCAATGACGTTCCTGCCCAATCGGGCGGCAGAGCCAACGTGTTATGCCCGAAAAACCGCACTCAATTCCTCCGGGACGGCGACGTCCAACTGCCCGTAGGTGCAGGTGCGAGCGTCACGGTCGGGGCGCCACCGCTCGAAATGGGTGGCGTGGCGGAAGCGGTCCCCCTGAAGGTGGTCGAACGAGACCTCGGCCACGAGCTCCGGCCGCAGCGGCTCCCACTCCATGCTCCGACCCGCGTTCCACCGGCTCTGGCCGCCCGGCATGCGCCCGCCGCCGGCGGCTGCGAACTCCGCCGCGGCCTCGGCCCAGCCCGCCCACGGGTGGCCCTCGAGGGCGGCCTCCCGGTACGGAGCGAGCTCACCGGTCAGCTCCTTGCGGCGGGCGACGGTGAACGACGACGCCACCCCGACGTGGTGGAGCGTGCCCTGGTCGTCGTAGAGGCCGAGCAGCAGCGAGCCCACGCCGGCGCCGTCCTTGTGCCAGCGGAAGCCGGCGACCACGCAGTCGGCGGTCCGGGCGTGCTTGACCTTCCACATCACCCGCTCGTCCTCGCGATAGGGCAGCGAGACCGGCTTGGCCACCACGCCGTCGAGGCCGGCGCCCTCGAACCGGTCGAACCACTCGGCCGCGGTGGCCCGGTCGGCGGTCGACGGGGTCAGGTGGACGGGCGGTCGGGCCCCGGCGAGCGCCTCCTCCAGCGCGGCGCGACGCTCGGCGAAGGGCCGGGGCCGGAAGTCGACGTCGCCCAGGGCCAACAGGTCGAAGGCGACGAAGGCGGCCGGGGTCGTCTCGGCCAGCATCTTGATCCGCGACGCGGCCGGGTGGATGCGCTGGAGGAGCGCTTCGAAGTCGAGCCCGTTGTCGCCGCCGATCACAACCTCGCCGTCGAGGACACAACGCTCCGGCACCGACGCCTTCAGCGCCGGTGGCAGTTCGGGGAAGTACCGGGTGAGAGGCTTCTCGTTGCGACTGCCGAGCTCCACTTCGTCGCCGTCCCGGAAGACGATGCAGCGGAAGCCGTCCCATTTCGGCTCGTAGAGCATGCCGTCGGGCTCGGGCAGCTCCCGGGCCAGCTTGGCCAGCATCGGCTTCACGGGGGGCATGACCGGCAGCTGCATGCCGGCCATGATCGCGCCGTGGCGCCCCGGCGGGCCGGTTCGGGGGCCCCATGGCCGGGGGTAGCGTTCGGTCACCGATGCCCGCCCCCCGCGCCACGTACCGGGTGCAGCTCCACGCCGGCTTCACGTTCGACGATGCCGCCGCCATCGTCGGGTACCTGGCCGACCTCGGGATCAGCCACCTGTACTGCTCGCCGTTCCTGCAGGCCGCCCCGGCGAGCACCCACGGCTACGACGTGATCGACCACCACCGGCTGAACCGCGAGCTGGGCGGCGACGAGGCCTACGAGCGGCTGTGCCGGGCGCTCGCGGCTCGCGGCATGAGCCAGGTCGTCGACATCGTGCCCAACCACATGGCCATCAGCGGGCGGGAGAACGCCTGGTGGTGGGACGTCCTGGAGAACGGTCAGTCCAGCCGGTACGCGTCCTATTTCGACATCGACTGGAACCCGCCTGAGGAGCGGATGCGCCAACGGGTGCTCATGCCGATCCTCGGGGACCACGTCGGCCGCTGCATCGACCGCGGCGAGATCCAGCTCGTGCGCGACGGCGGGTCCTTCGAGTTCCGCTACTTCGACCACGCCGCGCCGGTGTCGCCGCGGTCGCTGGAGGACGTGCTGGGGCCGGTCGCCCGCCGGGTCGGTTCGGACACCCTGGCCAGCATCTCGGTGGCGCTCGGCCGGCTTCCGCCTGCGGTGGCCACGGACAGGGACAGCGTCGAGGAGCGCCACCGGGACAAGGAGTTCCTGCGGGCCAACCTGTCCGACCTGCTCGCCTCCGAACCGGAGGTCACCGCCGCCGTCGACGAGGCCCTGGAGGACCTCAACGCCGACCCCGACGCGGTCGACGCCCTGCTCGAGCGCCAGAACTACCGGCTGGCGTTCTGGAAGGTGGCCGGCCAGGAGCTCGACTACCGGCGCTTCTTCGACATCACCACGCTGATCGCCCTACGCAGCGAGAACCTGTTCGTCTTCGCCGACACCCACGAGAAGATGGTCGAGCTGATCCGCGACGGCAAGGTGACGGGGCTGCGGGTCGACCACGTCGACGGCCTGCGCCAGCCCAGCGAGTACCTGCGCCTGCTCCGCCAGGCCGCCGGGCCGGACACCTACCTGGTCGTCGAGAAGATCCTGGAGCGCGACGAGGCCCTGCCCGCCGACTGGCAGGTCCAGGGGACCACGGGTTACGACTTCACCGCCGGCGTCAACGGGCTGTTCGTCGACCCCGCCGGCGAGGGGCCGCTGTCGGAGCTCTACGAGAGCTTCCTGGGCCGGGCGGTGGCCTACGACGCCCTGGTCCACCGCAACAAGCACCTGGTCATGCGGGAGGTGCTGGCCGCCGACGTGAACCGCCTCACCAACGTCCTCGTCCGGGTGTGCGACCGCCATCGCCGCCAGCGCGACCACACCCGCCAGGACCTGAGCCGGGCCGTGCGGGAGCTGCTGGCCTGCCTCGACGTCTACCGGACGTACACCCGCCCGGGCGGGGTGGAGCCCTCGGCCGACGACGTGGCCCGGGTGCACGCGGCCGTAGGCCGGTCGAGGCACGCCCGCCCCGAAGCCGATCCCGACCTGTTCGCGTTCATCGCCCACATCCTGCTGATGCGCACGCCGGGCGTCGACGAGGACGACTTCGCGCTCCGCTTCCAGCAGCTGAGCGGGGCGGTGATGGCCAAGGGGGTCGAGGACACGACCTTCTACCAGTACAACCGGCTGGTGTCGCTCAACGAGGTCGGCGGGGACCCGGGCCGGTTCGGGACGTCCGTGGCCCACTTCCACGCGGCCAACGCCCGCATCGCCGAGGACTGGCCGGCCACCATGCTGGCCACCTCGACCCACGACACCAAGCGCAGCGAGGACGTCCGGGCCCGGATCAGCCTGCTGTCGGAGATTCCCGACCAGTGGGGGGCCGCCGTGCACCGGTGGGCGGACGCCAACGACCGCCACAAGACCAAGGGCTTGCCCGACGCCAACGCCGAGTACCTGCTCTACCAGGTGCTGGTCGGCGCCCACCCCCTGAGCGTGGACCGGGCCCTGCAGTTCATGGCCAAGGCGTCGCGGGAGGCCAAGGAGCACACGTCGTGGGTCGACCCCGACGAGGTGTACGACGACGCGCTGGCGTCCTTCGTCCGGGCCGTGCTCGCCGACGACGGGTTCACGGCCGACCTCGCCGCCTTCGTCGCCCCGCTGGTCGGCGCGGGGCGGACGACGTCGCTGGCCCAGACGCTGCTCAAGCTGACGTCGCCCGGCGTGCCCGACGTCTACCAGGGCACCGAGGTCTGGGACCTCAGCCTGGTCGACCCCGACAACCGCCGCCCGGTCGACTACGACGCCCGCCGCCTGCTCCTGGACAAGGTCCGGACGGCGTCGGCGGCCGAGGTGCTGGCCCTCGACGACGAGGGCGGGCCCAAGCTGTGGCTGACCATGCGGGCCCTCGGGCTGCGCGCCCGCCTGCCCGCCGCCTTCTCGCCGGGCGCCGCCTACCGCCCGCTGGACGTGACGGGCGACCGGGCCGCCCACGTCGTGGCCTACCTGCGGGGCGACGACGTGGCCGTGTTCGCGCCCCGGCTGGTGATGGGCCTGGGCGACGGGTGGGCCGACACGGCGGTCGGGTTGCCGCCCGGCCGGTGGAGCGACGAGCTGACCGGCGGGGTCGTGACGATCGACGCCGACGGAGGCCCGGTGGGCGTCGCCGGGCTGCTCGCCGGTTTCCCGGTCGCCCTTTTGGTCAGAAACTGACGATGACTCTCTTCCGGGTGTGGGCGCCGCGCGCCTCGCGGGTGGACGTCGTCCTGCGGGGTGGCGAACGAAGCGCGATGGACGGCCCCGACGACCGGGGGTGGTTCCAGGTCGACGTCGACGGGGCCGGCCCCGGCGACGACTACGGCTTTTCCCTCGACGGCGGCGATCGCCGGCCCGATCCCCGGTCCAACTGGCAGCCGCAGGGCGTCCACGGGCCCTCCCGGCTGGTCGACCACGCCGCCTTCGCCTGGACCGACGGCGGCTGGGACGGCGGCGTGCCCCTCGCCCATGCGGTGATCTACGAGCTCCACGTCGACACCTTCTCGGCCGAGGAGACGTACGAGGGGGTCATCGGCCACCTGGACCACCTGGTCGAGCTGGGCGTGACCACGGTCGAGCTGCTGCCCGTCGTCGAGTATCCGGGCCGGTGGGGCTGGGGCTACGACGGCGTGGACCTTTTCGCCCCGAACTCGCTGGACGGCGGGCCGGAGGGGCTCAAGCGGATGGTCGACGCCTGCCACGCCCGGGGACTGAGCGTGATCTTCGACGTCGTCTACAACCACCTCGGCCCATCGGGGAACTACCTCGGCGAGTACGGCCCGTACTTCACCCAGCGCTACGGCACGCCCTGGGGGGAGGCGGTCAACCTCGACGGCCCCGACAGCGACCCGGTCCGCGAGTTCCTGATCGACAACGCCCTCATGTGGCTGCGGGACTACCACGCCGACGGCCTGCGCCTGGATGCCGTCCACGCCATCGTCGATACGTCGGCCGTCCACATCCTGGAGGAGCTCGCCGCTCGGGTCGACGAGCTGGAGCGCACCCTGCAGGTGCCGAAGTTCCTCATCGCCGAGAGCGACCTCAACGACCCGCGGGTCGTACGCGAGCCGGCAACCGGCGGCTACGGGATCGACGCCCAGTGGAGCGACGACTTCCACCACGCCCTGCACGCCGTGCTGACGGGCGAGCGGGCCGGCTACTACGCCGACTTCGGATCGGTGGGCCAGCTGGCCAAGGCCCTGCGCCAGGCCTTCGTCTACGACGGGCAGTACTCGCCGCACCGCCGTCGGCGACACGGCCGCCCGCCGGCGGGGATCCCCACCAGCCGGTTCCTCGAATACCTCCAGAACCACGACCAGATCGGCAACCGGGCCAACGGGGAGCGCAGCTCCATGCTGATGAGCGACGGGTTGCTCCGGGTGGCGGCCGCCCTTGTCCTACTCGGCCCGTCGGTGCCGATGCTCTTCCAGGGCGAGGAGTGGGGCGCGTCGACGCCGTTCCTGTACTTCACCGACCACGACGACCCCGCGCTCGGCAAGGCGGTGACCGAGGGCCGCCGGCGGGAGTTCGCCGCCTTCGGCTGG
>DATASA010000142.1:0-5019 GCA_036269435.1 Acidimicrobiales bacterium | reverse complement strand
CGCGCCCTGCTAGTCGGCGGCATCCACCTCCCGGGGCGGCTCCTGGAACAAGCCGGTGTCGGGTCGCTGCTTGCGGCCGTCGTGAACAACCTCCCGGCCGCCGCCTCCGTCCACCCTGCATCGGGCGCGGGAACGTGGGCCGCGGTGCTCTCGATGGCGATCGGTCCCAACCTCCTCGTCACCGGCTCCGTCGCCACCGTGATCTGCCGACGGCTCGCCCGAGAGGGCGGCGGCGAGCTTGATCCCGTTCGCTTCTCGCTAGTGGGACTCGTGCTCGCGCCGCTCCAGTTGGCCGTGGCCGCCGTGGGTCTCCATCTTGTCGGCGCCCTCTGACCGTTCGGGCTCACGGCGACGGGAGGCCTCGCTCGACCCGGCCGCGCACGCCAGCGTGTGCGGCCAACCCGCCCGGCGTTCGGGCTGGTCCACGACGACCTCGCGCGGCACCGACCCCGTGGGCGTTCGGATCCGGTTCGCGCGGCGGGCGCTACGACGCCGCCTTCGGCCGGCCCCGGTAGGACGGGAGGTGCCAGCCCGGCTGCGACCGTTCCTGCTCGAGCTGGTCGAGCCGGGTACGCAGCAGGTCCGTTCGGGTGCAGATGCCGACCAGGCGACCGTCGGCCACGACGGGCACGTGCTCGACCTCGTCCTGGAGCATGACGTGCAGGGCATCGAGGGCGAGGGTCTTCGGCGTCACCGTGACGGGGTTGGCGGTGGCGATCGTCGTCACCGGCGCGGTCGGGTCGACCCCGTCCCGCAGCAGGTCGCCCCGCGTGACGATCCCCGTGCACACGCCGGCCCCGTCGGCCAGGGGATAGGCGCCGTGCCCGGTGGTGAGGAACAGGGCCCGAGCGTCGCCCACGGTCGCGTCCGGAGGCAGGGTCTGCACGTTCGCCGTCATGATCCTCGCCACCGACGTGGTTCGCATCACGTCGACCTCGTAGTCGCCCCGCACCGTCAGGCCGCGCCGGGCCAGCTTCTCCGTCATGAGGCTCTCCTTCATCAGGCCCGAGGCCACCAGGTCGGCGAGCACCGTCGCCAGCATGAGGGGCAGGATCACCTGGTAGTCCCCGGTGAGCTCGAAGATGAACACGATGGAGGTGAACGGGGCGCGGGCCGCGGCGCCGAACGTGGCGGCCATGGCAACCAGGGCGAAGGCGCCCGGCGCCACCTGCAGCCCGGGCGCCAGGCTGTTGGCGGCGTGACCGAGCAGGGCTCCGAACGACGCGCCGATGAGCAGGATCGGCGCCAGGGTGCCGCCCGACGTGCCGGAGGCCAGGGCGACCCACCACGCGACCAGCTTGGCCAGGCCGAGGACGGCCAGTGAGCCGAGGGCGATGCGTCCCAGGAGCGCGTCGCTGATGGCGTCGTAGCCGACACCGAGGGCCCGGGGGACGAACACGCCGACGATGGCGAAGCCGACGGCGCCGATCACCGGGTGCCAGAACTCGCTGACCGGCAACCGGCGAAAGCCGTCCTCGATGAGGAACAGGCCCTTGCTGAGCACGACGGCCAGCAGGCCGCATCCCAGTCCAAGGACGACGTAGAGCGGCAGGCGGGCCAGGCCGGCGTAGTCGTGGGCCGGCACCGCGAACAGCGGACCCGAACCGAACAGCCCGGCGTGGACACCGCCGGCCACGCTGGCGGCGACGACCAACGGGATGAACGCCCGGGTGGAGAACTCGAACAGCAGGAGCTCGATGGCCAGCACCACTGCGGCCAGAGGCGCGCCGAACGTCGCCGCCATGCCGGCCGCAGCTCCCGACGCCACCAGGATCTTCCGCTCCGAGGGCGACACCGGCAGGAGCTGGCCGATGAGGGATCCGAGGGCGCCGCCGGTCACGATGATCGGGCCCTCGGCCCCGAACGGGCCTCCTGTGCCGATGGCCAGGGCGGCGGAGACCGGCTTGGCCAGCGCGGCCCGGGGCGAGATGCGGCTCTGCTTGGTGAGGATGGCTTCCATGGCCTCAGGCAGGCCGTGGCCGCGAATGACCGGGGACCATCGGGCCAGCAAGGAGACGAGAAGCGCTCCCCCCATGGCCGCGACGAACAGTCCCGGCCCGGGATGAAAATCCCGGAACGACGGGAGCTTCCAACCCGTCCGGTGGAACAGGGCCAGGTTGGTGATCATGGCGATGACATGGAGCAGCACCCACGCCGCCCCGCCGCCGGCCAGGCCGATAACGGCCGCCAGGCCGGTCAACGTGAGCAGCCGGCGCGTGGACGTTCGGGCCGAGAAGGGAGAGGTCACGGACAAACTCTATCGGAGCACGACCTGTCTATATCGTTGTGCGATGTGTCGGGAGTACGCTGGGTCCATGCCTGAGGACGGGATGACCGACGTCGACTATCGGCGCCTGTTGCAGTTCCGGACCGGCCTGCGACGGTTCCTCCACTGGAGCGAGGAACAGGCTGGCCGGCTCGGCGTCACGCCGGGCCAGCACCAGCTCCTGCTCGCCGTCCGCGGCCATGGCGATGACCGGGGCCCCACCATCGGTGACCTGGCCCAGTACCTGCTCCTGCGCCACCACAGCGCCGTCGGCCTGGTGGACCGGGCCGAGAGCGGCGGGTTGGTTGAGCGGGCCCACGACCCCGACGACGCCCGGGTGGTCAGGGTCCGGCTCACTCCGGACGGCGCTGAGGCGCTGGCCCTCCTGTCGGCCGCCCATCTCCAGGAACTCGAGCGGCTGGTACCGCGTCTCGCTCGACTGTGGGAGGGGCTGGAGGACGGCGCCCCGGCCGCCTGACGGCGGAAGAGATGGCGCCCCGGCCGCCTGACGGCGGACCAGGCGGACGGAGGCGCCACGCACACTGTGACAGATGCGCCCGGTAACTGCAAGGCACACCTACAGGGATTTTTACGCGGGCCGCGCCCTCGACGGCCGGCGGCGACGGGCCCGCTCGGCCGCGTCCAGCGTGACCTTGCGAAGCCGGACCGCGTTTGGGGTCACCTCGACGCATTCGTCGTCGGCGATGAACTCCAGCGCCTGCTCCAGGGACAGGGTGCGGTGGGGGGTGAGTCGCACCAGCTCCTCGGCCGTCGACGACCGGATGTTGGTGACCTTCTTCTCCTTGCAGGCGTTGACGTCCATCTCGTCGGAACGTGAGTTCTCGCCGACGATCATGCCTTCGTAGATCTCGACGCCGGGCCCGACCAGGAGGTCGCCGCGGTCCTGCAGGTTCATCAGCGCGTAGGTGTTGGTCAGGCCTCGGCGGTCGGCGACGATGCTGCCGGTGCTGCGGGTGCGCAGCTCACCGTGCCAGGGCTCGTAGCCCTCGAAGACGTGGTGCAGGATGCCGGTGCCGCGCGTCTCGGTCATGAACTCGGTGCGGAAGCCGATCAGCCCCCGCGCCGGCACCAGGTACTCCATGCGGACCCATCCCGTCCCGTGGTTCACCATCTGCTGCAGGCGGCCCTTCCGGGTGGCCAGCAAACGGGTGACGGTGCCCAGGTGCTCGTCGGGGACGTCGACCGACAGACGGTCGATCGGCTCGTGCACCTTGCCGTCGATCTCCCGGGTGACGACTTGGGGCTTGCCCACCGTGAGCTCGAAACCCTCCCTGCGCATGATCTCGACGAGCACCGCGAGCTGCAGCTCCCCCCGGCCCTGCACCTCCCAGGTGTCGGGCCGCTCGGTGGGGAAGACCCGCAGCGACACGTTGCCGACCAGTTCGGTGTCCAGGCGGTTCTTCACCTGGCGGGCGGTCATCTTGGAGCCGTCCTGGCCGGCGAGGGGCGAGGTGTTGATCCCGATGGTCACGGCCAGGCTCGGCTCGTCGATGAGCATGATGGGCAGGGGCCGGGGGTCGTTGACGTCGGCCAGCGTCTCGCCGATCGTCACGTCGTCCAGGCCGGCGACGGCGATGATCTCGCCGGGTCCGGCTTCGGCCGCGTCGACCCGCTCGAGGCCTTCGGTGACGTACAGCTCGGCGATCTTGACCTTGTCCATGGTGCCGTCGGCCTTGCACCACATCACCGTCTCGCCCTTGTGGATGACCCCCTCACGGACCCGGCAGATGGCCAGCCGCCCCACGTAGGGGGAGCGGTCGAGGTTGGTGACGAGTGCCTGCAGCGGGTGGCCGATCCCGTCCTCGTCGTAGGTCGGGGCCGGGATGCGCTCGATGAGCAGCTCGAACAGCGGCTGCAGGTTCGTGCCCGTCGCCCCCTGCTCCATCGTGGCCCAGCCCGCCTTGGCGTTGGCGTAGACGATCGGGAACTCGATCTGCTCGAAGTCGGCGTCGAGGTCGAGGAACAGCTCGTAGACCTCGTCGACCACTTCCTTGATGCGGGCGTCGGGCCGGTCCACCTTGTTCACGACGAGGATCACCGGCAGCTTGGCCTCGAGGGCCTTGCGCAGCACGAAGCGGGTCTGGGGCTGGGGGCCGTCGGCCGCGTCGACCAGAAGCAGCACGCCGTCGACCATGGTCAGGGCCCGCTCGACCTCGCCGCCGAAGTCGGCGTGTCCTGGCGTGTCGACGATGTTCAGCTTCACGTCATGGAAATGGACGGCCGTGTTCTTGGCCAGGATGGTGATGCCCTTCTCGCGCTCCAGGTCCATCGAGTCCATGACCCGCTCGTTCACGTCCTGGTTGGCGCGGAAGATGCCCGACTGCCACAACATGGCGTCGACGAGCGTGGTCTTGCCGTGGTCGACGTGGGCCACGATGGCCAGATTGCGCAGGTCTTGGCGCGCGGGCATGAAGGGCCTTTCGGTAGGGCTGCCGCGGCACTACCGCCACCGGCCCTTCCATTCTACGTGGTGGGCGCCGAAACCACGAACACCGGCATAGCTTTGGGGCCCGGGTGGGTGACCGCTGTGGGTGACAAGTGGACGACGAAGGAGCCCTGATGCAACTGGCAATGATCGGCCTCGGGCGCATGGGCGCCAACCTGGTGCGCCGCCTCATGCGCGACGGTCACGAATGCGTCGTCTACGACGTCGATCCGGCATCGGCCAAGGAGCTCGAGGCCGAGGGTGCGACAGCCGCGTCGTCGCTCGCGGACGTCGCCGCCAAGCTGAC
>DATASA010000141.1:0-7017 GCA_036269435.1 Acidimicrobiales bacterium | reverse complement strand
CCGTCGGGCCGCCCCTGCATCTGCCGGAAGAGGCGGAGGTTCTTCTCGGGCATGTCGGGCCCGTCGTCGATGGTGACCGTCGTCTCGAAGACACGGAAGCCGTACTCGCTGTCGTGGACGTACAGGGTGCAGCGGGGGTCGATCCGCAGCCGCTTGGTGCGGATCCGGTCCTGGGTCCCGCTGCTCCACAGCCGCCCGTCGACCAAGGCGACACCGACGCGCACCGCCTTGGCCACGCCGTCCGGGGCGACGGTGATCATGGCTGCCGAGTGCTGCTCCCGGAGGAAGGCGAGGTCCTGGTCGGACAGCACCGGCGCGTCAGCCATCGGCGTCTGCCGGCGGCTGGGGGCAGGGCTCCTGCAGGAGCCGGCAGCCGGCCCGCTCGGGGCTTGTAGGCGATGAGCTTGCGGACCCGATGGTCGCCATGACGAAGCCGATTCTGCCATCTACCACCCGCAGCCGACCCCACGTCCCCGAGGCCACGAGGTGGTCACGGCGGAGGGCGGGAGGCAGCGTCGCCGCGTCGAACGGCCCGGCGGTGCGGGCCAGCGAGAGAGAGCTCGACGCGCTGGCGAGGGCCTGGCCGCACCACGGGCACGAAGAGCCTGACGGCCTCCAGCCCGACGGGCGCTATGCGGTCAGAGATCCGCGGCGACCCGGCGGGCCAGCTCGACCCGGTCGACCACGACCTCGACGCCGTCGGCCTGCAGCCACCGGCGGTTGCGGTCGTGGAGGTCGCCACCGTCGAAGTGGTTCAGGAAGACGACGAGCGGTCGCGGGCACACGGGCGCGGACAGCCGGACGCCGTTGATCGCACCGAGGCCGGCGTGGGCGACGAGCACGGTCAGGTCCGGGGCCAGGGCCGCGGCCAGGTCGACGCTGTCGGCGTCCTCGGCGATGGGCGACCGCGGTCCTCCGACGGTCTCGACCAGCCCGACCTCGGTCCCCTGCGGCCACCGGAGCTCCCCGAGGAGGTCGTCCAGCGACGGCGGGGCGACACCGAGGAAGGCGGCGGCCATGGGCGGGGCCATGGCCATGGCGTACCACCGGTGTCGCGGGCAGACGTCTTCGGGACGCTCCCCGGTGGCCAGCGCCAGGGCGCCAGCGTCGGTCCCGACGTCGCACGGCGCGAACGACTGCACCGGCTTGCGGGCGGCCACGGCGACGCCGGCGTCGCGCAGCAGCGACAGCACGGCCGCCGCCGTCCACGTCTTGCCGACCCCGGTGTCGGTCCCGAGGACCACGACGAGCCGCTCAGGGCGCACAGCCCACCGCCTGCAGCCCGTCGAGCAGCGCCTGCAGGTGGCCGGCCGTATGGCTGGCGGAGACCGAGATGCGCAGCCGGGAGGTGCCGGGCGGCACCGTCGGAGGGCGGATGGCCGGGACCAGCAGCCCCCGCTGCAGCAAGGCGGCCGACGCGGCCACGGCCACGTTCTCGTCTCCGAGCACGACGGGCAGGATAGGAGACGGGTGCCGGGCGGCCACCACGTCGACGTTGGCCCGCAGCCGCCCGACCAACCCGTCGCCCTCGGCGGAGCGGAGCACCCGCAGGGCTGCGAGCGCGGCGGCGGCGTCGACCGGTGACCCGGCGGTGGTGAAGATGAACGGGCGGGCCCGGTTGACCACAAGGTCGACGAACGGCCGCGGCCCGGCGACGAACCCGCCGACCGATCCGAGGAACTTCGACAACGTGCCGACCCGGAGGTGCTCGACGCCGCCGAGGTCGACGCTGCCGATGGGCGACAGGACTGCGTGAGCCTCGTCGAGCACGAGGAGGGCGCCGTGCGCCGCGCACCGCTCGGCCAGCGCGGCCACCGCGGCGACGTCGCCGTCCATGGAGAACACCGCGTCGGTGACGACCACCGCCCGCCCGGGCGCGCCCCGGAGCAACGCGTCGACGTGGTCCACGTCGACATGCCGGTACACGCAGACCTCGGCCCGCGACAGGCGGCAGCCGTCGACGATCGACGCGTGGTTGCGCTCGTCGGACAGCACCCGCACGCCGGGGCCGGCGAAGGTGGCCAGCACGCCGAGGTTGGCCGCGTAGCCGGTCGGGAACAGCACGGCCGCCGCCTCCTCCTTCCAGGCGGCGAGCTCGGCTTCCAGCTCGCCGTGGACCGGGCGGGAGCCGGCCACCAGGCGGGCCGCGCCCGAGCCGGCGCCCCACCGGTCGAGAGCGGCGTGGGCGGCGGCGACGACGTCCGGGTGCCGGGCCAGGCCGAGGTAGTCGTTGGAGGCGAACGAGACCACGTCGTCGTCGAGATCGCGGATCCGTCGCCACTGCCCGGCCGCGGTGACGGCCCGGCACTCGCCGTCAACCCATTCAGCCCAGCTGGGCACGGACGGCCCCGGCGAGGGTGTCGACGATGCGCTCGATCTCCCCGGCGGTGACCGTGAGCGGGGGGACGACGATCACCGTGTCGCCGATGGGTCGCAGCAGCACGCCGGCGGCAACAGCCGCGTCGCACACGGCCCGGCCCGAGCCGCGGGCGACGTCGACGCCGCACAGCAGGCCGGTGACGCGGACGTCGCCCACGCCGGGCAGGGGCGCCACCCGCTCGTCCAGCAAGGCGCGGAGCTGGGTCGATCGCGCCGCCACGTTGGCGAGCACGTCCCGCTCCGACAGCAGCCGGAGGTGGCGCAGGGCCACGGCTGCGGCCAGGGCGTTGCCGCCGTAGGAGTGGCCGTGGGCGAAGGCCTGGCCCGCCGAGCGGAACCGGTCGTAGATCCGGCCGGTGGCCACCGTCGCCGACAGCGGCAGATAGCCGCCGGTGATCCCCTTGCCCAGGCACAGCAGGTCGGGCCGGACCCCTGGGCACTGCTCGGTGGCGAAGAGGGTGCCGGTGCGACCGAACCCCGTCGCCACCTCGTCGTGGACGAGGAGCACGTCGGCGGCCCGGCACGCCTCGGCCAGGGCGACGAAACCTTCGGCCGCCGCCGTCCGCATGCCCGCCGCCCCCTGGACGAGCGGCTCGACGACGACGGCGGCCAGGGTGGCGGCGCGTTCCCGCACGAGCCGGCAGGCGGTGGCGAAGCAGTCCGGGTCGTCGTAGCCCGGCGCCCGGACGACGTCGAAGCGCAGCGGGTCGAACAGGGCGGCGCCGAACCCGTCGTCGGCGCCGAGCGACATGGATCCGACCGTGTCGCCGTGGTACGCCCCGCCGAAGGCGAGGTACGACGTCCGGCCCGGCACGCCCTCGAGGGCCCAGAACTGGAAGGCCAGCTTCAGCGCCTGCTCGACCGCGGAGGCGCCGTCGGACGCGAACAGGACGTGAGGGTCGTCGACGGGCACCACCTCGGCCAGGGCCTCGGCCAGCTCGACGACCACCCGGTTGCCGTTCCCGAGCAGGGTGGTGTGGGCGACGAGGTCGAGCTGGTCGCGGATGGCCTGGTCCAGCTCGGGGACACGGTGGCCCAGTGTGTTCACCCACAGCGACGAGATGGCGTCCAGGTACCGGCGGCCCTCGGTATCGATCAGCTCGTGGCCCTCGGCCCGCTCCACGACGACCGGGCAGTGGTCGAGGAACGTCGACATGTCGGTGAACCCGTGCCAGACGACGGCGGCGTCACGCTCGGCCCACATCGCGCTCATCCTCCCATCGTGGCGTCGCCGGTATCATCGGGTCTCGAGATGTTGGACGATCGCAAGGCCGCCATCCTCCGCGCGGTGGTGAAGGAGTACATCGACACGGCCCAGCCGGTGGGCTCGGCCCACGTGGCGCGTATGGGCGACCTGCAGGTCTCCCCGGCCACCGTCCGCAACGAGATGGCCCAGCTCGAGCGGGAGGGGTTCCTCGCCCACCCCCACACCAGCGCCGGCCGCATCCCCACCGACAAGGGCTACCGGTTCTTCGTCGACGACCTGCGGGCGGCCGCACCGCGGACGCTGCGCCCCCAGGACCGGGCCCAGGTCCAGGACTTCTTCGCCCGGGCCCACGGCGAGCTGGAGCGCATGCTGCAGGACACGTCCAAGCTCCTGTCCAACCTGACGACGTACGCGGCCCTGGTCGTCGCCCCGCCGCACGAGGGCGCCAGCGTCCGGGCCGTGCACCTGGTGCCGCTGGGCGGGCGGGTCGCGGTGGTCGTGGCCGTGCTGGCCAACGGAGGCGTGGAGAAGGCCCACATCGAGCTGGAGGAAGGCGCCACCGAGGACCGGATCGCCGCCGCCGCCGTCCACCTGTCGGCCCACGTGGTCGGGCGCCCGCTGGCCGACGACCGTCCCCTCCCGGCGACCGGCGACCCGGCCACCGACCGGCTGGCCGCGGCCGCCCGCACGGCCCTGTGGGAGTACCACGACAGCGAGGCCGACCAGGTCTTCATCGGCGGCGCGGCGCGCATGGCGTCGACGTTCCAGGCCGTCGAGACGGTCCGCCAGGTGCTGGCCGGCCTGGAGCAGCAGTACCTGCTGGTCAGCCTGCTGCGCGACGCCCTGGGCAACGAGGCGCTGACCGTGGCCATCGGCGCCGAGCACGGGGTCGACTCACTGGCCGAGTGCTCGATCGTGGTCGCCCCGTACGAGGTCGACGGTACCCACGCCGGCACCATCGGCGTCCTCGGGCCGACCCGGATGAACTACCCCCAGGCCATGGCCGCGGTGGCCATCGTCAGCGCCCGCCTGGGGCGGCACCTGCGGGAGGGCTGAGGCGCCCGTGCCTCCCGAGATCGGGGACTTCTACGAGCTGCTCGGCGTCCCCCGCCGGGCCACGGACGACGAGATCAAGCGGGCCTACCGCAAGCTGGCCCGCGAGCTGCACCCGGACGCCAACGGGGGCGACGTGCAGGCCGAGGAGCGGTTCAAGCTGGTCACGGTGGCCTACGAGACCCTCCGCGACCCGGAGCGCCGGCGCCGCTACGACATGTTCGGCCCCGAGGGACTGCGGGGTACGGGTGCCGGCGGGGCAGGGGGCGGCGGAGGCGCGGGCGGGTTCGAGGACCTGTTCGGTGCCGGGCTCGGTGACCTGTTCAACAGCTTCTTCGGCGGTGGCGGCACCGGGTTCGGCCAGGGCCGCGGCCGGGGGCCGGGCGGTCCACCCCGGGGGGCCGACATGGAGGTCAGCATCGACCTCGACTTCAGGTCGGCCGTGTTCGGCACCTCGAAGGAGATCAGGGTCCGGGTGCCGGTGCCGTGCGAGACCTGCAACGCCACCGGGGCCAGGCCCGGCACGTCGCCCGTGACCTGCACCACGTGCGGCGGGGCGGGGGAGGTCCGCCAGGTCCGCCAGTCGATCCTCGGCCAGATGGTCACGGCCCGGCCGTGCCCGGACTGCGCCGGCTCCGGCCAGCAGATCCCGTCCCCGTGCGCCGACTGCCGGGGTGAGGGCCGCCGGACCGAGGAGAAGGCCTACACGGTCGACGTCCCGGCAGGCGTGGACGACGGCAACACCCTCCAACTCGGCGGCCGGGGTGCCGCCGGGCCTCGCGGCGGGCGCCCGGGCGACCTGTTCGTCCACCTCCGGGTGCGAGCCGACGAGCGGTTCATCCGCCAGGGCAACGACCTCGTCCACGTCCTGCACGTCCCCATGACCCAGGCCGCCCTGGGTGCCCACCTGCGGTACGAGACGCTGGACGGGACCGAGGACCTGGTCATCCCCCGGGCCACCCAACCGGGCAAGGTCTTCCGGCTGCGGGGCCGGGGCGTGCCCGACGTCAACGGCCGCGGTCGCGGGGACCTGCTGGTCCAGGTCGTGGTGGACACCCCCACGGAGCTGACCAAGGAGCAGGAGGAGATTCTGCGCCTGTTCGCCGCGGCCCGCTCCGAGGAGGTGGCCCCGGCCGAGACCGGGTTCATGGCCAAGGTCCGCTCCGCCTTCAAGTAGCCGGGCGACAGCTCGCTGGCCACCACGGGACACGCGTTCGTCGACGACCTCGCCGCGCCGGTCCTGTCCTCCGACGACCGCCATCACCTCGAGCGGGTGCTCCGGCTGCGACCGGGCGACGAGGTGACGGTCTCCGACGGCGCCGGCGGCTGGCGCCGCTGCCGGTTCGGGCCGGTCCTCGAGCCCGAGACCGACATCGTCCACGACCCGCGCCCGTCGCCGGCGGTCACCGTCGCCTTTGCCCCGGTGAAGGGCGACCGGCCGGAATGGGCGGTCCAGAAGCTGACCGAGATCGGCGTCGACCGCATCGTGCCCCTGCTGGCCGCCCGATCGGTCGTCCGCTGGCCGGCCGGCGGCAGCCACCTCGTGCGGCTGCGCCGGGTGGCGCGCGAGGCCGCGGTGCAGAGCCGTCGGACGTGGCTGCCGGTGGTCGACGACGTCGCCGACCTCGCCGCAGTGGCGGCCCGGGCCGGTGCGGCCCTGGCCCATCCCGGCGGGGGCCCGCCGTCCCTGGACCGTCCCCTGGTGCTGATCGGGCCCGAGGGGGGTTGGGACGAGGCGGAGCTGGCGGCCGTGGCGGGGGAGCGGATGAGCCTCGGGCCGCGGATCCTCCGGACCGAGACGGCGGCCGTGGTCGCCGGAACCCTGCTCTGCGCCCTCCGGGCGGGGACGGTCGGCCACGTGGTGGACTGACCCGCGACAGTGCGCAGGAGCGGGCCAGCGGGCCCGGCAGCCGACCCCGGAGGGTAATCGCTCCGGCACCCAGGGCGATCCTCCAGTAGACTGCGAGCAGATAGCTGTTGTGCCGACGAGAAGGGGGGATCGGCCCGATGAACGACGAGGCCGAGCTGGTCGGCCCCGCGCTGACGTACGCCCGACGAGTGGGGCAGCGGCTGCGTGCCATCCGGCGCCAGAAGCGACTCTCGCTCCAGGAGGTCGAGGCTGCGTCCACTCAGGAGTTCAAGGCGTCGGTGCTGGGCGCCTACGAGCGGGGCGAGCGGGTCATCTCCGTCCCCCGCCTCCAGCGCCTGGCCGACTTCTACCGGGTCCCGGTGGACCAGCTGCTGCCGCGGGACGCGGAGGTGCCGGCCGACGCTCCCGCGTCGGGCGTCGAGCCCACCGACGTCCGCCTGGCCGCTCCGGCGTGGCCGGCCAAGGTCACGTTCGACCTGGCCCGTTTCCAGGCCGTCGACGGTGATCC
>DATASA010000140.1:0-8378 GCA_036269435.1 Acidimicrobiales bacterium | reverse complement strand
GCCGGTGGCGCGCCGTGCCCGGTCGTCACCCCGGCCGGCATGCGCATCACACCTCCGGACGAAACCGACTCCCTGACCGTCGATACCGCCGCCCCCGCCGCCACTGCCTGGTGCGACGGCCAGTTCGGGGTCACCGCCATGCACGCGCCATAGAGCCGGCGCCCTCCGGCACGCGCCTTGGCCAGAGGGCTCGTCACTCAGCCGCAGATCCTCTTCGCCGGCGAACCGGCGTTGTAACCAGAACCTGTGGATCGACCAACCGTTCGAGGGCGCGGCGTACCTTCCTCGTTGACCAAATGGAACCCGATCGCACTGCGGTGAACCTTCCATCGAAGCGCGAGCGTTCACAGGCGGTTCACCGACCCGTCGCCCGCAGGACAGACCGTCGGCACGCTGGCGCCATATATCGTCTTGGCCGTGCGACCGGTGTTCCGGCAGCGGCCTCGGAGGTGGACCCTGGCCGGTCTCGTCGCGAGCATCTCCCTTGCCGGGCTCGCCACGGTGGCCACGGCACCGCCCTCGTCGGCTGCGGCGTCGCCGGCGAGTGCGATCAAACACGTCGTCGTGATGATGCAGGAGAACCGGTCGTTCGACAGCTACCTGGGCCAGCTCCCGGTCAGTGGTCAGCCCGCGGCCGACGGCGAGCCGGCCGGCGCGGCCAACCCGAACCCGGCGAATCCGTCGGGACCCCCCATCACCGCGTTCCATCAGACCCGTTACTGCGAGGTGGCCGACCTGGAGCACTCGTGGACCGGCACCCACGCCGAGGTGGGCGGCGGGGCCATGAGCGGCTTCACCACTGCCAATGTGACTTCGGCCGACCCGACCGGGGCCCGGACCATGGGCTACTACACCGCCGCCGACCTGCCGTACTACTACAGCCTTTACAACACCTTCGCCATGGGTGACCGATACTTCTCGTCGGTGCAGGGACCGACGTTCCCGAACCGGTTCTACCTGCTGGCCGGCACTTCGTTCGGGCACATCCAGAACGACCTCGCCCCGCTCGACGGCTTCACCCAGCGCAGCATCTTCAACCTCCTCGACGAGGCCAAGGTGAGCTGGAAGGTCTACTTCTCCGAGATTCCCTTCGCGGCCGAGTTCTCCTACGTCCGGGCCCACGCCCTCGGCCACCTGGAGCCGATCACCCAGTACTACCTCGACGCGGCCACCGGCCACCTCCCCCAGGTGTCCTTCGTCGACCCCATCCTGATCGGCCCGCCGTCGGTGGAGAACGACGAGCACCCACCCTCGAACGTCCAGGTGGGCGAGGCCTTCACCGCCGGGGTCATCGGCTCGCTGATGCACGGGCCCGACTGGAGCTCCTCGGCGCTGTTCCTCACCTACGACGAGCACGGCGGCTTCTACGACCACGTGGCCCCACCGGCCGCACCCGTGCCCGATGCCATCGCCCCCATGCTCGGCACCGGGGACGCGGCCGCCGCCTTCGACCACTACGGGGTGCGGGTGCCGGCCGTGGTCGTGTCGCCCTACTCCAGGGCCCACTTCGTCTCCCATGTCGTGCACGACCACACGTCGATCCTGCGCTTCATCGAGACCCGCTTCGGGCTGCCGGCGCTGACCAACCGGGACGCTCAGGCCGATCCGATGCTGGAGTTCTTCGACTTCAGCCACCCCAGCTTCGCCGTTCCGCCCAAGCTGGCGGCGGCACCGGTCGCCCTCGCTCCCCAGCTCACCTGCCTTCTGACGTTGCCCAGCCTTGGCCTGTAGCGGGCGGACGTGCAGTGTCAGCAGGGCGCCAGGTCCGCAGCGCGTGGCGCGTCGTTTGGCGACGGCGAGGTATTCCGGGTCCCTCGTCGGCTCATAGGGGCGAAGCACCAGCATTGATCGGCGATCGGGCCGGCCATGCGCGGACGGGAAGAAACCATGGCATCGTCGTTCCTGCGCTCATTCGAGGGGCGTTCGTCATCATCGGCGAGGAGCCCGACGGGGAGTCCGTCCGCGTCGTCGCCGACGACCCGACAGCCTCCATCCGCCGGCAGATCTGTCCGCAGGAGGTTCCTCCTGCGGGACCCCGCTCGTCGGTCTCCAGGCAGGACGCGCGGCCGCTTGTCGCGCCCGGGTGCTTCTGCGAGGACCAGCGTCGCGGGCGCGTCCCGGTGACCCTCACCTGAAGGCGAAGAGCGGCGGGAGGACGACCACCACGGCGGCGACCCACACGGCGAGGACCGGCAGGTAGCTGGTTTGCCATCGCTCCAGGCGGTGGAAGGTGGCGTGGCCCGAGAGGAACCGGCCGGCGAGCCAGGCGGCCCCGGCCAGGTTGACGAGCAGCACGACGTTCAGGCCGAGGGCGGCAGTCCGATTGGCAGTAAATCCTCGGTCGCCGACGCGCGCCACCATGGCGGCGAGCACCACCACGTCGAGGAGCAGGGCCGCGCCGACGGCGACCAGTTGGATGCGGTCCATCCCGCCCGCCGGCGCCGACGGGTCCCGGGCCGACATCCCATACAGGACGAGGCCGAGTACGACCACGAGCAAAGCGTCGAAGACGCCGACGAGCTCCCGGTCGAAGGCGCCGCTGAAGCCGGTCACCGCGTAGGCGACGGCCGCCACGACCAGCATCACCGCGAAGAGGGGCGTGAAGAGCATCGTCAGCACCGGCGCCATGTTCTCGATGACCCGTTGCTTGGCCTCGACGAGCCATGCGGCCACGATCACCGCGCCGGCGGCGCCCGACGGCAGGACCCACTCGATCACCCGCCCGACCTTGACCCCGGTCGGCTTGAGGACCATCCTGGTCAGCGCCATGAGCACCCCGCCGCCGAGGGCGATCAGCACGTAGTAGATGGACCACTCGCCGGTGAAGCGGACGAAGTCCATGCGCTGCTCGTGCGACCGGAGGCCGCCGTTCATGTAGGGGTAGGCGACGACGAACCACAGGGCCACCGGCAGGTGGGCCGCCACCAGGTACTCCGTCGCCGCGTCGTGGTCGAACGGGTAGACGTTGATCAGGACGGCGGCGACCGCGCACGGCGTCGCCGCCAGCAGGCAGTGGCGTACCGACAGGCCTCGCAGGCGGGCGAAGTAGCCGGCGAGGACCGGGAGAACGAACAGGCCGCCGTTTCGGACGCCCCAGGGCAGGTCGCCGTCGAATCCGCCGGCGAGCCGGGCGACCTGGATGATCACGGCCGCGGCAATGGCGAAGAGGGCGGCCTCCCGCCACCGGGTGTCCGCCGGCGGCAGATCCTCGGCGCTGTCGAGGACGAGCTGTCGCCAGAGCCGGCCGCTGTGCTCCCGTGCGAATTCGCGAGAGAGGTCGTCGAGCGCGCCCATTCGCTTCACTGCGACCAGGAACGCCTCGTCCTTGGCCAGGCCGGCGGCGCACAAGTCGGCGATCTGGTCGCGCAGATGGGCTTCCAACTCCTCCGCGTCCGGTCTCGCGACGCCGGGACGGCGTTCGACGAACGCACGCCACTCGGCGATCTGCGTCTCCAGAACCTCCACGGGGCTCACGCTGTCCCCGGGGCGAACGGCAGCCGACCGGCGCCCCTCCAGACATCGCCCAAGGTCCGGGTCACCACCAGCCACTGCCGCTGGTGGTCCGCCAGAGCCGCGTGCCCAACGTCGGTCATGGCGTAGTACCGCCTCCGCCGGCCCTCGGGCGGCGTCCGCCACTCAGCGGTCACGTACTCGAGCCGGTGCAGGCGCTGCAGGAGGGGGTAGAGCATCCCGTCGGTCCACTCCAAGTCGCCGTCGGACAGTTCCCGAACGCGCCTCAGGATGGCGTACCCGTAGCTTTCGCCCTCGGCCAGGATCGCCAGCACGAGCGGTGTCGCCGACGCCGCCACCAGGTCCTTGTCGATCTGCACCGGTCCCTCCATACGTGGAACAGCCATGCGTAGAGCTACAAGGTATCGCAGTGGGCGTTGTCGAACGATCTGCCCACGACCCGCTCGGCGATCCGCGTGCGGAACGAGACCACTGCAATCCATTGCTCGACGATGCCGACGCCGCGCCGCAAGCCGTTCCTCCTGCGGGACCCGGTCGTCGTTTCTTGCGGACGCCGGGAGGACATCGCACGAGGAATTGCGCCGCTCACCGAGTGGGCTCCGCCGGAACAGCCGGACTCGCTCGACGAGCTGATGACTTCCATCGGTCGATGACGCGCGCAGAGTCCGGACGCGCGGCCGCCGGTTACCGTGTTGCCCGTGCAGCCCGTCGTTGTCGCCGCCGTGCAGGCCGCTCCCGTCTTTCTCGACCGGGAAGCCACCGTCGATAAGGCGTGCGGCTTGGTGGACAAGGCCAAAGCGGACGGTGGTGCAGGCCTCGTCGTCTTTCCCGAGACGTTCGTGCCGACGTATCCGGATTGGGTGTGGCGCTGCCGCCCTTGGGACGACGGGCAGGCGGACTGGTTCGCGCGCCTCCTCGACCAGTCGGTCGACGTCCCAGGTCCGGCCACCGACGCGCTCGGCGAGGCGGCCCGGGCGGCCGGGGTCTACGTCTCCATCGGCGTGAACGAGCGCGAAGGCACGACGCTGTACAACACTCAGCTCTACTTCGGTCCCGACGGAGCGCTGCTGGGCAAGCACCGCAAGCTCATGCCGACTGGCGGCGAACGGTTGGTATGGGGAATGGGCGACGGGTCCACGTTGCTGGTGATCGACACTCCATTCGGCCGTCTCGGCGGGCTGACCTGCTGGGAGAACTACATGCCGCTGGCCCGGGCGGCCATGTACGCCCAGGGCATCGACATCTGGCTGGCCCCAACGTGGGACAACAGCGAGGTGTGGGTCCCGACTTTGCGCCACATAGCGAAGGAGGGCCGGGTGTTCGTCGTCGGCGTGAACTTTTGCCTGCGCGGGTCCGACGTGCCGGCTGACATCGTTGGCCGCGACGCCATCTACGGCGGCGACGACGATTGGTTGTCCCGTGGCAATACCGCCATCGTCGGCCCAGAGGGCGAACTCTTGGCCGGGCCCCTCGTAGAACAGGAGGGGATCCTGATGGCGGAGGTGGACGTGACCCGGGCGCGGGCGTCGAGGCGCCAGTTCGATCCGGTCGGTCACTACGCCCGGTCCGACGTGTTCACCCTCACGGTCGACACCCGGCCGAAACCAGCGGCGGTGTTCGACAGCTGAGGTTCGGATCGCGGTCGGTGTCGTCCAGATGACGGTCACGGTCGGCGCCCCGCACGATCGACGGCGGGGAGCGATCGTCGGTCCTGGCGCGCTCCTACGGTGCCTGGTGGGCAGGGAGGTGGTCAGCCACCGCCGGCTCAAGATCGCCGAGTGCCTGCACACTCGCTTCCCAGTGGCCCTCGAGGGAGAGGGCTGGTCCGACCGGAGGGCGCCCAGCTGAGCAACCCGCACCACCCCGCAGCGATACACCTCGATGTGCACGTGCCCGGCTTCGGCGCCGCTGGGGAGCTCGTCAACGGACGGCGGGGCACACTGCTCCCGTACAGCTGAGGGTCACCCGACGCGGCGTTCACCGTCGGACGGCTTCGATGCCTACGAGCGGAGCCGGGCGGCGATCGCTCGACGGTTGAGCGCGACCGGCGGCTCGACGCTCTGGCCCCCCCGGAGCGGAAAGGGTCCCTCTTCTCGATCTGTGCTCGGAGGTCCCGGGGCGACCCTTCTCCGAAGATACCGCTCAAGGGGCTCGGCCGGCGTGTCGAAAACGACGCGAAGCGTGTCTACCGCGCTTCGGCGCGTCGACCTCCGGGTCGGCGGGCCGTCGAGACGATCCCGGAGGCCCAAGGCGATGCGCATTCGACAGATCGTCCCTCTTCTCGTCGCCCTTACCGTGGCCGGCGGGACCGCCGGCATCGGCGCGACCGTATCCGCCGCGGCAGCGCCCGGAAGCGGGGCCCCGCTCTTCACGCCCGCCGGGGTCACGCCGTTGCCCGGGGGTTTCGGGGCCATCCAGGTCGACCCCGTCACTCAGCGGGTCTTCATCTCGTCTCCCGCCTCCAGCCGGGTGACGGTGCTCGACCGCGACGACGCCGTGCTCGCCACGCTTTCCGTCCCCGGCGCGGGCGCCATGCTGATTGACGGATCCACGCTGTACGTGGCCGGCACCACCGTCGGGCGCATCGACACCTTCGACACCGCGACCCTGGCCTCGACCGGCTCGCTTGGCGCCGGGGTCCTGGTGAAGCCGAACGCGGTGGTGAAGGCGGGCGGCAAGCTGTGGACGACCACCGGCAACTGCGCCGAAAGCCCCCATCTCGCGTCCATCGACCCGGCGACGGGGGTGACGACGACCTACCCAGCGAACCAGCTGTTCTATTGCCCCTTCCTGTTCGGCAGCCCCGTCGACCGGAACGTGCTCCTCGGCTTCGACCTCGGGCTGAGCCCGGCGACGCTGGTCCGCATGGACGTGTCCAGTGGCGCGCCTGTCGTGACCGCGTCCCTGACCACCGGCGCAAGCAATGCCGAGGACGCCGAGGTCATGCCGGACGGTCACACCTTCGCCCTCGCCGCCGGCTACCCCTACGAAATCCGCACCTTCGGCATCGACCCGCTGGCCCAGGCGGGCGTCGTCTATCCGACGGGCCCGTACCCCACCGCAGTCGAGGCGACGGCGGCGGCCGGCGGGCTCCTCGCCGCCGGAAGAAACGGGATCTACTCGCCCGACGTCGACGTCTTCCGCCTGGGCGACCCGTCGCAGTTGCTGTTCGAGTACGACCTCGGGGGCACGTCGAACACGGTTCTGACCGGAGGACTCGCGTTCAGCCCTGATGGGTCCCGGCTCTACGCGGTGTCCGGTAGCCCGACCGACGGCACCGCCACCCTGAACGTCTTCGGCCCCCCCGACCCGGGCGGCCGATACATGCCACTGACCCCCGCCCGCATCCTCGACACCCGGGACGGCACGGGGGGCATCGTCGGGGCGATCGGACCCGGTGCGACGGTCGACGTGCAGGTCACCGGCCGCGGCGGCGTCCCTGAGACGGGGGTATCCGCGGTGGCGGTGAACGTGACGGTCACCCAGCCGACCACCCCCGGCTACCTGACGCTCTTTCCGGCCGGGGCCCTCCGCCCCCCGACCTCGAATCTCAACTTCACTGCAGGCAAGACCGTCCCCAACCTCGTCGTGGTGAAGGTCGGCGTGGGCGGGCGGGTGTCGATGTTCAATCCCGTCGGCGCCACCCACGTCGTGTTCGACGTGGCCGGCTGGTACTCGGACGCCGGAGGCCCCGTCGTCCCAGGCGACCCAGGTCGCTACAACGCGTTGGTGCCGGCCCGCATCCTCGACACCCGGACCGGTGCAGGGGGCGGCGTGCGCCTCAACGCCGGAGAGAGCCTGGACCTCCAGGTGACCGGTCGCGGTGGCGTGCCGGCCACCGGCGTGTCGGCCGCGGTCATCAACGTCGCGGCGACGAACACCACGGCGGCCAGTTTCCTGACGGTCCACCCCACCGGAGAGCCCCGTCCCTGGGCCGCCAACGTCAATTTCAACGCCGGCGAAACCGTCTCGAACCGGGCGATCGCCAAGCTCGGCGTCGGCGGCAAGGTGACGATCTTCAACGCCGCCGGCTCGGTCGACGTCGTCGTCGACGTAAGTGGCTGGTTCGGCGATAACTCCTCCGGCGGGACCGGCGGCTTGCTGACAGCGTTGGCCCCGGCCCGTATCCTCGACACCCGCGACGGCACAGGTACGGGTGGCTTCGCCGGGCCCCTCGCCGGTGGCGGGACACTCACGGTGCCAGTCACAGGCCGGGGCGGCGTACCGGCTTCGGGGGTGAGCGCGGTGATCCTCAATGTCACGGTGGTCGACCCCGCCGGCGCCGGCTTCGTCACCGACTTCCCCTCCGGCAGCGCTCTCCCGCTGGCCTCGGACCTCAACTACGGCCCCGTCGAAACCCGGCCGAACCTGGCTCTGGTCCGGGTTGGCGTCGGCGGCAACGTGAGCATCTACAGTCCGACGACCACTCAGATCGTCGTCGACATCGAGGGCTGGATCTCCTGACGGACCGCCGAGCCGGTCACGTCACTGTCATGTCAGCCATCTGGGACTCCCTCCGGCCAGGACCACCCTGGCAGATCGGGTGTCCGCTCGACGGGGTGAGGCCCAACCCCGGTCGCATCTGTGAGGCGTTGCGGCCAGCCTGAGACTCAGACGAACGGGATGGCGAAGTCGCAGTCGGGAACGCTCGCCTCGGTGACTGTCAGCGGCCATGAGATCCTGAACGGAGACGGCCAAGAAACTGAACGCTGGCGGCCACGCGAACTGCGCGATGGCGGCCACCAGATCTGCCTTTCCGATTGACAGTTGCCCCGAGGGTCCACCTCCGGGGCGCTCCTCCCCGGTGTGCTGAGCGTGTCTAAGCACCCAGCCACCGAGGAGAAGCACGTGAAGTCTGACGAGGAGATCATGGAGATTCTCGAAGCATTCGACCTGACCCGCAGTTT
>DATASA010000139.1:0-9406 GCA_036269435.1 Acidimicrobiales bacterium | reverse complement strand
CCCGCACCGTCCAGGTGAAGAGGGCTGCGCCCGCCGGCCCCGAAGGGACGGTCTGAGCCATGGCGACGACGACGAAGTGCCCGACGTGCGGGGCCGACTCGACCACGTCGGACTACTGCGACACGTGCGGCGCCCCGCTCGCCGCCGCGGCCGCCGCCTCGCCGGCCGCGCCTGCGCCCGTCGCCGGTGACCCCGCAGCCGCGGCGGCGCCGGCGGCCGTCTGCCCCAACTGCGGCGCGGCGCGCTCGCCCGACGACGCCTTCTGCGAGGGCTGCGGCCTGGACTTCGCCACCGGCCAGATGCCGGTCGCGCCGACGCCGGCCGCGCCCGCACCCGGCGGGATCCCGTCGGGTTGGACCGCGGTGGTCGAGGCCGACCGGGCCTTCTTCGACAGCAACGAGGCCGAGGGCGCCACCGCCATCGCCTTCCCCGACGCCCTCGCCCCCCGCGAGGTGCCGCTCACCGGCGACGAGGTGGTGATCGGGCGGCGTAGCGAGGCCAAAGGGTTCTTCCCGGGGATCGACCTGTCGTCGCCCGTGGCCGACCCCGGTGTGTCGCACCGGCACGCCGCCCTGCGCCGCCAGGCCGACGGGAGCTGGGCCCTGGTCGACGAGATGTCGACCAACGGGACGTGGCTCAACGGATCCGACAAGCCGGTGGACCACGGCGTGGTGACCGCCCTGCGCGACGGCGACCGCATCAACGTCGGATCGTTCACCCGCATCACCATCGTCAAGGCGCCGTGACCACGATCACGCCGGCCCCGGCGGCTGCTCCGGCGACCACGGTCGACCCGAACCGGGGGGCCGTGCAGCGGGTCCAGGCCGCGTCCCGCACGACGCCGGGCCGGTACCGGCTGTGGTCGCTCGTCGCCGCCGCCGTCCTGGTGGTGGCCAGCGTGGTGACGACGGCGTCGGCGACCACCATGCGGTCCTCCACCCGGCGGGCGGAGAACAACAGCGGGCCGGTGCTCGTCGCCACCCAGCAGCTGGTGTCGAGCCTGGCCGAGGCCGACGCCGGGGCCAGCGCCGCCTTCCTCTCCGGTCGCAACGAGGATCCGGAGCAGCGCCGGCTCTACGAACAGGCCCTGGCCCGGGCCGGCCAGCAGGTCGACGACATCGCCACCCTCGCCGGTCAGGACCCGTCGATCCGCGCCGTGCTCGGGCGCATCTCCGTGCAGGTGACCCAATACGCCGGCCTGGTCGAGGCGGCCCGGGCGTCGAACAAGTCGGGAACGGCGGACGCCAACGGGTACCTGGTCTCGGCCGTCACCTTGGCCGACCAGCTGGTGACCGGGGACCTCAAGGCTCTCACCGCTGCTACCCAGTCCAACCTCGGCCACGACGAGAACCACCGCCGGCAGGGCTTCTACGTCGCCGTCCTGGTGCTGATCGTCGCCTTGGCCGTGCTCGGGTTCGCCCAGGCGACGCTGGTGCGCAGCAGCCGCCGAATTGTCAACCCGCCGCTCGCCCTCGCCACCGTGCTGTGCCTCGTGGCCCTCGGCTGGCTGGTCAGCGCCGACCGGACGAGCGGCAGCGCCCTGGCCGGGGCCCGCGCCCACGGCTACGACTCCATTGTGCTGACGGCCCAGCTTGGGAACTTCGGGTTCGGGGCCAAGGCCAGCGAGACCCTGGCCCTCATCACCGGCGAACAGGTCTACCGCGTGACCGCGGACGGCAACGCGCAGGCGGTGGCCACGTCGCCCATCACCGACGCCGTCGCCGACCTCATGCGCCGGGGCCAGGCCGGGGGCGCGCCGGGTGGGCTGCTCGGGCAGGCCGCAGTGGCGGCGGACAACGCCCGGGAGCGGGCGGCCGTGGCCGAGGCCGGCGTGCGGTGGCAGCGGTACGAGACCACCGTCGCCACGCAGCGGGCGGCACCGAACCAGGCCGCGGCGACGGCCATCGCCGTGGGCCAGGCCAACTCCGACTTCAACGGGTTCAATTTCGCCGTGGAGTCGATCCTCGGCCAGAACCGCGGCCAGTTCCTCGACGGGCTGGCGACCGCGGCCCACCGGACATCGCGAGTGCCGACGGGCGTGCTGCTCCTGCTGCTGGCGTCGCTCGGCGCCGCGTTCTGGGGGTTCCAGCTCCGCATCAACGACTACAGGTGAGACCGCGATGACCACACATGACCTGATGAGCCGCCGGGCGTTCCTGGGTGGCGCCGCCGCCCTCGCCCTGGGGGCGGCCGCGTGCTCGAAGGGCGGCCTGCGGGCCGCTCCAGCCGGCAACGTCGGAAGCAGCACCGGCAAGCTCAAGGTCCTGAACTGGGCTCTGTACATCGACACGGGCGACACCGGCACCGTCGCCCGGTTCGAGCAGGCGACCGGCACGAAGGTCGACTACTCGGAGGCGTACAACGACAACACCTACGGCCAGGACAAGGTGTTCGGCCCGACGCTCGAGAAGGGCAAGCCCACCGGATTCGACGTGATCGTCCCCACCTACTGGCTCGTCGCCGACCTGCTCTCCAAGAACCTGCTCGACGAGATCCCGCTCGAGCGGATACCCAACCACGCCAACCTGGACCCGGCGCTGCTCGGTACGGCGTGGGACCAGGGCGCCCGCTTCAACCTGCCATGGCAGGCCGGCTTCACCGGCATCGCCTACAACCCGGCGCTGACCCGCAAGGACATCAAGTCCTTCGCCGACCTGCTGGACCCCGCGCTGAAGGGCAAGGTGGGCATGGTCACCGAGATGCGCGAGGTGCTCGGCTTCTTCATGCTCGCCAACGGTGAGGACCCGAGCCGGGCGACGGTGGCCGCGGCCGACGGCGCGCTCGACCGCTTGGAAGCGGTCGTCGCCTCGGGGCAGGTCAAGAAGTTCACCGGCAACGACTACGTCGACTCGATGAAGAGCGGCGAATTCGCCGCCTGCCTGGCCTGGTCAGGCGGGGTGCTGGGCCTGCAGACCGAGCGGCCCGACATCAAGTTCGTGTTCCCGGCCGAGGGTGGCATGCGCTGGTTCGACTCGATGGTCATCCCCAAGGGCGCCACCAACGTCGCCGCGGCCGGCGACTGGATGAACTTCGTCTACGACCCGGCCAACGCGGCGAAGATCACCGCCGCGGTCGGCTACGTGAGCCCGGTGATGGGCGTCAAGGACGTCCTGGCCGCGGCTGGGGGCGATGCGGCGAAGCTGGCGGCCAGCCCGGTCCTGTTCCCCGACGATGCCACCCGCCGCAGGCTCTACTTCTGGTCCGGTACCACCCCCGCCGAGGAGGCCACCCTGCAGGCCCGCTTCACCAAGATCACCGGCGTATGAGCGAGCACCCGATCCTCCAGGGCGCGGCGGCGCTGGCCGCCGCCGAGGCGGCAGAGGCCGCCTGCCGCACCGACATGCACCACCACGACCCGGTGATCGAGGAGTTCAGCCAGCGGGCGTTCGACTTCGCCCGGGAGCGCACCCGCCGGGACATGACCGGGCTCGCCCTCGGCCACCCCCGGCCGAAGGAGGAGCTGGACGCGGCGGTGGGCAAGGGCATCACCGTCGAGGGCTGGGGCGAGGAGGAGGTCCTGCGCATCTTCACCGAGGTCCTGGAGCCGGCCTGCCTCTCGGTCGACTTCCCCCGCTACTTCGCCTTCATCCCTGCGGCGCCGACCGAGGTGTCGATCATCGCCGACATGGTGGTCAGCGCCTGTTCCATCTACGGCGGCACGTGGCTGGAGGGGGCGGGAGCGGTCTGGGCGGAGAACCAGGCCCTGGCCTGGATCGCCGGCCTGGCCGGGCTGCCGGCGGAGGCCGGCGGCTGCTTCGTGTCGGGCGGGACCATGGGCAACCTGTCGGCGCTGGTGGCGGCCCGCCACGACGCCCAGGCCACCCGCCCGGGGCCCGGGGCGCACCGGTGGGTCATCGTCGCCGGCGAGTCGTCGCACACGTCGATGCGCACCGCGGCACAGGTCATGGACGCCGAGCTGGTCCTCGTCCCCGGGCCGAAGATGACCGGCCGGGCCCTCGCGCCGGTGTTGGCCACCTACGGCGACCGGGTCTGCGCGGTCGTGGCCACCGCCGGGTCGACCAACCTCGGCCTGGTCGACGAGCTGGCCGGCATCGCCGACGCCTGCCAGGCGGCCGGCGTGTGGCTCCACGTCGACGCGGCCTACGGCGGCGCAGGCATGGCCGCCCCCTCGGCTCGCTGGCGCTACGAGGGCATCGACCGGGTGGACTCGCTGATCGTCGATCCCCACAAGTGGCTGTTCGCCCCGTTCGACGCCTGCGCCCTCGTCTACCGCGACCCGGCCAAGGCCGCCGCCGCCCACACCCAGCACGCCGGCTTCCTCGACCTCGACGTCGCCATCACCGGCAGCGACGGCTGGAACCCGTCGAACTACGCCCTCCACCTCACCCGGCGCAGCAGGGGCCTGCCGTTCTGGTTCTCGCTCGCCGCCTACGGCACCGAGGCCTACGCCGACGCGGTCGAGGCGTGCCTCGCCACCGCGGTGGCCGCCGCCGAACTGATCCGCGAGGCGCCCGAGCTCGAGCTCGTGGTCGAGCCCGAGCTGTCGGTGGTCGCGTTCCGTCGGCTGGGCTGGACGCCGCACCAGTACGCCGAGTGGTCGCGCCAGCTGCTCGACGCGGGCGTCGCCCTGGTCGTGCCCTCCAACTTCGAGCGCGAGACCATCCTGCGCATCTGCGTCGTCAACCCCCGGACCTCGGTGGACGACCTGCGGGTCGTGCTCGACTCCCTGGCGTGACGGCCGGTGTGGGCGATTCGCGCTCGGCGACGACACCGGATGGCCCACTGTCGCCCGGGGGGAGACCGGGCGCGTGAACCGCCGGCCCCTCGGGTCGACCGGCATCGACGTCGGCGAGATCGGGATCGGCACCTGGGAGCTCTCCGGTGACGTCTGGGGGCCGAAGGACGACGACCGCTCCCTCGCCGCGCTCCACGCCGGCCTCGACGCGGGGGCCGACCTCATCGACACCGCGGCCGACTACGGCAACGGCCACGTCGAAGAGCTGATCGGGCGGCTGCTGCGCGAAGGCGTCGACCGGGACCGCGTCGTCCTCGCCACCAAGGTCCGCCCGGAGAGCGGGATCTGGGCGCCCCGGCCGGAGTTGCCCATCGCCGACTTCTTCCGCCCGGCATGGATCCGCAGCGAGTGCGAGGCGAGCTTGCGCCGGCTCGGCAGCGAGCACGTCGACGTCCTGTTCCTGCACACGTGGAGCCGCTCGTGGGGCCACGAGGACGACTGGTTCGAAGCCATGGCCGCGTTGAAGCGGGAGGGCAAGATCCGGGCCATCGGGATCTCCGTCCCGGACGAAGGCCCGACCGACGCCAACGTGGCCATCGCTCGGGGCCAGGTCGACGTCGTCCAGGCCGTCTACTCGGTGTTCCAACAGGAGCCCGAGTTCTCCCTGTTCCCGCTGGCGCAGAAGTTCGGCGTGGGAATCCTGGCCCGGAGCGTGTTCTCGTCAGGCGCCCTCGTCCAGGAGTGGACGGCGGGAATGGAGTTCCCGCCGGGCGACTGGCGGGCGACCTGGCCCAACGAGGTCAAGGCGCACTGGCTGGACGACCAGATCTCCATGAGCGGGCGGGTCGACGAGCTCGTCGCCGACAGCGGTCTGTCCCGCCCCGCGTTCTGCCTGGCCTACGCGCTGGGCGACCCGCGGATCTCGGCGGTGCTGCCCGGATCGGCGGATCCGGCCCACGTGCGGTCGAACGCGGCCGCGTCGTGCGGCCTGCCGCTCGACCCCGCGGTGCGCCACCGGCTCAACCTGCTGTGGCGCGAGCGCTCGATCCACGGCACCTACAACGGCTCGGGCTGACGGACGATCTCCCGAAAGCAGGTCAGCTGGGGTCGTCGCGCAGGAAGCGCTCGACCTCGGCGGCCAGCTCGTCACCAGTGGGCAGCGTGCCCCAGCCTGCGGCGGTGGCCTCGGCCTGGCCCTCGCCGGGCGTACCGCCGCCGTCCTCCGAGTCCACCTGGGCCTCCAGCTGGCGGACAAGGGCCATGTGCTGGACGCTGTTGGCGGTGAGCTCGTCGAGGTTCTCGATGGTGGCCTTCGCCGCTTCGGCCAGCTCCGGCACGTCGACGCGGATCCCGGCGACCGCGGCCAGCCCTTCCAGCAGTTGGAGGCTGGCCGGGGGATAGGGCATGGCTGCGGCGTAGTGGGGGACCCGGGCCCAGATCGCCACGGTCGGGACGCCGGCCGGGGCCAGGCGGCGCTCGATGGCGGCGAGGATACCGGCGGGGACCTGCACCGTCCCCGACACGACGCCCACCTGACCGGCCAGCTCGGCCGTGCTCGCCGTGGCCGCCAGCCGGGTGGTGCGGGTGTGGGGGACACCGGCGGGGAACGCACCCAGGCCGACGACCAGGTGAACGCCGAACAGCTCGGCCAGCCCGGCCACCGCCTCGGCGAACAGTCCCCATTCATGGTCCGGCTCGGGCCCGGCCAGGACCAGCACGGCCCGGCCGTCGGCGTCGTGCCCGGCGAGGAGGTCGATCCTGGGCCAGACCAGGTCGGTGTAGACGCCATCGACGATGTGCGACGCCGGGCGGCGGGCCCGGTGGTCGAGCAGGCGGTCGGTGTCGAAGGTGGCCACGACCTCCGTCTCGATGGCGGCCAGGAGGGCACCGACCGCGCCGGCGCCGCCCAGGCCGGCGTCGATCCAGCCCTCGGGCGCCATGACCAGGACCGGGCGGTCCAGCTCGGGCTGTGCTCGGAGCTCGAACAGAGCCTGGGCGTCCATGCCTTCACGGTAGCGGTGTGCCGGCGGAATCGAGGCGCCCGCGAGGTGGTTGACTACCGACGATGCCTGACGTCACCGATGCCACCTTCCAGCGCGACGTCCTCGACCGCTCGGCCGAGGTGCCCGTCGTGGTCGACCTCTGGGCCGAGTGGTGCGGGCCCTGCCGGACGCTCGGCCCCATCCTCGAACGGGTCGTGGGCGAGACGGCGGGCAAGGTCGAGCTGGCCAAGGTCGACGTCGACAGCAACCCGGGCGTGTCCGCCGCCTTCGCCGTCCAGTCCATCCCCGCGGTGTTCGCCATCGCCGACGGCAAGGTCGTCGACTCGTTCGTCGGCGCCCTCCCCGAAGCGTCGGTGCGGGAGTTCGTCTCCCGGCTGGCCCCCGCCGAGTCCGAGGCGGACCGGCTGGCCGCGCGAGGCGACGAAGCGTCGTTGCGCCAGGCCCTGGAGCTCCAGCACGACCATCCCGCCGCGGTGGTGGCCCTGGCCGAGCTGCTGGCCGAGCGGGGTGAGGGCGAGGACGCGCTCGCCCTGCTGACCCGCATCCCGGACAGCGCCGAGTCCCGGCGGGTGGCCGCCCTGGCCCGGTTGGGCGAGGTGGGCACCGACCCCGACACCGACGTCGAGCCCCGCCTGCAGGACCTGCTCGACCGGGTCAAGGACGACGAGACGGCACGCCGGGAGTACGTCGACCTCCTGGAGATGCTCGGGCCCGACGATCCCCGCACGCCGCAGTACCGCCGGGCACTCGCTTCCCGCCTGTACTGAGAACGATGCGGCTGCGCCGGCGGGGCGACCACTGGGTGCTGGTCGGTGGTCCCGTTCCGCCCGGTTCCGCCGCTATCACCATCGGGTCGGTGGTGTCCGTCCGCCGCCGGTACGCCGACGACGCCCGGCTGCTCCGCCACGAAGAGGAGCACGTCCGGCAGTGGCGGGAGCTCGGCTACGTCCGCTTCCTGCGCCAGTACCTCGGGGCCTACCTCCGGTGGCGCCGGGAGGGGTTCGGCCACCAGGCCGCGTACCGGCTCATCCCTCTGGAGGTCGAGGCCGAACGGGCCGCCGAGCGATTCGATTCCGGCCCTGGCGGAGCCGCGCACGACCCTCTACTCTGATCCCGGCGGCTTCCCCCTGAACGGTTCTCCCGTGGGGGTGCGCGCCCGTTGGCCGACCTGTTACAACCGCTTCCGCTGCGGTCGTGGGCGGACCGCGTCGCCGCGCTGCGCCGCTCACCGCGGCTACGGCCGGTGCTGGCGGTGGGCGGGGCCGTGGTCGCCGTCGCCGTGCTCCTCGCCGTGGGCATGGCGTTCCTGCGGTCGTCGTCCCCACCGCCCGGACTGACCCTGCCGAAGGCCGAGCCCGGCTCGGCGCCCGCCGCCGACCCGGCCACGCCGGCGAGCGCGGGGTCGACGGCCGATCCGGTGCCGCCGACCACGCCGGTCACGGTGACGGTGCACGTGGCGGGCGAGGTCCTGCATCCGGGGGTCTACGCGGTGGCCGCCGGCGGCCGGGTGGCCGACGCCATCCAGGTGGCCGGGGGCACCACGGCCGACGCCGACGCCGAGCAGCTGAACCTCGCGGCCCGGGTCGCCGACGGCGAGCGGATCTACGTCCCCAAGCGGGGCGAGGCCGCGCCGCCCGTTCTCGGGGGCGCCGGTGATCCCCAGCCGGCAGGAGCGGGCGGGCCGGCGGCTCCGGTCGACCTGAACACCGCCACTGCGGCCGAGCTCGAAGCCCTCCCGGGCGTCGGGCCGGCCACCAGCAAGGCGATCCTGGCCTACCGGTCGGCCCACGGACGGTTCCGCTCGGTCACCGAGCTGCTCGAGGTACCGGGCATCGGTCCGGCCAAGCTGGAGGCCCTCCGGCCGCTGGTGCGGGTCTGACGTGGGCGACCGGGCGGTCGTCGCCCTGGCGGTGGCCGCGGCCGCCGGCGCGTGGCTGGCTCGGCCCCTGCCGCTGGTCCCGGCCGTCGCCCTGATCGTCGTGGCCCTGGCCCTGCGGCGACCGGTGGTGCTGATGCTGGCCGTCGCCCTCGCCGCCTCGGCGCTCGGGGCCCGGGCGGAGGCCGGTCTGCACCCGCCGAGGATCGGGCCGTGGTCGGGGACGGCCACGCTGGTCGGCGACCCGGCCGAGGTCGCCGGGGCGCTGCGGGTGGACGTGCGCATCGCTGGCAAGCGGGTCGAGGCGTGGGCGCGCGGATCGGCCGCCCGCGCCCTCGTCGGCCGCCTGGCCGGCGAGCGGGTCCAGCTGCGGGGCCAGCTCCAGCCCGTTCCCGACGACGCCCGGGCCCGGCTGGCGCGAGCGCACGTCGGCGCCCGGATGACCGTCGACGGGGCGTCGTTCACGTCGGCGGGCGACGTCCCGAGCCGGCTGGCCAACGGCCTGCGCCGCACGCTGTTGCGGGGCGCGCAGGTCCTCGCCCCCGAGCAGCGCTCCCTGTTCACCGGCTTCGTCCTGGGTGACGACCGCGACCAGCGGCCGGACGTGACCGACGACTTCAGGGCGTCCGGTTTGTCGCACCTCCTGGTCGTGTCCGGCGAGAACGTCGCCTTCGTCCTCATCCTGCTGGCGCCCGTGCTCTCCCGGTTCCGCATGCCCGGCCGGCTGGTCGGCGGCCTGGCCGTGCTCGTCCTGTTCGGGATCCTCACCCGGTGGGAGCCGTCGGTGCTGCGGGCCGAGGCCATGGCCGCCCTGACGCTGCTGGCCGCCGC
>DATASA010000138.1:0-5398 GCA_036269435.1 Acidimicrobiales bacterium | reverse complement strand
CCACGTTCTTCAGGGCCGCGGTCAGCACGCCGGCCTCCTTGTCCCGGAACGCCTGCGTGGTCTTGGCCTTGTGCTCGTAGACGACCTTCCCGGAACGGTCCTTGATGCGCACGATGGAGTAGGTCTGGGCGGCCACCCCCTTGGCCGCGAAGGTCGCGAACCCGGCGCCTGCTCGAGGGGGCTGACGCCCTGGCGGAGCCCGCCCAGGGCCATGGCGCACTCGGGCGGGGTCAGCTCGTCGGCGGCTATCCCGGCCTTCTCGGCGACCTGCTGGACGGCCGACGGTCCGACCTTGGCCATGACCTGGGCGAAGACGACGTTGACCGAGCGCGTCAGGGCGTCGTCGACCGTGATCATCCCGCCGCCCTCGCCCTCGAAGTTGTTGACCGACCACGGCGCGCCGTTGCACTGCAACGTCTGCGGCGAGTTCGAGTCGAACTGGCTGCGGGGGTCGATGCCGGCCTTCAGCATGGCGAGGTACACGTAGGGCTTGAACGACGACCCGGGCTGGCGCCGGCCCTGGCTGGCCGGGTCGAACTCCAGGTTGGGGTCGAGTCCGCCGAAGAGCACCCGGATGGCGCCGTCGCCCGGCTGGACCGACGCGATGGCCGTCGTCGGGTCGCCCGGCGCGCCCAGGATGGCCTTGGTCGACTCGACCGCGGCGTCGGTGGCCTTCAGGTCGACGGTGGTCTCGAACGTGTAGCCGCCGGTCAGTGCCTGCTTCTGGCGGGCGTCCGGCGTCGACCCGAGCGCGTCGATCCCGGCCGCCTCACGGCTGACGAAGGCCACGAAGTCCGGAGCCTTGCTCGCCGCGCCCACGCCGCGGCCGGTGTTCTGGCGAGGAGCGACGCCCAGCGGCGACGCCAGCGCGGCGGCGACGTCGGCACTGCTCAACCAACCGTGCTTGCCCATGTTGCGCAGGACCTGGTCGCGCCGACGCTGCACCGCGGCGGCGTCGGTGTACGGGTCGAGCCCGTTCGGCGAACGGATCTTGCCGGCCAGCGTGGCCGCCTGGGCCGCGGTGAGCTGCGCCGGCGGCACGCCGAAGAACGTCTGGGACGCCAACGAGATCCCGTAGGCCCCGTTGCCGAAGTACACCTGGTTCAGGTACCGCTCCAGGAGCTGGTTCTTCGAGTACTTGTCCTCCAGCTTGCTGGCGTAGAGGACCTCCTTGAACTTGCGGAAGACCGAGTGGCTCGACCCGACGTAGTTCAGCTTCGCCAGTTGCTGGGTGATGGTGCTGCCGCCCTGGGACCCGCCGCCACGGGCGTTGTTCACCACCGCCCGGAAGACGGCCGACGGGTCGACGCCCGAGTGGGAGTAGAAGTCGGCGTCCTCGGCGGCCAGCACCGCGTGCGGCACCTGGGCCGGCAGTTGGTCCAGCCGAACCGGATCGCGCTGCTCCGTCCCGAGCAGCCCGACCTCGGTCCCGTCGCGGGCCACCACCTTGCTGGCGTCCGGGAGGGCGTCGAAGCCCGAGATGTTCGGCGCGAACGGCGACGCCACCATGAGGATGGCCCGACTGGCGACGTTGGCGAACAACCGCCGCAGCGGGGGGACGATGCCGATCACGATCAGGCAGGCGAGCAGGCCGCCGCCGATCGCCAGCCACGGCAGGCCGCGCACCCGGGTCCACACACTCGGTGATCGTTCCATCTCTGTAGGTGTTGAGCAGTCGTGCCCTTCGGTAAACCTCGCCGTACACTTCGACTCATGGCCCGCAACCTGCGCTACATGGAGACCGGGGTCTGCGCGCTGTGCGGCGCGGCCGTCCACCTGGACGACAAGGAAGGCCGCGTCGTCTGCGACGGCTGTGACAAGGCCACCGACAACTGCATCTGCCTGAAGGACGACCTCGACACCCGCCACGAGTCGTCGTCGAAGGTTGGTTCCATGCGGCCGGGCACCTCGGGACAGTGGATCGCCGACCCACAGCCCGAGGACGACCCGGACGACTGAACGCGCGTGGCGGAGAGGGAGGGATTTGAACCCTCGAAGAGGCTTGACACCCCTTAATCGCTTAGCAGGCGATCACCTTCGGCCGCTCGGTCACCTCTCCAACGCCTGACGAGTCTGGCACGCGCCGCGGCGGCGACGCGCCCGGCTCAGCGGAGCGCCACCACGAGCCGCGGGACGGCGACCCCGTCAGCCCCCCATGGGGGGCAGCACGCCGATCTGGCCGAGGAAGGCCAGCATGCCCTGCTCGGACCAGTGCTCCGCAGCCATCCCGTCGGCGAAGCGACCGATGTTGGCGCTCACCGTCTCGAACGGCTTCCCGGTCGGGGGGACCCCCAGTCCCGCGCCCGTGTGGGTCCCGGTGGTGCGCACCAGCCAGCCGGCCATGTCGCCGTCGCTGAACACGTTCTCGACCGCGCAGTGGACGTCGGGTACCGCCGTCCGCCACTGCACGATCATGGCCTTGAAGCTCTCCCGGCCCTGCATGTCGCCCATGGGCCCATGATCGACGAAGTCCTCGGCGAACATCTCGTCTGCCACCTCCAGGTGCCCCTGGTTGATGACCTCCTCGAACATCCGCTCCAGCGTCGCTCGCACGTCCATCGCACCCCTCCCTGACGATGAACCGGGCCGGTTCGCCCGGCGCCAACGAGAGTACGTCAGACGTCACTCGAGCGGAGGGGGTGGGATTCGAACCCACGGGGCTCGCGCCCAAGGCTGTTCAAGAGCCTCGCATTCGGCCGCTCTGCCACCCCTCCGGGCCCGACGCGACCCTAGCGAGCGACCTGGGCCCGCAGCGACGAGATCCATTCGTCGGCCGCCCTCCACGCCTCTTCGGCGTCGCGGCGGATGGCCGGGCCGTGCTCGCCCGCCGCGGGGTACGAGCCGAGGAACTTCACCCCGGCGAGCTGGACCCGCAGGTCGCGCAGGCAGTCGGCGACGACCTCGTCGTCGACGTGGCCCTCCAGGTCGATGATGAAGCAGTAGTCGCCCAGGCTGTGCTTCGTCGGCCGGGATTCCAGCTTGGTCAGGTTGATGTTGCGGGCGGTGAACTGGCCGAGGATCGCGTGCAGGCTGCCGGGCCGGTCCGCCCGCTGGAAGCACACGATGCTCGTCTTGTCGTGGCCGGTCGGCGCCGGGATGCCGGAGCGACCGACGACCACGAAGCGCGTCTGATTGGCGCCCGGCGTGTCCTCGATGTCGGCGGCCAGGACCTCGAGGCCGTACAGCTTGGCCGCCAAGGCCGCCCCCACCGCCGCGGTCCCGGGCGGCCGGTTCTCGGCCACGTCGCGCACCGCGCCGGCGGTGGAGTTGGCGGCCACGATCTCGGCGTCCGGGAGCGACTCGGCGAAGTACCTCCGGCACTGGGCCATGGCGTCGGGGAACGAGACGACCCGCTTGACGTCGGCGAGCGCCATCCCCGGCGGAGCCATGAGGTTCTCGTGGACGGTGAGCACGGCCTCGCGCTGGATGAGGAGCTCGTAGTCGAACACGAGCCGGTCCAGAACCAGCAGCACGCTGCCCTCGATGGAGTTCTCCAGGGCGACGAAGCCCATGTCGACGTCGCCCGAGTTGGCCGCAGCCAGCACCTCGGGCATCGACTTCATCGCCACCAGCTCGGCCTCAGCGAGGTCGGGTTCGGCCAGCAGCGCCTCCTCGGTGAAGGTGCCGTGCGGGCCGAGAAACGCGACGCGGGGAGGGGATGCCATCGGTCGGAGGATAATTGCGCCATGGACGAGGTCGCGGTGCGCCGGCTGCTCGACGACGTGCGCTCCGGCGCGGTGTCGGCCGACGACGCCGTCGCCCGGCTCCGCCGGCTGCCCTACGCCGACCTGGGCTTCGCCAAGGTCGACCACCACCGCGCCCTGCGCCAGGGGCTGCCCGAGGCGGTCTACGCGCCGGGCAAGACGCCCGAGCAGTGCGCAGCCATCGTGGCCGAGCTGCTGGCCGAAGAGGGCAGCGGCCCGATCCTGCTCACCCGCGCCGACGAAGACCAGGCCGCGGTCGCCCTCGCCCGCAATCCGGGCGCCGTCCGCGGCCGGTCGACCATGGCGTGGCGCAGCCGCCTCCCCCGGCCCGGCAGAGTCGTGGTCGTGACCGCCGGGACGTCCGACCTGCCGGTGGCCGAGGAGTGCGTCGCCACCCTCACCGCTCACGGGCTGCGCCCGGTGCTCAACCCCGACGTCGGCGTGGCCGGCGTGCACCGGCTCCTGGCCACGGCCGACGACCTGGCCGCGGCGGACGCCGTGGTCGTGGTCGCCGGCATGGAGGGCGCCCTGGCCAGTCTGGTCGGCGGGATCACCCCCGCGCCGGTGGTCGCGGTGCCGACCAGCACGGGCTACGGCGCCGCGTTCGCCGGCGTCACCGCCCTGCTGGCCATGCTGTCGTCCTGCGCGTCAGGGCTGACCGTCGTCGGGATCGACAACGGCTTCGGCGCCGCGTGCGCCGTCCTCCGTATCCTCCCGGCGTGACGACCACGGCCTGGTTCCACTGCTTCGCCGGGATCGCCGGCGACATGGCGTTCGGGAGCCTGATCGACGCAGGGGCCGACGTCGCAGAAGTCCGGGCGCTGCTCGACCGCCTGCCCATGGCCGGATGGTCGATCGAGGTCGAGCCGGTCATGCGGGGCGGGATCGGGGCGACGAAGGTCAACGTGGTGGTGGCCGAGACCGCTGTGGTGCGCACCTACGCCCACATCACCGGCCTGGTCGACGAGGCCCGCCTGCCCGAGCGGGTCCGGAACCGGGCCCAGGCCACCTTCGCCGCCCTGGCCCGGGCCGAGGGACACCTGCACCGTCGCCCGGCCGCCCAGGTCCACTTCCACGAGGTCGGCGGGGTCGACGCGGTCATCGACGTGGTGGGCACCTGCGCGGCGATGGAGGTGCTCGGCATCGACCAGGTCTGGTCGAGCCCGGTGGCCAACGGGACCGGCATGGTCCGCTCCGCCCACGGCATGCTCCCGGTGCCGGCGCCTGCGGTCATCGAGCTGCTCCGGGGGGCGCCCACGTACGGCCGCGACCTGCCCTATGAGCTGACCACCCCCACCGGCGCCGCCCTGCTGGCCGCAACCGCCACCGGCTGGGGGCCGATGCCGCCGATGAGGATCGCCGCCTCGGGGTTCGGGGCCGGCAGCCGCGAGATGGAGGGGTTGCCCAACCTGCTGCAGGTCGTCCTGGGCGACGCCGGTCCTGCGGTGACGGCCCGGCCCGAGCCCGGCCAGCCCGTGCTGCAGCTCGAGGTCAACGTCGACGACGCCACCGGCGAGACACTGGCCCACGCCGTCGCCGCCCTGCTCGATGCCGGCGCCCACGACGCCTGGGTGACGTCGATCGTGATGAAGAAGGGCCGGCCGGCGCACACGGTCAGTGTCCTGGTCGAGCCGGCGCTGGCCGACCAGGTGGCCGCGGTGCTGGTGGCAGAGACCGGCTCCCTGGGCGTGCGG
>DATASA010000137.1:0-9001 GCA_036269435.1 Acidimicrobiales bacterium | reverse complement strand
GGCGCCCACGACGCCTGGGTGACGTCGATCGTGATGAAGAAGGGCCGGCCGGCGCACACGGTCAGTGTCCTGGTCGAGCCGGCGCTGGCCGACCAGGTGGCCGCGGTGCTGGTGGCAGAGACCGGCTCCCTGGGCGTGCGGGGCGAAACGCTGCAGCGGTGGCCGTCGTCACGGGTCGACGGGCAGGTGCAGGTCGAAGGGGTGCCCGTGCGGGTCAAGGTCGGCGCCGGCCGGGTCAAGGTCGAGCACGACGACGCCGCCCGCGCCGCCCGTCGCACGGGGCTGCCCCTACGGGAGGTGGTGTCCCGGGCCGAGGAGGCGTGGCGGCGAAGGACGGCCGCCGGCCCGGACGGTCCCGACGGCGAAGCGGGCTGAGGCGGTCAGGACTCCTCGAACAGGTCGTCGCCCCGGCGCAGGCGAGCCGCGGTGCGCACGACATGGGGCAGCTCCCGGCGGGTGGGCGTGTGGGCGGCCAGGAACCGGGCCGCGCCGGCCAGGATCAGGGCGCCCTCCTCGGAACCCTCCGGCCACGCTGCGAACTGGCGCACCGAGGCCTCGACGATCTGGAACCAGTGGAAGCCGGCGTCCTCGGCCAGCAGGGCGTGGCCGAGGACGGCGACGAGCTGTCGCGGGTGGCCGCCCGTCCGCAGCCACCGGTAGGCGATGCCCCCGGCCCGGTCGACGCCGCCCTGCGCGTCCCAGCACTGCTGAAGCTCGGCCAGGTCGGGCTCTTCCGCGCCTTCGGCCGCGGGGAGCCGGGCCGCGGGGACGTTCAGGAACCGGTCGAGGTACACCCGCAGCGCGCCGTGCACCACGCCGCGGACGAGCAGGTCCGACGGGTGGCGCACGAGCGACTGGTGCAGCGCGTTGGCGTAGGTGAAGCCGTGGTGGACGGAGTCCCAGTCCCCGAAGTCGTTCTGGGTGTGGAAGCGGGTGATGCGTAGGGCGGCGGCGAACGCCAGCGCCCGTCCGAGCTGCTCGGGCGTGGCGCCGGCGGCAATGGCGTCGCAGATCGACGCCACCACGGAGTACGGGTCGTCCTCGAGCATCTGCCAGCCGAGCCCGCTGACGTCGCTGAACGCGCCGGCCCGCGACCGGCCTTCGGCGAGGAGGGCGGGCAGTCGCCCCTCCGTCGAGGTCACCAACCACACCAGGTCGTGCGGATGGCGCCAGCGGCTGCCCTCCTCCGACCGCGACGCCCCCGCGGTCTGGCCGGTGAGCGTCGGGAGGATCGTCGTTGCCGACTCCCAGCCCAGGTGCTCGACGGCCTCGAACGCCTTGTTGGTGAAATCCAGGGTGTGGCCGACGTCGATGAAGACGTGGTCGGTGACGGCGGCGGTCATCAGCTCCGACACGGTCGGTGCGTCCGTCCCTGCGGACAGCGCGGTCACGAGCGTGCGCTCGGCCGCGTCGCCGGAGCGGGTGTCCACGAACCGCCGGTACCAGCCCGCCAGCCGCTCGGACGGGACGGCGGAGGACGCGGGCGAACCGTCGCCCAGCGGCGTGAGGGGGAACCGGGGCGGCCGGTTCGCCGTGTCGCGGGCGACGAAGGCGAGTCCGTGCACCAGCGCCGCCCCTCGGTCGGCCTCGTCGAGGAAGGGCAGCAGGTTGGCCATGGCGACCAGCACGGTCAACCCGGATCCCCAGCCCTGGGCCCGGTTGGCGGTACCGAACTCCACGCCGACCCGCACGATCTCGGCCGGCGCCACGTCGGCTTCGAGCAATCCGAGCACGGCCTTGGCCATCACCAGGGTCAAGCCGCCCTCCAGGCCCTCCTCGAGACGGCGGCGAAGGTGCTCGACCCGGTCGTCGGGCGGATCGACCACGAGGAAGACGTCGTCGCCCTCGATGTCGACGCCGAACGCCCGGGCGTCGTCGGCGAAGGGGTCGAGCGTGCCGCCGGTGGCGAGGTCGAACCGGGCGTGGTGCCAATGGCAGGTGACCAGGCCGGCCTCGACCGTGCCCCGGTGCAGGGGGAAGCCGAGGTGGGGGCAACGGTCGTCGAGGGCATAGGCCCGGCCCTCGTGCCAGAACACGCAGACGCCGTGCCCACCGGCTTTGGCCAGCAGTCGACCCTCGGTCTGCAACGCTTCCAGCGAGCCCACGCGCATCCGCATGGGCGGATCCTACGGAGGTGTCAGATGCTCAAGGACTTCAAGGCCTTCATCCTTCGAGGCAACGTCGTGGACCTGGCCGTCGGCGTCGTGATCGGGGCCGCCTTCGGGGCTGTCGTCACCGCGCTCGTACACGACATCTTCACGCCGCTGTTGTCCATTCCGGGCAAGACGAACTTCGACAAGCTGCATTTCAAGATCGGCGGCGGCGACTTCCTGTACGGCGATTTTCTCAACGCCGTCGTGGCGTTCGTCCTGATCGCCGCGGCGGTGTTCTTCTTCGTCGTGAGGCCGGTGAACGCGCTGATGGCCCGGCGCAAGACCGAGCCCGATGTGGAGTCGACGACCAAGGAGTGCGACTACTGCTTGAGCAACGTCCCGGTGCGGGCCATCGTGTGCGCGTTCTGCACCCGGGAGATCGCCGCTCCGCCGGCGGCGACCGTCTAACCCTCCGAGTGCTCCTCGGTGACCTCGGTCCGGCCGTTGCGCTGGACGATGCTCACCGACTGGCGGGTGGTCGCACCCGTCGTCGATTCCTTCTTGCCGACCGAGGCGGCAACAACCGCGTTCACGTCGGCAACGACGTTCACGCCGTCAGCCGACCGGCGGATCCGCTTCTGCACGACCTTGCGCACGATCAGCCGATGCCCTGGGTGACGTCGGTCGACTGGTGGGCGTTGGCCACGGCGACGGAGTTGTCGCTGGCGACGTTCAGCGCGGCGGCGAGGTTCACGGGAGCGGCGATGTTGGTGTTGACCAGAGACATGGCCTCGCGGTCCGGCAGCGTCTCGCCGGACTCGGCGTCCAGCTCTTCGGGGGTGAGGTCGGGGATGGGGTTCGTCATGGTGTCCTCCTACCCGACGCCCGGCCGTGGTCAATCGTCGATGCCCTCCCCGCTCCATCGCTCGCGCGATGAGGCGATCGGCGAACGTGTCGTAGAATGGGCGAGGCCGCGGTCGGGATGTCCGGACTGGTTCGACGACAGGCCGTCCCCTCATACCCCGTCAGCGAGTGGTCCCATGACTCTGCAGGTTTCCTCCCTCCGCATCGAGATCGGCGCACGCGTCCTGCTCGACGACGCCTCGTTCCGCATCGCGGAAGGGGAGAAGGTCGCGCTCGTCGGGCCGAACGGCGCGGGCAAGACCACGCTGCTCAAGACGCTGGTCGGCCAGGCGGCCCCCGTCTCCGGTGAGGTCCGCCTCCCGGAGCACTACGGCTGGTTGGCCCAGGAGACCGCGCCCGAAGCCGAGGTCAGCCACCTCCTCGCCTACGACCACCTGCTCGCCGGCAGCCGCTTGCACGCGCTGCACGAGCGCGTCCTTTCGGCTCAGGACCAGATCGAGAAGGCCAGCCTGTCCGACGACCCGGACGCGCTGGACCGGGCCGTGCACGCCTACACCGAGCTCGAGGAGACGTTCCGCCTCGGCGGGGGGTACGACATCGAGCGCACGGCCGAAGCGATCGCCCGCGGGCTCGATCTCGACGAGGAGGACCTGCTCCTGGAGGTCGGCTCCCTGTCGGGTGGCCAGCGCCGGCGACTGGAGCTGGCCCGCCTGCTGCTGGCCGGCGGCGACCTGCTGATCCTCGACGAGCCGACGAACCACCTGGACGCCAAGGCCAAGCTGTTCGTCATGGACTTCCTGCGCACGTCGCCCAGCGCGGTCCTGGTCGTCAGCCACGACATCGAGCTGATGAGCGAGTCCATCGACCGCGTCATCGCCCTGGAGCAGGGCCACGTCGAGCTGTACCGGGGCACCTACAGCGTGTTCCTGAAGAAGCGGGCCGAGCGCGAGGCCGCCCTCAGCCGTGACGCAGCCAACGCCCAGCGGGAGATCGACCGGCTGAAGGCCACGGCCGACAAGTTCCGCCAGGGCAACGCCACCGCGGCCCGCAAGCGCCGCAACCTGGAGCAGCGCATCACCCGCATCGTGGACCAGCAGGCGACCAAGCTGGCGCCCGTCCGCCGGCGGGCGCTCAAGGTCCGCTTCCCCGACCCGGTTCGCGCCGGCGATGTGGTGATGCGGGTCGAGGGGGTCACCAAGGCGTTCGACGACGAGGTCGTCGTCGACAAGGTCGACTTCACCGTGAGCCGGGGCGAGGTCTTCCTCGTCGTCGGCGTCAACGGTGCGGGCAAGACCACGCTGCTGCGCTGCCTCGCCGGCATGTACGAGCTCGACGGCGGCACCGTCCGGCTGGGCACCAACGTGACGCTCGGCTTCTACGCCCAGGAGCACGAGGACATCCGCCCCGGCGACACCGTGCTGGAGGTCATGCAGGCGGCGTCGTCACCAGGCCAGAGCGCGTCCGAGCTGCGGTCGATCCTGGCCCACTTCGGCCTCACCGGCGACGTGGCGTCCCAGGAGGCGGCGACTCTGTCCGGTGGGGAGAAGACCAAGCTGTCGCTGGCCCGGCTGGTCGGCGGCCAGGCCAACGTCCTGCTTCTCGACGAGCCCACCAACAACCTGGATCCGTCGTCGCGCGAAGCGGTGCTCGCCGCCCTCCAGCACTTCAAGGGGACAGTGATCCTGGTCAGCCACGACATCGAGTTCGTGACCCAGCTGGCGCCCAAGCACGCCATCTCGATGCCGTCGGGCCGGCTCCTGCCGTTCGACGAGAAGATGCTCGAGCTGGTCCCCCAGCTCGAACCGCTCGCGGCACGCCGCGGCGCATAACCCCGGCTCAGCGGAAGCTGGCGATCACCGGGGCGAACCGCTCCAGGGTGGCCACGTCCAGATCCCGGAAGCTCACGATCGCCGTCTGCACCCCGGCCTCGGCCAGCTGCCGGTAGTGGCCGACGAGCTCGTCGACTGTCCCGGCCACGGTCGCACTCCGGGCGTGATCCGGGTCGGAGCCGGCGGCGACCGAGACCGGGCCCAGGTGGGTGACGCGGATGTCGGCGGGGTCGCGGCCGGCGACGTCGCAGTGGGCGCGCAGCACCTCCAGCTTGTGCACGACGTTCGCCGCGTCGCCCACCAGGTTGCAGGCGTCGGCGTAGGCGGCGACCAGGCGCAGCGTCTTCTTCTCGCCCGATCCGCCGACCAGGATCGGGATCCGGCCCTGGAGCGGACGGGGATAGCAGATGGCCTCGGGCACCGAGACGACGAGCCCCTCGAACGCGGGCGCCCCCGGTCCCCACATGACCGGCAACAGTCGGAGGGCGTCCTCCAAGAGCTCGAAGCGGCGGGCGACGGGCGGGAAGTCGAACCCGTAGGCCTTGTGCTCCTGCTCGAACCACGCCGCCCCGATGCCACAGACGACCCGACCGCCGGAGAGGACGTCGAGGGTGGCGGCGATCTTGGCCAGGTGGGCGACGTTGCGGTAGGTGACGCCGGTGACAAGCGTCCCGAGCGTCGCCGTCGACGTGTGACCGGCCAGGAACCCGAGCGTCGTCCAACCGTCGAGCATCTCGTCCCAGTGGCGGCCGACCTGGGGGATCTGGACGAAGTGGTCCATGACCCAGAGGCTGGTGAACCCCACGTCCTCGGCCGCCCGGGCCAGCGCGGCCAGGCGGGCGCCGATCTCGGGCGGCCCGCCCGGCCAGGTGAAGCTGGAGATCTGCAGGCCGAACTCGACACCCATGGGTTCCTCCTGTTGGCGGGCGGCCGCGGCCGGAGCCGAGACGAGCTGCGGGTGCACGACACGGACCGGGTCGGGCGCGCCGACGAGGTCGAAACCGTCGTCGGCGAGCTCGGCGACGACCTCCGGCCACCGGCGGAGCTGGGCGGTGATCGCCTTGGCCGGGACCGGTCGGGACCGGGCCGCGTTGCGGGCTCGGCACTCGGCTGCGGGGACGTCGAAGGCCACGGCAACGACCGGCACGCCGTGTCGGCGGGCGAGGGCGACATATCCCCGTCGCCGGTCCCGGTCCAGGCCGAGGGTGTCGACGACGGTGAACAGCTTGCGCTTCAGCCTCCGGTCGAGCACCAGGTCCAGGACGGCGAAGGCGTCGGTGCCCGCCCGTTGGTCGTGCTCGTCCTCACCGACCAGCGCCCGCAACCGGTCGGCCGATACGACGGCGTCGCGACCGAACTGCTCGGCCGCCCACGTCGACTTCCCGCTGCCCGACGGCCCGACCAGCACGACCAGGCAGGACGACGGCAGCCGCAGCACGTCGACACTTCAGCACGCCGACGCTGCGCCACCTCGACACTTCACCACGCCGACGCTTCGCGACGTCGACGGTTCGCCACGTCGGCTGGCCGTCGCCGTCGTTGTTCGGTACACTACGAACATGGGTGTGCAGGGAACGAGGGACGAGCAGGCCGCCTGCGTCGACGAACCGCTCCACCACCCGTCGCCGGAGGAGTTCCAGCTCACCGACATCCTCCACGCCCTGAGCGACCCCATCCGCCTGGACCTCGTCCGCCAACTCGACACCGGCGACGTCGAGCGGACGTGCAAGTCGTTCGACCTCCCGATCGCCAAGTCGACGGCCACCCACCACTGGCGGGTGCTGCGCGAGGCCGGCGTCGTCCGAGCCCGGGTGGAGGGAACGAAGAAGTACCACCGCCTGCGTAAGGACGAGGTGAACCAGCGGTTCCCGGGCCTGCTCGACTCGATCCTCGCCAGTGCCGACCCGGCCTCGGCGCCCCCGCGGAGCCCATAGCCCCGAACAAATCAGTTGTACGACGTTCGTCGAACGAGTATTGTTCGACACATGCCGAACAATCCTGCCGACCTGCACGCGCGCACCTCGATCCCCCGGCCCGAGGCCGGTGACCAGGACGTCGCCAATTCGCGGCGCTGGTGGGCCCTCGCCTGCCTGTGCCTGAGCCTGGTCCTGATCACGCTCGACAACACCGTCCTCAACGTCGCCCTCCCGACCCTGTCGCGCGACCTTCACGCGTCGACGTCGCAGCTGCAGTGGATCGTCGACAGCTACCAGCTCGTCTTCGCCGGGCTGCTGTTCAGCGCCGGCTCGCTGGCCGACCGTTACGGCCGCAAGGGCATGCTCACCGCGGGGCTCGTCGTGTTCGGCCTCGGCACGGTCGCCTCGTCGTTTGCCGGTGACGCGGTGACCCTCATCGGGACACGGGCGTTCATGGGGATCGGCGGCGCCATGATCATGCCGTCGACCTTGTCGATCCTCGGCACGGTGTTCCCCGACGCGGCCGAGCGGGCCAAGGCCATCGCCATCTGGGCCGCCATGTCGGCGGTGGGCATCGCCCTCGGCCCGGTCATCGGCGGGCTGCTGTTGGCCCACTTCGGCTGGGGCTCGATCTTCATGGTGAACGTGCCGGTGGTCGTCGTCGCCCTCGTCGGTGGCCACCTGCTGCTGCCCACGTCGAAGGATCCGTCACCCGGGCGGATGGACCTCCTCGGGTCGCTGCTGTCGATCCTCGCCCTTGGCGGCCTGGTGTTCGCGGTGATCGAGGGGCCGGACGCAGGATGGGCCAGCCTGGAAGTCCTTGCCTCGGCCGCCGTCGGCGCCGCCGCCGTCGGCGCCTTCGTGGCCTGGGAGCGGTTCTGCGACCACCCCATGCTCGACCTCGACCTCTTCCGCCGGCGGGGTTTCAGCGTGGGTTCGCTGACCCTCATGCTCGGCTACTTCGGGGCCCTCGGGACGTACTTCCTCTACACGCAGCACCTGCAGTTCGTGCTCGGCTACAGCGCCCTGCGGGCCGGCGTCTACTCCGTCCCGTTCGCCGTCGCCCTGGTCGTCTTCTCCCTGCAGACGCCGGGGCTCATCAGGCGGGTGGGAACGGCCCGGGTCGCCGGGGCTGGGCTGACCGTGCTGGCCGTGGGCGTCGCCGTGCGGGCCTTCGCCACCGCCAGCACCGGGTTCCCGCTGCTGCTCGTCTCGCTGGTCGTCTGCGGGATCGGCGTGGGGCTGACCGTCGCCCCGTCGACCGGCGCCATCATGAGCTCGCTCCCACCCAGCCACGCCGGGGTGGGGTCGGCGATCAACGACGCCGCTCGCCAGGTCGGGGCCGCCACCGGCGTGGCCGTGCTCGGCAGCGTGTGGTCGTCGGCCTACCGCGGCGGGCTGACCCGGGCGACGGTCGGCGCGGCGGTTCCCGATCGCACGCTGTTGCAGAGCCGGGCGTCGATCGGGACGGTGGCCCAATCGGCCCATGCGCTGCCTCGGGCCGCGGGCGACCAGCTGCTGGCCGCGGCCCGGACCGCCTTCGTCCACGGCTCGAACGTCGCCAACGTGGCCGGCGCCGTGGTTGTGCTCGTCGCCGCCGCCCTGGCCTTCCGCTACATGCCTCAAGGCGGGCGCCGGGCCGCAGTCGTGCCCGTGGAGGCGGACGTGGACGGGGACCGGGAAATCGACGGCGACCTCTGGGTCCGGGCGGAGGCCGCCTCGGCTTGACCGGACCGCCGGCCCCGCGAGGCGCGGCGCAGGCGGTCCCGAATCTTCCTTGGTGCGGCACACTTGTCCCATGCCCGGCAGCAGCGCCGCCACCACGAGGGGCGACGCCCCCGTGCGCCCACCGCCGGCGCCGGTGCTGCGGGTCCTCGACCTGCACAAGAGCTTCGGCCGGCGCCAAGTCCTGCGAGGAGTCGGCTTCGAGCTGCGCCGCGGGGAGATCCTCGCCCTGGTCGGGGAGAACGGGGCCGGGAAGTCGACCGTCGTGCAGTGCGTGGCCGGGACGCTGCCGAGCGACCGGGGCACCGTCGAGGTGGGCGGCAGGCCGGCCACGTCGGCCGCGCCTGGCAGTGGCCACCGTGACATCGAGGTCGTCTGGCAGCATCTGGCCCTCTGCGACAACCTCAGCGTCGTCGCCAACCTTTTCCTCGGCGACGAGAAGGTGGACCACGGCCTGTTGCTGGCCGACGCCGACATGGTCGAGGAGGCCCACGCCCTGTTCGCCCGCCTCCACATCCCCGCGTCCGACCTTCGCCGTCCCGTCGGTGCGCTCTCCGGCGGCCAACGCCAGCTC
>DATASA010000136.1:0-32541 GCA_036269435.1 Acidimicrobiales bacterium | reverse complement strand
CCACCACCACGACCACGGTCGCGCCCACCACCACGACCACGGTCGCGCCCACCACCACGACCACGGTCGCGCCCACCACCACGACCACGGTCGCGCCCACCACCACGACGACGATCGCGCCGACCACCACGACCGCAGTCGGGCCGACGACAACTTCCCCGTTCACGGGTCTGGTCTGCGGCATCCTTCGCTCGGTGCAGGCGTCCCTCCAGAGCTCCTTCCCGTTCCTGGCATCCTTCTTCACCTCGCTGCTCGCCTCGTTCGGTTGCTAGCAAGGGCCTAGCCGGCGATCGGCCGACGTCCCCGGACGGCCAGTGGCGCGGGCCGGTCCGGTGCGCGACAGTCTCCAGCACACCTCGGCGACAGGAAGGCGGATCATGGCGAAGACGACCGCGACGCAGCAGTACGTGCTCCTGCCCCCCCAGGGGCTACGGGCCAAGAGCGCCACGACGAGTCCTGAGGCGCTGGCGTTTCTCCGGACGGCGCACGACAACCCGGGCATGGAGTCCGTCGCGCTGGGCGCCGGCGAGGTGCCGATCCGCGTCGTCGATTCGCTCGGTCCCGACGGCGCCAAGCTCCTGGAGCTGTCGCCCGAGGCGGCGATGTCCATTCGAGCCGATCGGCCCGATCTCCGCCTGGTCCCCGTCGTCTACTACACCCCTGCCGTCCTGGCTCCCGAAGAGGTGGAGCAGGGCACGGGCCGGCGCGGGGCGGCGGCCGCTACCGACATCACCCTGACAGTCGTGTCGAAGAAGGGTTCGGCGCCGGTCCCCAACGCCTTCGTCGTCGCCTTCGTCGACTTCAAGGCCAAGACGGGCGCCCAGGGCATCACCGGCAGCGACGGCACGGTGAGCCTGGCCCTGGGCGCGGCCACCATCAAGCTCGATCGCCTCTACGTCTACCCGCTGGACGCCAACTGGAGCCTGATCAAGAAGAACCTGGCCGTCAAGACGGGCACCACCGTGACGCTCACCCCCCTGGACCTGAGCTACACCGACGGCCTGCGGCACTTCTACGGCAACGCCGACCTGGCCGTGGGCACCGGCGTGACCGTCGGAGTGGTCGACACCGGCGTCGCCGCCCATCCGGACCTGGTCATCGCCGGCGGGCTGAACACGGTCCCGGGCGAGGATCCGAAGGACTTCGGCGACAACGGCAAGGCGCACGGCACGCACGTCGCCGGGATCATCGCCGCCCGGGGCACGCCGCCGACCGGGCTGCGCGGCGTGGCACCGGGCGTGACCTTGCGCGCCTACCGCGTGTTCGGCAAGGACCAGGGCAGCGCGTCCAGCTTCGCCATCGCCAAGGCGGTGGACGCGGCGGTGGCCGACAAGTGCGACCTGATCAACATGAGCCTGGGCGGTGGCCCGACCGATCCCGTCCTCAAGGCGGCAATCGACGACGCGTGGGCGGGCGGCACCTTGTGCATGATCGCCGCCGGCAACGGCGACCGGTCGCCCATCAGCTTCCCGGCAGTCGAGACGACGGCCCTGGCCGTCTCCGCGGTCGGGCGCAAGGGCACGTTCCCGACCAGCGCGACGTCGGCTGACGAGGTCGCCGCTCCCTACGGCACGGACAAGGCGAACTTCATCGCCGCCTTCTCCAACATCGGCCCGGAGATGGACCTGACCGGCCCCGGCGTGGGCATCATGTCGACCGTGCCCGGCAGCTACGCAGAGATCAGCGGAACGTCCATGGCCTGCCCCGCGGCAACCGGCGCCGCGGCCCGGGCTCTTGCCGGAACGCCGGTGATCAAGCTGAAGCGCAACGCGCGGCGGACGGAGGCCATCGTCAAGGCGGTGCTGGCCTCGGCCACCTCGCTCGGCTTCGGTCCGACCTTCGAGGGCCACGGCCTCCCCGACCCGAAGTAGCCTTGTCCCGTGGCCAAGGGCCGGTACGTCCTGCGCTATCGCGGCGAAGGGTCCAAGCCCCACCTCGACCTGGCCGGGGTGAGCGGGCTGGCCGACGCGGTGGTGGTCGACTCCTCCCCGCGCATGCTCGTCGTGGACGCCGAGGACCAACCCCTGCGCGAGCTGGTCGACACCCTTCCGGACTGGGTGATGGCGCCGGAGCATCGGTACGAGGTGCCCGACACACGTATGAAAGTGGAGCGGCCGCCGGACCCGCCGCTCAGGTAGTTTCACCAATTCACTGCGGAGACGAAGGGAAGGCGACATGGCTGGTAGTGGGGAGCTCTTCAAGGACGCGGACGGCACCTGGGGCTTTCGGGTGAAGGCGTCCAACGGCAAGGTCATCGCCACCGACGGCGGCCCTCCCGGGTACAAGGCCAAGGGCGATGCCCGCGCCGTGCTCCAGAAGCTGCTCAACGGCGACTACAAGGGCCCGATCCACGACCAGGCCGCCGTCGTCTGCGGCCAGGAGATCACGGCCAACACCACGCTCGACGGGAACCTCACCTGCACCGGTGACGGGCCCGCGCTCATCGTCACCGCCAACAACATCACCCTCGACCTCGGCGGATTCACCCTCTCGGGCCACGGCGCGGCCAGTCACGGCGCGCCGGGAATCCTGCTGCGCAACGTGACCGGCGTCACCGTGCGGAAGGGCACGATCCAGGGGTTCGGCGCCGGCGTGGCCATCGCCGGCGGCGGCAAGAACACCATCCAGAACCTGACCGTTCAGGACAACGTCGGAACGGCCGATGGCGACTACGGCGACGGCATCACCCTCAGCGATTCGAGCGGCAACGTCCTGCAGGGCAACACGTGCCGGCGCAACGGCCCGTTCAGCGGCATATCCCTCGTGGGCGCCTGCAGCAAGAACGAGATCCGCGACAACATCGTCACCGACAACAACATGCTGCCCGGGGACCCGAGCATCGGGCGCCAGGACATGGGCATCCGCCTGGAAGGCCCGGCGGCCAACGACAACAAGGTGATCGGCAACACGGTGACCGGAAGCGGCGCCGACGGCATCGTCGTCCTGCCGACCTGCGCAGACCCCCAGACCGGCTGCACCGGCACGCCCGGCAACGAGCGCAACGAGATCTCCAAGAACATGAGCCACAAGAACGGCACCAGCGGCAACGGCAGCGGCATCCGGCTGTTCTCCGTCGCCGCCCCCGTCGCGCCGGTCAAGACCACCGTCGCCGACAATGTGACCAACGACAACACCACCAACGGCATCTCGATCGACGCCCAGGGCAACGCCACGCCCGGCCCGGCCAAGAACACGATCACCGGCAACAGCGGCCGTGGGAACGGCCAGTTCGACGGCTTCGACGGCAACACGCCGGCGTGCGGGAGCAACGTCTGGTCGAACAACAGCTTCGCCAAGGTGAACCAGCCGTGCGTCGGCGCCCCGAACCCCAACGCGCTCACCGAGGGGCTGGCGGCGGAGATCGTCGGCTAGCGCACAGGTCCCGGCGACCGCCTTCGGCACGGGCGACCTGTCCGGTCCCCGACCGCCCCGAACGAAGGGACGGTCACGGCGCGGTGCCGAGCGCCCCGTCGCCGTCGAGGACCGCAAAGGCGGGCGACGCGTCGACGAGCATCCGGCCGGTGGCGCTTCGCGGTGTGGTCGAGACCACCGATGACGGCCCTTCCTCGACGACGCAGCCGCCGTCGAGCACGATGATGCGGTCGGTCACCTTCCGCACGGACGCCAGGTCGTGGGAGATGTAGATCAGGCCCAGGCCCATCTCCACCTGGCGCTCACGGAGGACCACCAACATGCGGGCCTGCTCGGACGCGTCCAGCATGGCGGTGGGCTCGTCGGCCACCAGCACCTTGGGGTCGGCCACCAGCGCCCGCGCCAACGCGACCCGCTGCAGCTGGCCGCCGGAGAGCTCGTGGGTACGGGCTCGCAGGAACGCGCCGGTGGACGGAAGCCCGACGCTGTCGAGAGCGGCGGCCACCGCGGCGCGGTCGCGCTCCTTGACCACGTCCAGCGGTTCCGCGACGAGCGCCTCCACGTCGAGGCGGGGCGACAGGGCGTCGGCCGGATCCTGCATGATGAGCTGGATGCGGCGGCGGCGCAGTCGGTCGGCCCCCCGCCAGGACGTCGGGAGATCCTGGCCTTCGAGGGCGACGGTCCCCGAGTCCCATGCCAGGTGCCCGGCCAGGATGCGGGCGAGGGTCGACTTGCCACTTCCGGAGGGCCCGACGATCCCGACCGACTCGCCCTCCCGAAGCGTCACCGACACCCCTTGCAGCGCGGCCACGGCAGAACGGCCGCGACCGAAGGACTTGGTGACGTCGCGAGCCTCCAGGAGCGTCTTCAGCCCGCCGAAGTGGCAGAGCACGCGGCGCTCCCGCGACACGACGAGCTCAGGATGCGTTTCGCTGCAGATCGGCTCCGCCTGCGTGCACCGGGGGCTGTACGGACACCCGGGCGGGACGGCCCGGGGGTCGGGCGGGCGACCCCGGATCGGCCGCAGATCCCGCGTGGTCGTCATGACCGGGTAGGCGCCGACCAGCGCCCAGCTGTAGGGGTGGGTGGGCTCGGCGATGACCCGGGCGGTGGTCCCCTCCTCCATCACCTCGCCGGCGTAGAACACCATGGTCCGGGCGGCCATGCTGGCCGCGTCGGGGAGGTCGTGCGAGATCACGACGAGGGCGAACCCCCTGTCGGCGGCCAACCGGACGATGCGCTGCACCAGTGCCCGCCGGGTGGACGGGTCCAGCCCGGCGGTGGGCTCGTCGAGGACGACCACGTCCGGGTCGAGGGCCATGACCATGGCCAGCGCAGCCCGTCGCCGCTGGCCGCCGGAGAGCTGGTGGGCATACCGGTCGAGCAGCTCGGGATCGAGCAGCACGTCGCGGGCCAGCTCTGCGGCGCGTGCGTCGGCTTCCCGTCGACCCAGGCCCAGCCGGTCTCGGAGCGGCTCAGCGACCTGGTCGCCGACGGTCACCACCGGGTTGAACGGCGCGCCCTGCAGCGCCAGCGCCACGGTGGACCAGCGCACGGACCGCAGCGCGTCCTCCGTCGCCCCCAGGAGCTCCAGGCCGGCGACGACGACACTGCCCTGCGCCTCGGGCGGCTGTACGAGCCCAACCAGGCACTTGGCCAGCGTCGACTTTCCCGAGCCGCTTTCGCCGACGATGGCCAGCGACTCCCCCCGCTCGAGCTGGAAGCTGACGCCGCGAAGGGCATCGACGTCGGCGCCGAATCGCACGGCCAGGTTCGTGACCTTCACCAGCGGCGCCGTCGTTGCCGGGGGCGGCGGCGTCGCAGCCTGCTTGTCGTCGTCGCGCACATCCACCGTCCTGGCCGAGCAAGGCTAGTGCAGCCCTGCAATACTTCGCTCCTACGACGGACTCCCCGCCTCAGCACGCGTCGCTCGACCATCACGGTGGCAGCCGGCCCAGGGGCCTGGACAACGTGGCGCGCTCGGCCTCGTTCGACGGCCGGTACGGGCGCATGTTCCGGCGGCTCTCCCCGTTCGCGCCGACCGACGCGGCCGTGGGCGCGCTGGCCGACTCCATGGCCGACCTACCCGGGCCGGAGGGCGACAACCCGGACATCCCCGCCGGCTACACGTACTTCGGCCAGTTCGTCGACCACGACATCACCTTCGACCCGGTCTCGGCACTCGACCGCGTCAACGACCCCGACGCGCTGACCGACTTCCGCACGCCGCGGTTCGACCTCGACTCCGTCTACGGCCGGGGCCAGGCCGACAGCCCCTACCTCTACGACCAGGACGACCTGGCGTCGATGCTCATCGGCAAGAACACCGGCGTCGAGGACGAGCCGGTGGACCTGCCCCGCAACCAGCAGGGACGGGCCCTGATCGGCGATCCCCGGAACGACGTCCACTTCATCGTCAGCCAGCTGCACCTCGCCGTCCTCCGTTTCCACAACGCGGTCGTCGACTCGCTGCGGTTCCAGTCGGACCCGGAGTCGCTGTTCGACGACGCCCGACGGATGGTCACCTGGCACTACCAGTGGATCGTCGTCCACGACTTCCTCGCCCGCCTCGTCGGCCCGGACGTGCTCGGCGAGGTGTTCACCAAGGCCAAGAAGACCGGCAAGGCCAGCGCCAGGCTCACCTACTTCACGTGGAAGACCCAGCCCTTCCTCCCCGTCGAGTTCACCGCCGCCGCCTACCGGTTCGGCCACAGCATGGTGCGGCCCGAGTACAGGATCAACGACACGCTCGAGGTCCTGCCCATCCTCACCGACATCCGCGTCGCCAACCGGCTGCAGCACCTCGGCGGCTTCCGGGTCCTGCCCAAGGGGTGGACGGTGCAGTGGAAGCACTTCTTCCCGCTGAGCTCCGAGGCGCCACAGCTCAGCCGACGGATCGACACCCGCCTGTGCGACCCGCTCCGCAGCCTGCCGCCCGCCCTCGACGACGCCCGGCGCTCGCTCGGGATGATCAACATGCTGCGCGGCCGAGCGCTCCAGCTCCCGTCCGGCCAGGCCGTGGCCAAGGCCATGGGCACGACGGTGGCGGCCAAGAAGCTCCGCCTCACCGACGAGACGCCTCTGTGGTTCTACCTGCTCAGGGAGTCGGAGGTGGTGGCCGACGGGACCCGGCTCGGGCCGACGGCCGGTCGCATCGTGGCCGAGGTCCTCGTCGGCCTCCTGAGCGGCGACCCGTCGTCCTTCCTCCGCCAGCAGCCCGACTGGACGCCGACGCTCCCCTCCGCGGAGAAGGGGACGTTCACGCTGCCCGACCTGCTCCGCTTCGCGGGTGTTGCGTAGCGCGGTCGCCGCCATGGCCGTGCTCGCTGCCACCGTGGTGGCCGCCGCAGGCGGCGAGCCGGCGGCTGCCGCCACCCAGGTGAGTCTCTCCCCCGCCGCCGGCGTGCCGGGGTCTGCGTTCACGGTCACCGGTTCGGGGTTCGCACCGGTGGACGTCGAGATCCGTTGGGACAGCCAGTCCGGCCCGCTGCTAGTGATCGCCACCGGCCCCGCCTTCTCCGTCCCCGCGGTCGTCCCCGACGACGCCATCCCCAACTCCCATCCCGTGATGGCCGTCGTGCGCACCGGGAACCTCGTGTCGACGTCGTCCTCGTCGTTCCAGGTGACGGCCGGGGCGCCGGAGACGACGACGACGCAGGCGACCACGACGACGCCGGCGACCGTCCCGCGGACCTCGGCGCCGGCGACGACCTCCCCGCCGACGACGTCGGCAGCCACGCTCGCCACCCGGCCCCAGGTGGTGGCCGGCGGTCAGTCCTCGCCGGAGACGCTCGCCACCGGCCCGCCACCGCAGACCGCGGACGCGGCCGGGGTCACGTCGCCGGCGAGCGGGGGTCTCGCCGACGTGAGCGGTCGGGTCGGGGCACCCACCTCCGTCGCCCGCACGACGACGACGGAGGCGAGCGGCGACGCCCTCGGCCCGAGGTCCACGAACGCGTCGTCGAGCGCCGTCCGCTCCCCCGCCCTGCTGGTTCTCGGCCTGCTGATGGCCGTGGCCGGCGCAGGCGCGCTGGCGGTGCGCAACCGCCGCCGGCCCGAGCCGCCCGCTGACCTGCCGTTCTCCTCCTGAGCCGCCGGACTCCGAGGCGGAGGTCGATCAGCTCGGCTGCGGCACGATGCGGATGTAGGGCTTGGGCTCCTTCCACTCGCCGTAGATCTGCTTGGCCTCGTCGTTGGAGACCGAGCCGGCGATGATCACGTCCTCGCCCGGGTTCCAGTTCACCGGCGTGGACACCCGGTGGTTGGCCGTCAGCTGGAGCGAGTCGATCACCCGCAGGACCTCGTCGAAGTTGCGCCCGGTGGACATGGGGTAGACGAGGATCAGCTTGATCTTCTTGTCCGGGCCGATCACGAACACGTTGCGCACGGTCTGGTTGTCGGCGGGCGTGCGGTCCTTGGGATCGCCGGAGGTGCTGGCCGGCAGCATCCCGTACAGCTTCGACACGTTGAAGTCGCCGTCGCCGATCAGGGGGTAGTTCGGCCGGAAACCCTGGGTCTCCTCGATGTCGTCCGCCCACTTGGCGTGGTTGGCGGTTGCGTCGACCGACAGGCCGATGATCTTGACGCCGCGGCGGTCGAACTCGGGCTTCAGCTTGGCCATGTAGCCGAGCTCGGTCGTGCAGACGGGCGTGAAGTCCTTGGGGTGCGAGAACAGCACGGCCCACGAGTCACCGATCCACTCGTGGAAGCGGATCCTGCCTTCCGTCGTGTCGGCCTCGAAGTCCGGCGCGGTGTCGCCTAGCTGCAATCCCATCCTCGTGTCCCTCCGTGTGGTGTCGTGCCGATCCGGAATGCCACTGCCGCGGTCGGCTCAATGGCGCGTCTTGCACGCTATTGCATGCCGCGGTCCTACCTGGTGCGGTCGCAGACGGCCCCGACGCAAGCGGCGTGCCCCTCAGCTCTTGAAGAGGAACTCGGCCTCGTCGTCGTCGACCAGCAGGCGGAGCTCTTGCTGGAGGATGTCGTGGGCGGCCAGGGTGGGGTCGGCGTCGACGATGTCGAAGGCGACCTCGCGCGCCCGGCCCACCCACTCCTTGTCCCGGCGCAGGCTGGCCAGTTTCAGGTCGTTCTGGCCTTTCTGGCGGGTGCCGAGCACGGTCCCCTCGCCGCGGATGTCGAGGTCGACCTCGGCCAGCTCGAACCCGTCGGTGCTGCGCTCGATGGCGCCCAGGCGCTGCTCGGCGTCGGGTGTGGTGCCGCCGCCGAGCAGATAGCACCACGACTGCGCCGCACCCCGGCCGACCCGGCCCCGCAGCTGGTGGAGCTGGGCCATCCCGAAGCGGTCGGCATCCTCGATGAGCATGACCGTGGCGTTGGGCACGTCGACGCCGACCTCGATCACCGTCGTCGCCACCAGCACGTCCAGCTCGCCGGCCCGGAACGCGGTCATGACCGCCTCCTTCTCCTTCGCCGGCATCTGCCCGTGGAGCAGGGCCAGGCGCAGGTCCGGCCAGACCTCGGTGCGGAGTCGGGCGAACTCGGCGGTGGCTGCCTTGGCCGCCACCTTCTCCGACTCCTCGACCAGCGGGCAAACCACGTACGCCTGCCTGCCCTCCGCCACCTCGGACGCCACCCGGTCGTGGGCCGACGCCACGTCGGCGTCCGTGCGAGCCCACGACGTCACCACCGGTGAGCGGCCGGGCGGCAGCTCGTCGAGGACCGTGACGTCCAGGTCGCCGTACACGGTCATCGCCGCGGTACGGGGGATCGGGGTGGCCGTCATGACGAGCACGTCCGGGTCGTCACCCTTGCCCCGCAGGGCGGCCCTCTGCTCCACGCCGAACCGGTGCTGCTCGTCGATGACGACGACGCCCAGGGCGCGGAAGCCGACCTTCTCCTCCAGCAGGGCGTGGGTGCCGATCAACAGGTCGACGGTCCCGTCGGCCAACCCGACCAGGGCCCGGCCGCGCTCGGCCGCGGTGGTCCGGTTCGTCAGCAGCTCGACGCGCACCGGGCGATCGCCGGTCAACGTGGACGGGTCGGCGACGGTCAGCCCGTCGAGCAACGGTCGCAGGGACAGCGCGTGCTGCTCGGCCAGCACCTCGGTCGGCGCCATGAACGCCCCCTGGTAGGTCCCCTCCACCGCAGTCAGCAGGGCGGTCACCGCGACGAGGGTCTTGCCGGATCCGACGTCGCCCTGCAGCAGGCGGTGCATGGGGTGCGGGCCGGCGAGGTCGGCGGAGATCTCGGCGATGGCCCGCCGCTGGGCGCCGGTCAGCGGAAAGGGCAGGCCGGCGTGGAAGCGCCGGACGAGCTCACCGTCGACCGTGTGACGGATGCCCTTCGACTCGCGCTCCACGGCCCGCTTGCGCAGCACGAGCGCCAGCTGGAGGCGCAGCAGCTCGTCGAGCACGAGCCGTCGTCGGGCCAGGGCGACCTCGGCCATCGAGTCGGGGGCGTGGATGGTGCGTACCGCCCACGTCCGGTCGGCCACGTCGAGGCGGCGACGCCACGTCTCCGGCAGGGGGTCGGCCAGCGGCCCGGCCCGGGCCAACGCCTCCTCCACGAAGCCGGCCAGCTCCCACGTCGCCAGGCCGGCCTTCTCCGACTGGGGGTAGATGGGCACGATGCGCCCGGTCCGGTCCCCCACCAGGTCGACCACCGGATTGGTCATCTGGGCCCGGCCCTTGTAGCGCTCCAGCTTGCCGAAGAACACGGCCTGGACGCCCGCCGCCAACTGCTTGGCGCGCCAGGGCTGGTTGAAGAACACGACGTGCAGGTAGCTCGACCCGTCGAAGACGTCGACCTCGACCATGGCCCGGCGTTGGCGGGTGCGACGGGACGCCACCCGCTTCACGGTGGCCAGGACCATGGCCTCGTCGTGCTCCTTCAGGTCGACGATCGACGCCTGGCGGGTCCGGTCCAGGTAGCGGCGCGGATAGTGGGTCAGCAGGTCCAGGACGGTCCTGATGCCCATGATCTCGAGGCTCTCCGCCCGCTTCTCGCCAACACCCCGCAGCTCGCCGACCGGGATGCGGGCCAGCTGGCCGAGCTGGCGGCCGGCCGGAGCGGGGGACGTCACTCCACGCTGAACAGGTAGGCGGCGAGGGGCTGGCCGCCGGCGTGGACCTCGACCACCACTGCCGGCCGGTGCTCGGCCAGCCAGGCCCGGATGGCGGCGGTGGCCTTCTCGGCGGCGCCGTCGCCCTCGATCACGGTGACGACCTCGTGGTCTGCGCCGACGAGTCGTTCCAGGAGCCGGCAGGCCGCCGCGGCCAGGTCGGCGTCGGCGACGGCGATCGATCCGTGGTCGACGCCCAACCAGTCGCCCTCGGCCACCGGGCCCGCCGGCGAGCCGGGCGCGCTGCGGACCGCCTGGGTGACCTCGCCCCAGGCCACCCGGGCCGCGGCCTCGACGAGCAGCTCGGCGTTGGTCTCGGCGCCGGCGTCGGGGTCGTAGGCCAGCAGGGCGGCCAGGCCCTCGGCCACGCTACGGGTGGGGACGACCCGGACCGGCTTGGCGCTGAGGGCGGCCGCCTGCTCGGCCACCGGGACGACGTTCTTGTTGTTCGGCAGCAGCACGACCTCGTCGGCCGCGGTCGCCTCGATGGCGTGGAGGATCTGGGCGGTCGACGGGTTCATCGACTGGCCACCGGCCACGACCTCCTGCACGCCCAGCGACCGCAGGATGCTGTCGACCCCTGCGCCCGCCCCCACCGCCACCACCGCGGTGACCACCCGGTCACGCGCCGGGCGCCCGGGGATGCCGTGCCCGCTGTGCTCGGCCACCTGCTCGACCAGGTCGGTGACCCGGATCTGGCGGGGGCGGCCGCCGGCGTCCAGGCCGGCCTCGATCGCGGCGCCGATCTCGTCGGTGTGGATATGGCAGTTCCACAGACCGTCGCCGCCCACGACCACGATCGAGTCGCCGATGGCGTCCCACGCCTGCTTGAAGCCGTCCACCGCCTCGTCGGCCACGTCGAGGAAGTACATGACCTCGTACCGGCCGCCGGTGCCGGCGCCGATGCCGGCGGTCTCGGGGCGGTCCGAGTCGTCGGCGGCGCTCGACTGCATCCGCACGGCCGGCGTGGAGGGTTCTCCGGTGGCGGCGCCGAGGGGCAAGGGCCGGCCGTCCGCGACGTGGAGCAGGGCGTCGACGAGCAACACGAAACCGGCGCCGCCGGCGTCGACCACTCCCGCGTCCGCCAGCACGGCCAGCAGCTTGGGCGTGTGGTCGAGGGAGATGGCGGCCGCGGCGGAGGCCGCCTCCAGCACGTCGATCACGCTCTTGTCACGGGCCTCGTCGGCCGCGGCCGCCGCATCCCTGGCCACGGTCAGGATCGTCCCCTCGACGGGGCGCATGACCGCGCTGTCGGCCAGGCCGCTGGCGGCCAGGAGGGCGTCGGCGACCCCGCTCGCGCCGACCGGCTCGGGGCCGCCGAGGTGCTCGGCCAGACCTTTCAGGACCTGGCTCAGGATCACCCCCGAGTTGCCGCTGGCGCCCATGAGCGAGCCGTGGACGACGGCCTTGGCCACCCCGGCCTCGTCGACACCGTCGAGGCCCGCCACCACCGACTCCAGGGTCAGGGCCATGTTCGTGCCGGTGTCGCCGTCGGGGACCGGGTAGACGTTCAGGCGGTTCAACCGGTCCCGGTGGGCGCGCAGCAGGTCCCGGTAGGCGACCATGGCGGCGCGGAGCTGTTCCGGTCCCATGGTGTCCATGGCGGCGAATCGTAGTTGGGAGCCCGGTCGACTAACCTCGACCCCCATGGCCGCGGTCTGTGAGGTTTGTGGAAAGCACCCGTCGTTCGGTATGGCCGTGAGCCACTCGCACCGGCGCACCCGTCGGCGCTGGGACCCGAACATCCAGCGCATCCGGGCCATCGTCAACGGTTCCCCCCGCCGGCTGTCGGTCTGCACGTCGTGCATCAAGTCGGGCAAGGTCCAGAAGTCCGTCAGGTAGGGCCCCGGCCATGATGCAGGAACCGTGGATCTCGGCCGTCGTGACGCTGGGCGTCCCGGCCAACGACCTGGCGTCGATCACGCCCGTGAAGGGCCACTTCACGTCCGCCGGCTTCGAGGTGCACGCCCCCCTCGGGGCGACCTTCGCCATCGCCGGGCCCAAATCGCTGTTCGAGAAGACGTTCGGGCGGGACCTGATCGTCAACGACGAGGAGCTGGTGACCACCGTCACCACGGATGCCGGTGAGTACGACCTGCCGCTCGACCCTCTTCCTGAGAACCTGCGGGCGGTGGTCGAGTCGGTGCGGTTCGTGGCCCCGCCGCCGCTCGTGTTCGGCGGCTAGAACCCCGCGCCACCGGGCTGGGCCGGCCGGCGTTCGATGCCGTCCAGGAAACCTTCGAGCGCGACCGTGACCTCGTCGACGAGAGACCGGTAGCGCGACGAGCCGATGGCGTGCCCGGCCGCCACTCCCGCTCCGGCCGCGACCGGCATGGCGACCAGCGCCTCCGGCGTGGTGAGCACGGCCAGCCCCACTGCGGCCAGCGCTCCTCCGGCCACCACCCCCTTGCCGAGGGCGACCCGGTGCACGCGGCGCAGCGGTCGCACGTCGACCGCCATCTTCACCACCACCAGCCGGCCGTCGCTGCCGGGCTCCTCGACGACGGCGATGTCGACGTGCTCGGCGTCGCGCAGCCGCAGCCGGCGGTGGATGCTCTTGTCGTAGGAGATCCGCACCCGGGCACCGACGTCCTGGCGGCGGCTCCAGGCGGAATGGGCGCCCAGGTCGCGCTGCAGGTGGAAGAGCTCCCTCTGCAGGAACTGGCGCAGGATGGCGTCGACCTCGGCCGCGGGACCGGGCACGCATCGGTCGACGGTGACGGTCGACGGGCCCAGACGGGCCCGGCGACGGTGACCGGAGTCGCCCGGTTCGACGGCGAGGGTGCCCGCCCGCAGCTCGGCCACGGCCCGGCGGACGGACTGGCGCGAGAGGCCGGCCTCCACCGCAGCCTGCTCGAGCAGGACGAGGTCGAGCCCGGACTGGCCGGCCAGCGTCTGGCCGTCGAGCTCGGTGGCCCGGCGGATCACCAACGCGATCTGGTCCTCGTCGAGGCGGTCGCCGTCCACCGCGCTCGACGGTACCCGCGCCTCCCGCCCCGGCGGCCGCGTCACCGGGCCGCCCATCCGGGATCCACGGGCACGACACCGTCGCCCACGGCGGCGGCCGCCTCGATGGCACGCTCGACGAAGCGTTTGGCCGCCACACAGGCGTCGGCCGCCTCCATGCCGCGGGCCAGCTCGGCGCACACCGCGGCCGAGAGGACACAGCCCGATCCGTGCAGGCCCGAGCGCGGCACCGCGACCCGGGCTGCCTCCAGCCACACCGGGGCTGCGCCGGCGACCAGCAGGCAGTCGGGCGAGGTCCCGCCGCCGAGGTGGCCACCCTTGACCAGGACCACCCGCGGCCCCATGGCGACCAGGGCCCGGCCGGCGCGCTCCATCGCCTCGCGGTCGCAGACCTCCAGGCCGGTCAGGGCGGCGGCCTCGGCCAGGTTCGGGGTCAGCACGGTGGCGAGGGGCACGAGCAGCTCGCGCAGCGCCTGGAGGGCGTCCGGGTCGAGCAGCCGCCGGCCCGACGTGGCCACCATGACCGGGTCGACGACCAACGGCGTGACGCCGAGCTGCGCCACCGTCGAAGCCACCGACTCGACCACCGCCGCCGACCCGAGCATCCCGACCTTGGCCGCGTCGACGCCCAGGTCGGCGACGACGGAGGCGATCTGGGCCCGCACGATCTCGGGCGTCAGCGTCTCGACCGCCTGCACGCCGAGGGTGTTCTGGGCCGTCACCGCGCTGAGCGCCACCGTCCCCCACACCCCGTGGGCCTCGAACGTCTTCAGGTCGGCGACGATGCCCGCCCCACCGCTCGAGTCGGATCCGGCGATGGTGAGGGCGATCGGCCGCCTCATCGGCGCATCGTCGTGCCGCACCGACCGCACGCAGGACCGGCGCCGCCGGCAAGCCCGGCGGTCATCGATGCTCCCAGCCCAGGACGGGGAGGTCGCCGTCACGGAGCCGGCGCTCTGCAGGATCGGCGGTGCAGCGCCCGATCCGCAGCGGCGTCCCGAGGCCGCGCTCGCCGAAGATCACCTCCACCCGTTCGGGGTCCGGGGCGGTGAAGAGCAGCTCGTAGTCCTCCCCGCCGCCGAGGGCGAGCAGCTCCGGCTCGTCGCTCACCCTGGTCACCCCGATGGCCACGGGGACCCGGTCGACGACCACCCCGACTCCTGACGCGTCGGCGAGGTGGCGGAGATCCGTCGCCAGCCCGTCGGACACGTCGATCATGGCGGTCGCGCCGGCGACGCGGGCGGCGGTGCCCTCGTCCAGCCGGGCCCGGGGCCGCCGGTGGGCGAGGGCCAGGTCGGGCGCCTCGGACACCTTGGAGGTCCGGAGCAGTTGCAGGCCGGCGGCCGAGGAGCCGAGTGGGCCGGTGACGAAGACGGTGTCGCCGGGCCGGGCCCCGGACCGCGGAACCGGCGGCACGTCCAGCCCGCCTCCCTCGCCGACGATGGCGACCGACACGACGAGGGTCACCGACGTCGACAGGTCGCCACCCACGACCGGGCACTCGTATGCGTCGGCCGCGGCCAGCAGGCCGTCGTAGAGCAGCTCGACGTCAAGCTGGGACAAGGGTCCGGCGACCGTGACGACGGCGTAGCAGGGCCGGCCACCCATGGCGGCGACGTCGCTGACGTTGGCGACGACCGCCTTCCACCCCATGTCGTCGAGCCCGACCAGATCGAGGTCGCAGTGGACGCCGGCGACGACGGCGTCGGCGGCCAGGAGCAACGGGCCGGTAGGGGCGGGCAGGACGGCCACGTCGTCGCCGATCCAGGTCTGGCCGGTCGGACCGATCAGCCGGTGACGCAGGCGCTCGATGAGGGCGAGTTCAGATAACGTCGTGGGAAGAGGTTAGGCGCAACCAGGAGGCCCCTTGCAGGGAGTCATCAAGTCCTACGACCCGGGCACGGCGGAGGGCGTGGTGATGCGCGACACGGACCGTTCCGAGTACGACCTCTCCCCGCACGCCTTGACCGGCTCGGTCTTCCGGATGCTGCGGCAGGGCCAGCGCGTCGTGTTCGACGTCGACGACCACGGCCGGGCCACCCGCCTTCGCCTCGGGTCGGAGGTGGACATGGGCACGCCCGGCTTTCCGGCACGCCCCGACGGTCGGACGGAATGACGACCACCCCCGCCCGGGCGGCCACCACCAACCAGCGCCTGCTGGACTGGGTCGCCGAGGTGGAGGCGCTGTGCCAACCCGACCGGGTGGAGTGGTGCGACGGCTCGCAGGAGGAGTACGACCGGCTGTGCCAGGTGCTCGTCGACGGCGGCACCCTGACCCGCCTGAACGACGCGAAGCGGCCGAACAGCTACTGGGCCACCTCGGATCCGGCCGACGTCGCTCGGGTCGAGGACCGCACGTTCATCTGCTCGGCCAAGGAGATCGACGCCGGGCCGACCAACAACTGGCGCGAGCCCGCCGCGATGAAGGCCACGCTGACCGAGCTGTTCCGGGGTTCCATGCGGGGCCGCACCATGTACGTCGTCCCGTTCAGCATGGGCCCGCTCGGGTCGCGGATCGCCCACATCGGCGTCGAGCTCACCGATTCGGCCTACGTCGCCGTCAACATGCGCATCGTGACCCGCATGGGCCAGAGGGCCCTGGACATGCTCGGGCCCGACGGCGAGTTCGTGCCCTGCCTGCACTCGGTCGGCGCCCCGCTGGAGCCGGGCCGGACCGACGTGGCCTGGCCGTGCGACGCCGAGAACAAGTACATCGTCCACTTCCCCGAGGAGCGGTCGATCTGGTCGTACGGCTCCGGCTACGGCGGCAACGCCCTGCTGGGCAAGAAGTGCTTCGCCCTGCGCATCGCCTCCTCCATGGGTCGCGACGACGGCTGGCTGGCCGAGCACATGCTCATCCTCAAGCTCACCAACCCCGCCGGGGAGATCCGCTACGTCGCCGGCGCGTTTCCGTCGGCGTGCGGCAAGACCAACCTGGCCATGCTCGTCCCCACCCTGCCCGGCTGGACGGCCGAGACGGTGGGCGACGACATCTGCTGGATGAAGTTCGGCGACGACGGCCGGCTGTGGGCCATCAACCCGGAGGCCGGCTTCTTCGGCGTCGCCCCGGGGACGTCGGACAAGACCAACACGAACGCCATGCGGACGCTCGACGCCGACTGCCTCTTCACCAACACGGCCCTCACCGACGACGGCGACATCTGGTGGGAGGGCATGACCGACGATCCGCCCGCCCACCTGACCGACTGGAAGCGCCAGTCGTGGACGCCCGAGAGCGGCACGCCGGCCGCCCATCCGAACGCCCGCTTCACCGCGGCCGCGGCCCGGTGCCCGTCGATGGCCCCGGAGTGGGAGGACCCGAAGGGGGTGCCCATCTCGGCCATCCTCTTCGGCGGCCGCCGGTCGACGGTGGTCCCGCTGGTGCAGGAGGCCCACAGCTGGCGCCAGGGGGTGTTCCTGGGCTCGATCATGGCGTCGGAGACCACCGCCGCCCAGGCCGGGGCGGTGGGCAAGCTGCGCCGCGACCCCTTCGCCATGCTGCCGTTCTGCGGCTACAACATGGGCGACTACCTGGGCCAGTGGCTCCACATCGGCGCGTCGGCGGACCCGGCCAAGCTGCCACGGCTGTACTACGTCAACTGGTTCCGCAAGAGCCCGGAGGGCGCGTGGCTGTGGCCCGGCTTCGGTGAGAACAGCCGGGTGCTGGCCTGGATCTTCGACCGGGTGGCGGGCGACGCCGATGCGGTCGAGACGCCGGTCGGGCTGGTGCCGGGCGACGGCGGCATCGACACCACCGGCCTCGACATCACTCCCCAGGCCATGGCCGAGCTGCTGCGGGTCGACCCGGACGAGTGGCGGGCCGAGGTGCCTTCCATCGAGGAGCACTACGCCCACCTGGGCGAGCGGCTCCCGGTCGAGCTGCGCGACGAGCTCGACGCCCTCGAGAAGAGGCTGTCGTCCGCATAGCCCGTCGCGCGGCGCGTTTCCCCATCCGACGGCGTACCTAGACGAAAGTTGAGACTGTGACCCCAGGCGAGGAGGGTTCGTTGGCACCAGCGCAGGCGTACGTGCTGATCCAGACCGACGTGGGCCGATCGGCCCAGGTCGCCGAGGAGGTGGGCGGGATCGAAGGCGTGATCGCGGCCCACAACGTCACCGGCAACTACGACGTGATCGTGTTGGCCGAGGCGGGGTCGATGGACGACCTCGGCCGGCTCGTCGTGAACAAGATCCAGTTGATCCACGGGATCACCCGGACCACCACCTGCTCGGTGGTCCATCTGTAGCCCACCGCCCGGGTGGCGGTCGGGTCAGCGTTGGCCGACGAGGACGGCGCGGATGCCGAGGCCCATGATGAACAGGCCGCCCAACCCGTACAGCAGGTAGAGGCGGTGACGCATCTGCTGGCGGTAGGAGTAGATGATCCCGACGGCGATGATGGCCACGAACCCGTAGAACATGTGGAACTGAGGCGCCTGGCGCTTCTGGCCGGCCACCATGCCCACGCCCAGGCCGACCTGGACGAACACCGCCAGCTCGACGAACGCGGTGAACCACCACAGCGACCGCGTGCGCAGCGAGGGCGAGCGCATGGCGCCGAGGGCCCAGAGGCCGGCCATCCCGTTGCCGATGATCACCACCCAGGCCCAGCCCTTGTGGATGGCGAGCAGGGTTGCGAGGGTGGTCATCGGCGCGTCATCAGCTCGGGCGGCGACGAACGCTTCGTGGGGCTGCGCTCCGCCGTGCCCGGTCGGTGACCGCTCAACCCACCCCGTCGAAGATGTCGGTCTCGAGCAGCCCCACAGGGGCGTCGCATCGGATGAACCACTCCTGGCCCCAGACGTGCTCGAACGCGGCGGGGGGCATCGACAGGAAGAACGAGGTCTCGGAGATCTGGCTGGCGTGGGCCGCCATCGACGCCCGCTTGCGAGCCAGCCACGGCCGCACGTCGACCGTCGTGGTGATGCGCTCCCCTGCCACCCCGATCTCGAAGTCCTCCGCGGGCACGTCGTCGCCGGTCGACATGTCGAGGCCCAGCGCCGCGGCCTGGCGGATGGACTCGCGGATGAAGTCCCGGTTGACGGTGTTCATGTAGACCCGGGGCGTCCCGGCCAGTTCGGCGGCGCGAAGGCCGACCCGGTGCACCTGGATGTGGTCGGGGTGGCCGTAGTTGCCGATCTCGTCGTAGACGGTGAGGACGTCGGCCTTCTCGTCGACGAGGATGGCGGCCAGGCGCGCCGCCGCCTCCTCGATGTCGGCCTGCCAGAACGACTCCGGCGCGTCGTTCTCAGGGGTGCCGATCATCCCGGAGTCGACGTAGCCGAGGAATTCCACGCGGGCCACGCCCAGGATGGCCGCGCTCGCCTTCGTCTCCTCCACGCGCCGCTGCCACAGCTGCTCCCCGGCGTCGAGAAAGCCGTCGGCCACCTCGCCGTGCTCGCCGCGTGTGGCGACCACCAGCACGACCCGGTGGCCGTCGTCGGACGCCTTGGCCATCACGCCGCCCATGGCGATGGACTCGTCGTCGGGATGGGCGTGGAAACTCACCAGCGTGGCCATCAGCCCGGGACGCTACCGGGCCTCCGGGCGCTACTCACAACTTGAGGGAGCCGCAGGAGAAGGCGCCGAACCCGGCCAGAGCGGGGTCGGTGGCCCCCACCGGCGTCAGGGACCGGTGGGCCTCGTCGAGCAGGGTGCCCAGCAGCAGGTAGCTCACGGACGACGCTGCGTAGGCCTGGCCGTCCGTGGTCGTCGCCGAGTAGATCACCAGTCCCGGCACCTGGCACACCACCCCCGAACGCGCCGTGGCGGTCGCGCCCACCGGGAACTCGGCCGGGGCCCCGCCGGCGAGGGTGGCCCGGACCAGCGCGCAGGACTGGAGGACGAACAACCCGAGGTTGGCTCCGGAGGGGCCCGTGCCGACCACGACGAAGGCGGCGTCGCCGGCGCCGGGGTCGAGCTTGGCTCCTCCCACGGCTTTGACCCCCTGCGCGGTCGCGGGCAGCTCGGCCTCGCTGGCCCCGCCCGCGGCCAGCTCCTCCCGGACGTGCCACGTACCGGCGCCGTTGACCCGGTAGGTCAGCAGCCGGTCGGGGCGTCCGTCGCCGTCGAAGTCGCCGGCCGCGGTGGTCGAGTCGGTGGCTCCGGCCGCGGCCGCTTGGCCGGCAGCGCAGCCGGCGACCGGCGAGGCAGTCGTCGACGGTGGCTCGGGCGCGGCGTTCTTGTTCCCGCCTCCGCCGCAGCCGGCCAACAGGACCAGCGCCAGTGCCCCCACGGCGACCACCCGCATGCCGGCACCCTAGCGTTGGCGGTCGTGGCCCATCCGTCCGTGCCCCCCGCCCCGCTTCTGCCGCCCGGTTTCAGGTTCGGGGTCGCCACCTCCGCCTTCCAGACCGAGGGGGGGCTGAACGGGCCCGGGGAGCCGGCCAACGACTGGTTCGACTGGGAACGCTCGGGACGGGTGGAGCCGTCGGGCAGCGCGGTGTCGTTCTGGGACCGCTACGAGGAGCACCTCGACCGGGCCGTCGCCGCCGGGTGCGACGCCTTTCGCCTCTCCGTCGAGTGGGCCAGGTGCGAGCCGACCGAGGGGGTCTTCGAAGAGGCCGCGTTCGCCCGCTACCGGGCCATCCTCGACGCTTGCGCCGATCGGGGGCTGCGGCCGACGGTGTGCCTGCACCACTTCACCCATCCCCGCTGGCTCGGCCCGCATTTCTGGCTCGGGCTCGACAGCCCGGCCCGGTTCGCGACCTGGGTGGGGGCCGCGGTCGACCGGCTCGGCGACCGCTGCCGGCGCTGGCTCACCCTCAACGAGGTCAACGGCTACGCCGTCCAGGCCTACGTGCTGGGGACGCTGCCTCCGGGCCGCCTGCTGGCTCACGGCGACCTCGTCCGGTCCCTGGACCACCTCCTCACCGGCCACGTGCTGGCCTACGAGGAGATCCACCGCCGCCAGCCCGATGCGGTCGTGTCGACCGACAACCACGCGTCGTCGCTCTACGAGCTCGACCGCATGCTGCTCGACGTGGTCCTCGCCCGCTCCGACGGCGTGCGTCGGGCCGACCTACGGGACTGGTTGGGCGGGCGCCGGACCGATCAGAACGCGGCCCTCGGTGGTGCGCGCCGGCGGGCGGACGCCATGATCCGTCGCTTCACCGCGTCGATCCTGCCCCTCGACCAGGCCCTGCCCCGCACGGTCGCCGCGGTCTACGACGGGCCTTCCCGGCGACCGCTCGACGTCGTCTCGGTGAACTACTACGACCCCGTCGCCGCCGATCACCTCCGGCCGCCCGGGCACCGGACCGCAGGCGGGCGGACGTGGGCGCCCGTGGGCCGGCAGTGGGACATGGCGGTGCACCCCGAGGGCCTGGTCGGCTACCTGCGCCTGAACGTCCACCCCGGACTCGACATCGAGGTGTCGGAGAACGGCCTCTGCAACCGGGTCCGTCGGGGCCGGGCCTGGCCCCGGGGCGACGGCTGGGACCGGCCGCGGGCGCTGGCCGCCCACCTCCGCGCGCTGGTGGCGGCCCGGCAGGAGGGCATCCCGGTGACGGCGTACTTCCACTGGACCCTCGCCGACTGCTACGAGTGGGGGTCCTACGAGCCGCGCTTCGGGCTCTACGGCGTCGACCGCGAGCGGGGAGGCCGCTGGAGCGACCTCGACTCCATGGGCCGGGACTCGGCCGGTGCCTACCGCCGACTGGCCGACGGCCTGCGCGCCGGCGACCGCTCGGTGCTCACCGATGCGGCGTCGGCCTCTGTGTCAGCGTGGGACCGAGCAGCGGCGACCGCTACAACCGGTCGAGCAGCTTCGCCTTCTTGAGCTCGAACTCGGCCTGGGTGATGACCCCCCGCTGGCGCAGCTCGTCGAGCTTTTCGAGCTGCTCGAGGGGCGACAGCTCCCGGCGACCGGCCATGCGGTCCGCATCACGCGCCGCGGCCGCCTCGATGGCCCGGTGCACCTCGTTCTGGGTGTCCTGGGGGTGGGCGAAGCTGCCGAACTGCTCCTGACCCCGCTCACCGCCCGACTCGATGAGCAAATCCCCGGCCCCGAGCATCCGCTGCAGGAGCGACTGGTGGAAGCTGACGTCGTTCAGCCGCTCCAGCGGGATCTCGCGGCCCTGCCGCGACGTCACGCCCGACCGGTAGATCAGCCGGTCGCTGGTCAGGACGAAGTTGGTCGTGACCCACTTGGCGTACCGGCCGAGGAACCACACCAGGGCGACGACGGCGAGGGCCAGCACGGGAAAGAGGATCCACGGTGAGCGGTCCCGCACGACGAGGGCGAGCACGAGGGCGGCGACCAGCGCGGCCACGGGACCGGCCAGATAGAACCAGTGCGGCCGGAGGTCGAGGATCACTTCCTCACCCTCGTTCAGGTACTTGCGGGGGAACGGCATGCCAATTGGGAAGGCTACCGGTAGACCTTGCGCCGGTACACGGAATGTGCGGACGCCAGGCGGTCGAGGAACAAGAACCCGTCGAGGTGGTCCAGCTCGTGCAGCACGGCCCGCGCTTCGAAGGCGTCGGCCTCGACCACCCGCTCGGCCCCGTCGGTGCCGACGCCGCGCACGACCACCCGCGAGGCCCGGGCCACGTCGCCCGTGAGGTCCGGGACGCTGAGACAGCCTTCCCGGGCCACCAGCGGCTCGGCCGCCGACTCCAGTCGCGGGTCGAACAGGACCAGCTCGCCGGCGCACGACCGGGCCTTGCGGTGGCCGGTGACGTCGATCACGAACGCCCGCAGGCCGACGCCGATCTGGGGCGCAGCCAGCCCCACGCACGCCGGACGGGACCGCATGGTGTCGACCAGGTCGGCGGCGAGGGCGAGGGCGTCGGCGTCGATCCGACCGACCTCGACCGACGGGCGCTGCAGGAACGGGTCGGGCAGGACCAGCACGGGCCGGACCGCCATCAGTGCCGCCCTACAGGATGTCGGCCTCGGCGGGATGCAGCCGGCACGTCACCCCCAGCTCGGCGGCCGTGGCCTCCAGCCGGCGGCCGAGGTGGCGCGGGTCGGCGCCCGCCGGCAGGGTCACCTCCAGCACCATGGTGTACGCCGGCGCTCCCGGCTCCCCCACGACGCGAGTGCTGAGGTCGACGATGTTCACGCCGAGCCCGGCCAGGAGCGACGCCACGCCGTGGACGATGCCCGGGTGGTCGGCGCCGTAGACCGCCACGGTCCACGATCCCGCGTCTTCGCTGCTTCCGCCGGCGCCCTCCTGGCCGGCCGGCCGCACGGTGACCACGAGGTCGAGCGCCTCCGCCGGTGCCACGAGCGCAGCATCCAGCTCGGCGGCGCCCACACCGGCCGGGGCGTCGACCACGAGCATCATGGCGAACTGGCCCCGCAGGATGGTCATGGAGCTGTCCTCCAGGTTGCAGCCGAGGCCGACGAAGGCACCGGTCACGCCGGCGACGATGCCCGGACGGTCGGCGCCGACCGCGGTGACGGCGAAGTGGGCCACGGGCGGCGGTTAGGCGAAGAGCCGGAGCTGGCGCAGATGGCCGACCACGTCGCCCCAACAGGACGCTCTGCGGGCCCGCAGGACCTCGGCCGCCCGGTTGTACGGCCGGTCGAGCAACCAGGACTCGCACACGTCGGCCAGCAGCTCGGCCTCGGTGGGGTTGTCCTCGATGGTGACCGTGGCGCCCAGCCGCCGGGCGACTGCCGCCTTGGTGCCGGCCGGCGTGTGGTGGACCTCCTCCACCGGCAGGCCGTGCTGCTCCAACCACGCTGCGGTGGCGGCTGCGAGATGAGGCGGGCGGGCGGTGATGCCGATCAGCCGCCAACCGGCGGCCCGCAGCTCGGTCAGCGCGCCCGCCGCCCCGTCGCACAGCGGCGCACCCGTGTACAGCGACGGGTCCTCGAACGTCTCGTCCAGAAAGGTGGAGAAGACGTCCTGGGGCACGCCCAGGCGCAGGAGCCGCAGGTCATAGCTGCGCCAGGTGGACGGATGGCTGGCCACGCCGAAGCGGTCGGCGATCCGGGCCGCCACGCTCGGGCCCAGGTCGCACAGCACACCATCGAGGTCGAGACCGCAGAGCATCGTGCCCGAAGGCTACCGGGAGGGTGTGACATTTAGGGTCCCTCGTAGGGTCCACCACCTCGGTGAGGGACTTCCGTAGGGTTCGCCGAGTCGGTTCTTCTGGTTCGGCTGGGACTGTGACTGGAGCGCGGCGGCTCGACTCCTGACCGCTGATCGTCGAATCGGACGAACCCCTCGGCACACGTGCATCCCTGTTCAGGAACTCGGGGCCGCGGCGAGACGGACCCCTGCTTGTGGAATGTCCGGATGGACACAGCCCTCACGGAACGTGTGAGCCGGCAACTGGGAGGACCGGCGATGGAGCGACGAGGAAGGAAGGGAAGGAATGGGGCAGACGATCAGGTTGGGCATCGACGTGGCCTGCCGGGCCGACCACCAGGCCAGCTGCGCCGACGCCGCCGGTGAGTTCCTGTGGTCGGGCTGGCGCTTCCGTACGACGCCGGCCGACCTGGAGCGGCTGTGGGCCAAGGTGCCCGAAGGTGCCGAGGTGACCGTGGTGCTGGAGCCCACCCGCAACGCTTGGGTGCCGTTGGCCGCCTGGCTGCAGGCCCGGGGAGCGAAGGTGGTGATGGTGCCGCCCGAGCAGTCCGCCGACCTGCGGGACTACTACAACAAGCACACCAAGACCGACCGACTCGACTCCCGCATCCTGGCCCGCCTGCCCCTGCTCCACCCCGACGGGCTCCGTTCCATCGACCACCTCGGACCTGCCCAGCCCTTGGTGCGCGCTGTCCGGCTGCGCTCCAGCCTGGTCAAGCGCCGCACCGCCACCGCCCAGCGCCTGGACTCCCTGGTCGAACTGCTGGGGCCGAGCTGGGGCGACGTGCTGGGCACCGGCGACTACAACAAGAGTTCTTTGGCCGTGCTTGAGCGCTACGCCGATCCCCGGGCACTGAAGAAGCTGGGCCGTAAGCGGCTGGCCACGCTGCTGATCCGGGCCAGCCGAGGAGCGTGGCGGGAGGCCAAGGCCGACGAGCTGCTGGCTGCGGCCGAGGAGTCCATCGAGCTGTGGGCCGCCGGCGGTCTGGACTTCGAGGAGCTGGCCGGAGACATCGCCACCGAGGTCCGGCTGCTGCGCAACCTCAACGCCGAGATCGACACCATGGAGGACCGCATCGAGGCGTTGTACGAGGAGGCCGACCCCAAGGGCATCGTGGTGTCGGCTCCCGGCATCGGCGTCACCCTGGCCGCCGGCATCCTGGGCCGCCTGGGCGACCCGGAACGCTTCGCCAACCTGGCCGCGGTGCGCTCCTTCACCGGGATCGTGCCCAAGATCGACCAGTCGGGGCTGGCCAACCGCCACAAGGGCGTGACCAAGGCCGGCGACCCCGGGCTGCGGGAGGCGCTGTACCTGGCCGCCGAGCTGGCCCGCAAGGTCGACCCCACCCTGGCCGAGCGCTATCACCGCCTGGTCGTCGAGGGTGGCCGCCACCACGTCTCGGCCGTCTGCACCCTGGCCGCGATCATGGCCACGCGCATCGCCGCCTGCTGGCGTCGGGGGGAGCTCTACGTGCTCAAAGACGTCGATGGGTCCACGATCACCGAGGCCGAGGGCCGCAAGATCTGCGCCGAGCGCTACAAGGTCTCCGCGGAAGTCCGGGCTGCCCGCCGGCGGGCCGGCGCCGCCCAGCAGATGAAGAAGGGGGCGGGCCGGGGCAGTAAGGAGTCGACCACGGCCGCTCCGGCGTCCGACCCGCCCGGAAGAAACGCTATCCCTGACGCCCAGGTCGCCTAATCCGGACATGCTCTTGCGATGTCTGACGAGGTCTCTGTTCCACGTTCGGAGCTGATCGCCGTGTCGCGCCTGCTGTGGGACGTCGGCTCTCAGCAAACGACATCGCACCACCACAAGGTCGACTGCTTCCATTGGGGAGCGGTGCTCGATCACCACGCCGGACTACCCCCGTGGCCAAACCCAGGTCCGGCAACCGAACAAGTCATCGAGTTCTACGAACGCGTCGAGCGCCACGTGCGCAGTGTCATCGAAAGCCTTGTAGCGAGTGGCCAGCCCCCGCCCGAAAACGGCGGGACTGGGGTTGACGTCGGTTAGGAACTCACCCACTTTCCCGCCCCCATCCACCATTCTGTCTCACCCCCTCGGTACGTTCGACCTGGTCATGGGCAGCGCGACCGCACCTCCCGCTCCGAGCGAGCTGCTCGCCGGCCTCACGCCGGCGCAGGTCGAGGCCGTCACCACCCCCGGCCAGCCCCTGTGCATCCTCGCCGGCGCGGGGTCCGGCAAGACCCGCGTCCTCACCCGGCGCATCGCCTGGCGGGTGGCCGAGGACCAGGCCGAGGCCGGGCACGTGCTGGCCCTCACGTTCACCCGCCGTGCGGCCGACGAGCTGTCGTCGCGCCTCGGCGCCCTCGGCGTGCGCGACCACGTGGCCGCCGGCACGTTCCACGCCCTGGCCTACGGCCAGCTCCGCCGTCGCTGGGCCGACCGCGGCCAGCGGCCGCCCGCCCTGCTCGACCGCAAGCTGCGCCTGCTGCTGCCCCTCATGCCCCGCCGGAGCACGCCGTCGGAGCCCGGTCCCGCCGACGTGGCGTCGGAGATCGAGTGGGCGCAGGCCCGCATGGTGTCGCCCGCCGGCTACGAGGCCGCCGTCATCGCCGCCGGCCGCACGCCGCCGCTGCCCGCGGCCACGATCGCCTCCCTGTACGAGCGCTACCAACAGGAGAAGCAGCGGCGGGCGCTGGTGGACTTCGACGATCTGCTGCTGGCCTGCGCCCAGGCCCTGGAGACCGACACCTCGTTCGCCACGACGCAGCGCTGGCGGTTCCGCCATGTGTTCGTCGACGAATTCCAGGACGTCAACCCGCTGCAGTTCCGGCTGCTCGAAGCCTGGCGCGGCGGCCGAGACGACCTCTGCGTCGTCGGGGACCCCCGCCAGGCGATCTACTCCTGGAACGGCGCCGACCCCCGATACCTCACCGATTTCGCCAGTCGCTTCCCTGGTGCCACCGTCGTGCACCTCGACGAGAACCACCGGTCGTCGCCGCAGATCCTCGCCGTCGCCAACGCGGTGCTCGACGGCACCGGCGCGCGCCGCCTACGCCCGGCGACCGCCGACGGTCCGACCCCCACCATCACGCCCTACGCCAACGAGGGCGAGGAGGCCCGCGCCGTCGTCCGTGCCCTGCGCCGGCGAGGCGGCGGCGGGCGCTGGTCGGACCTCGCCGTGCTGGCCCGGACCCACGCCCAGCTGGTCGCCTTCGAGGAGGCACTGCAGGCCGCCGCCATCCCCTACCGGCTCCGTGGCGCGGCGTCCTTCCTGGACCAGCCCGGCGTACGCGAAGCCATGGTCGACCTGCGCCGGCGCCCCGCGGGGGCCCCGCTGTCGGCGGCCGTACCCGACCTGGACGCCGCCGCCGCCGAGGCCGGTCCCGAGCGCGGCGCCGACCTGCTGGTGCTCGCGGCCCAGGCCCGGGAGTTCCTGGTCCTCGACCCGACCGGGCCGGTCGGCGGCTTCGTCGCCTGGTTGGGCGCCCGCCTGGCGCGGGAGGAGCCGCGCACGAGCGGCCAGGCCGTGGAGCTGGCCACGTTCCACGCCGCGAAGGGGCTCGAGTGGCCGATCGTGTTCGTGGTCGGGCTGGAGCAGGGCCTACTCCCGATCGGCCACGCCACCACGCCCGAGGCCCGGGCCGAGGAACGCCGGCTGCTCTACGTCGCCGTCACCCGCGCCGAGCGGGAGCTGCACTGCTCGTGGGCCGAGCGGCGGACCTTCGGGGCCCGCACGCTGCCCCGCGCCCCGTCGCCGTGGCTGGCCGCCGTGGAGGACGCCATCGCCGGGCCCGGGCAGGCGCCGGCCCGGGGCGAGGGCTGGAAGGGATGCGTCGCCGACGGCAGGGCTCGGCTGCGTGCCGGCCAGGGGGGCCGGCGGGCCGAGCGGGCCGGCGACCAGGCCGACCCGGCCGTGCTCCAGGCCCTGCGGTCGTGGCGGGCGGCGACGGCCCGCCTCAGCGGCGTCCCCGCCTTCGTCGTCTTCCACGACACCACCTTGGCCGCGGTGGCCGAGGCCCGGCCGCAGGACCGTTCGTCCCTCCTCGCCCTGCCGGGCATGGGCCCGGTCAAGGCCGAGCGATACGGCGAGGCCCTTCTCGCCGTCGTGGCCGCCGCGGCCACCGGCTCCGGCCGTTGACAGCGAGGCGCCATCGGCGCGACAACGGGTCATGCGCTCCTACGTCTGGCCCAGCGAGGACGGTTGGCCCTACCCGGACGGGCGGGCGGAGCTGCCCGACCTGGACTCCAACATCGACGAGGACGCCATCGTGCTGCGCGGCGCGGGGTCGCACCTGTTCGATCTCCTCGATCCGCTCGAGCGACAGGTCATCACCGCCCACTACGGCCTGGATGGCACCCCGCCACGGACGATGAAGGATCTCCACCACGACCTGGGCCTGCCCCGGACCGAGTTGCGCGAGGCGCTGGCCGGCGGCCTGGCCAAGCTGCGGATCAGCCTGTCGGAGTAAGCGCCCGCCGCATCAGACGTCGAAGTCGGCCAGCAGCGGGGCGTGGTCCGAGGGCAACTTGCCCTTGCGGGCCTGACGGTCGATGAGGGCCCACGTCGCCCGCTCGGCCAGCGGCTTGGTGGCGAGCATCAGGTCGATGCGCAGGCCCCGGCCCTGGTGGAAGTCACCGGCCCGGTAGTCCCACCACGAGTACACGCCGGACTCCTGGTAGCGCTCCCGGAACACGTCGCTCAGGCCCCACCGGCGCAGTGCGGCGACCGCTTCCCGCTCGGGAGCGCTCACGTGGGTGCCGCCGTGCAGCTTGGTCGGATCCCACACGTCACGGTCCTCGGGTGCGACGTTGAAGTCGCCGCAGATGACCAGCTTGGCGGTGGGGTCGCACTCGGTCTCGATGTGACGCCGCAGTCGCTCCAACCAGGTCAGCTTGGCCTCGTAGTGCTCGGTGCCGACCATCCGGCCGTTGGGAACGTAGATCGACGCCACCCGCACGCCCGCGCACGTCGCCCACAGGAGGCGGGCCTCGGCGCTCTCGTCCTCGGCCTGGTCGAAGAACCCAGCCACGATGCCGTCCAGGCCGACCCGGCTGAGGATGGCGACCCCGTTCCAGCGCCCCTCGCCGTGATGGGCCGACTCATAGCCGAGGGCGGAGAAGGCCAGCGCCGGAAAGGCGCTGTCGGCCAGCTTGGTCTCCTGCATGCACAGGACGTCGGGCTGGGCGTAGGCGAGCCATTCCTCCACCTTCGGCAGGCGGACCTTCAGCGAGTTGACGTTCCAGGTGGCGATGCGCATGGCGCCCCGACTCTACGGGCGGCGGACGACTGGGTCCGTCGCCGCGCACCGCCTGGCTACTCGGAGGCGGGGGACGCCTTCCGGGCCGCGACCTTGCGGGCGGGGACCTTCTTGGCGACGGGCGGCGCCGCATCGTCCGGCGCGGACACCTTTTTCGCCGCCGCCTTGCGGGCCTTCTTCACCGGCTCGTCGACCGGTGGGGCCGCCTTCTTGGCCGCCCGCTTCTTGACCGGGGCCGCCACCTCGGCCTCGACCGGCGCCGGTTGCTCGGCCGGCGCCGCCTTCTTCCGGGAGCGGGTCGCCTTCTGGGGCGGCGGCGCCTCGGCGACCACCGGCGGCGCCGCGACCACCGCGGCTGCATTCTTGCGCGAGCGACGGGCCGGTGCCGGCTCTGGCTCGGCCGGTGCGACCTCCACCGCGGGGGCCGGTCCGGCGGCCGCCCGGGCCGGGCTGCGACGGGGGCGGGCCGGGCGGGCCGGGCCGCCCGCCGCCTCCTCCGCGGCCGGGGCCGGCGGCTCGGCGACCGGCGCGTCGGCGGCCGCGGGCGCGGCGGCGGCCACGCGCCCACGGCGGGGGCGACGCGACGGCGCGGGCTGGGGCGACTCGGCGACGGGGGGCTCCGGCTCCGCCGCTCGCGCCGGCGCAGGCCCAGGCGAAGGCGTGGTGATCGCGCCCGCCCCGGCGGCCCGGCGGCGACGGGGGCGGGCCGGGCCGACCGGCGGAGCTCCCGCCTCGGCGGCCGCCGCCCCATCGGACACCGGCGTCGCCCCCGGTTCGTCCGGCGCCGGTCCCGGGTGCGAGCCGGCGTCGATCTCCGCCTCGACGGTCTCGTCCGTCGGCGCGCCAGCCACCTTGGCGATCCCGGGGAGGGCCAGCTCGATGCCCCGCCGGGGCGGGTCGAGGGCCTGGATGACGAACGTGCGCACGTCGCCCTTCTTCAGAACCTCCTTGGCGCTGCGGGGCGGCGGATCCCCCAGGCCCGACACCGGCGCGTAGCACCGGGCGCCGTCGGCGGTGACGAACGCCCCGTGGGACGTGAAGCTGTCGACCGTGCCCTCGACCTCGGTCCCGAGCGGGTGCCCGGCGATGAACGTGATGAACGGCAACGGCTCGTTGATGGCCTCCGGCGCGGCGGCGTCGTCGGGGACCGTGACCCGGGAGCGGCGACGGCTGCCCCGCTTGGCCGGTTTGGGTGCGTCGGGGGCGATGGCCTCGGCCGTGGCCTGGGCGATGGCATCGGCGGTCGGCCCCTTGTTCGCCGGCTTGGCCGCCGCGGCCGCCGACGACGCCGACGCCACCCGCTTGCGGGCCCGATCGGCGTCCCGGGTGGCGACCCGGCTCTTCGGCCCCCGGACCGGCGTGCGGGGGGTGAAGATCCACCCGACCCCCGGCACGGGCTTGCCGCCGATCAGCCTGCCTTCGTCGAACAGCCAGGTGTACTCGCCGTGGAACTCCTGGAACGAGTCGTTGGACAGGACGTCGGCGTCGATACGATCCGCGATGCGCAGCAGGAAGCCGTCGCCCCGGCCGATGGCGCCGGCGGGCGGGGACACGATCTCGCCCGCGTCCTCGGCCTCCTCGAACACCTTGCGCTCGGACTCGTCGATCCGGTAGCCGAACGACGCGTCGACCACGACGATGATCTCGTCGTCGGGACGCTCGTCGGCGAAGGCCCGGACCGCTTCGTCGAGCTGGGCCAGGCTGGGCAGATTGCGGCCTTCCGTGGCCAGGTTGGAACCGTCGACCACCACGCGGCGGGCTGAGGTGGGAGGTGGTGCCATATCGCGATCAGTCAAGCATTCCCTACGGCCCCGGGGGGCGATACCTGCCGCTCAGAGACCCTCGAACGCCCGTGCCAGCAGATCGGCCTGCTCGCGTTGGTGGACGGTGGCGCTGCCGGTCGCGGGGCTGGCGGATTCGGGGCGGCTGACGTGGCGCAGGGTGTACCCCTCGCGCAGCAGGCGGTGGAGCCGGCCGTGCACGAAGGTCCACGCCCCCATGTTCTCGGGCTCCTCCTGGAGCCACACGACGTCCCGGGCGCCGGCGTAGCGCGACACCGTGTCGGTGACCAGCATCTCGGGCCAGGGGTACAGCTGCTCGATGCGCACCACGGCGACGGGCAGGCCGTGCTCGTCGCGGTGGGCGATGGCGTCGTAGGCGACCTTCCCGGAGGCGAGGATCACCCGCGACACCGCCGACGGGTCGACCACGCCGGGATCGTCGAGGACCTCCCGGAACCGGCCGGTCGTCAAGGCGTCGACGGGCGACCGGGCGTGGCGGGCCCGCAGCAGCGACTTGGGCGTGAACACCACCAGCGGCCGGCGGGCCGAGCGCCGCACCTGGCGCCGCAGGACGTGGAAGTACTGGGCCGCGGTGGTGGCGTTGACCACCTGGAGGTTGTCGCCCGCGCACAGGGTCAGGAAGCGCTCGAGCCGGGCCGACGAGTGCTCGGGGCCCTGGCCTTCGTAGCCATGGGGCAGGAGCAGGACCAACCCCGACGGCTGGCCCCACTTGCCGTGGCCGGCGGTGATGAACTGGTCGATGACGATCTGGGCGCCGTTGGCGAAGTCGCCGAACTGGGCCTCCCAGGCCACCAGCGCCTCGCCGTGGACGGTGGAGTAGCCGTACTCGAACCCGAGGGCCGCGTACTCCGACAGCAACGAGTCGTACAGCCAGAGCTTGCCGCCGCCCCGACGCGACAGGCCCGACAGCGGCAACCACTCGGTCCCCGTCTCGTAGTCGACGAGCACCTGGTGGCGCTGGGAGAAGGTGCCCCGCCGTGAGTCCTGCCCGGTCAGGCGTACGTCGGTCCCCTCGACCAGCAGCGATCCGAAGGCCAGCGCCTCGGCCATCGACCAGTCGATGGTTCCCTCGTCGTAGAGCGCCCGGCGAGCGGCCAGCGTCCGGGCCAGCTTGGGGTGCACGCTGAAGCCCGCCGGCGCGGCGTCCATGGCCTCGGCCACCTGGTCCAGCACGGCGGCGCCGACGCCGGTCTCGAGCGGCGCGGCGGGGCCGGGGGCCGGGGGCGGCGCCACGTCGACGGCCGCCGGCAGCGCCGGCGGCGCCGAGTGGCGGGTCTCCTCGAACGCGGCCTGCATCCGGGCGCCGAAGTCGTCGAGGGCCCGCTCGGCTTCGTCCAGGCTGATGTCGCCCCTGCGCACGAGCGTCTCGGTGTAGAGCTTGCGGACCGACCTGCGGGCTTCGATGCGCTTGTACATCAGCGGCTGGGTGTAGGACGGGTCGTCGCCCTCGTTGTGGCCATGGCGGCGGTAGCACACCATGTCGATCACCACGTCCTTGTGGAACCGCTGGCGGAAGGCGAAGGCCAGCCGGGCGACCCGCACCACCGCTTCGGGGTCGTCGCCGTTGACGTGGAAGATCGGCGCCTGGACCATCTTGGCCACGTCGGTCGGGTAGACCGACGAGCGGGCCTCGGCCGGTGCGGTGGTGAACCCGAGCTGGTTGTTGACCACCACGTGGATCGTGCCGCCGACCCGGTAGCCCCGCAGCGCCGACAGGTTCAGCGTCTCGGCGACCACGCCCTGCCCGGCGAAAGCGGCGTCGCCGTGGATGAGCACCGGCAGGGCCGCGAACGCCTCCGGCTCGTCGATCTACGCCACGGACGTGGCCAAGATGGTCCAGGCGCCCATTTTCCACGTCAACGGCGACGACCCGGAGGCGTGCGTGCGGGTCGGGCGCCTGGCCTTCGCGTTCCGCCAGCGGTTCCACAAGGACGTGGTGATCGACATGGTGTGCTACCGCCGCTTCGGTCACAACGAGCAGGACGACCCGTCCCTCACCCAGCCGCTGCTGTACCAGCTCATCAAAGAGCACCGCAGCGTGCGCAAGCTG
>DATASA010000135.1:0-3701 GCA_036269435.1 Acidimicrobiales bacterium | reverse complement strand
AAGGACGTGTTGGGGGACGCCGAGTCGCTGACCCGCTGGTGGCCGGCGGTCTACATCAGCCTGGACGAGGTGGCGCCGGGCGGTGAGGGCGGGGTCGGGCGGACCGTCGACCTCCACACCAAGGGATGGGCGCCGTACACGTTGCGCTGGCGGCTGCGGATCACCGAGCCGATGACCGACGAGGGGTTCGCCCTGTCCGCCGAGGGGGACCTGAACGGCACCGGCGTGTGGACGTTCGCCCAGGACGGTCCGGAAGTGGTGATCACCTACGACTGGCGCATCTCGGCGGCCAAGCCCCTGCTTCGCCGCCTGAGCTGGCTGCTCAAGCCGGCGTTCTCGGCCAACCATCACTGGGCCATGCGCAAGGGCGAGGAGAGCCTGCGCCTCGAGATGCGCCGCCGCCGCAACGGTGGCAGGGACGCGGCCTCGGTGCCGCCCCCGCCCCTGGCGACGTTCCCCCGGCTGCTCCGCGCCACCGGCCACTGACGCGGCGGGCTTCACCCGGTCGCCCGCGGCGTCCTCCCCGGACGGCTACTGCCAGTCGGCGATGGCCTTGTTGGCTGCGTCCATCTTGACCCTGGCGTCCTTGATCTCCGCCTGAGCCTTCTCGGTCAGTGTCGCCTGGTTGGTGACCCGTGCCGCTTCGAGGCAGTCGGCGACGCCGGTGGTGATCGTGTCGAACGCGGTCCGCAGCGCCCCGTCGACCGCGGGGTTCGGCGCGGGGAGGGCCTTGCGGGCCTTGGGCAGGTCGTCCTGGAGCTGGTTGCAGGCGGACAGGACGTCCGGGCGCTGCCCAGTGCCGAGGGCCTGGTTGGCCACGTCGATGTCGATGCTCGTCGTCGAGATGATGGGGCCGTGCGACTTGGTCCACCCGGCCTTGGTCGTGGTGCCGCCGGATCCGCCGCCGCACGCGCCGGTGAGGGCCCCGGCCAGCAAGAGCGTCGCCAGAAATCGATGTGAATGAGTATTCATAGGTGTGTATGCTCAGTCCGTGTCGAGCGTCGGGATCGTAGGAGCGTCAGGGTATGCGGGAGCCGAGCTCTTGCGCCTGTGCCACTCCCATCCGCACCTGGACGTGGCGTGGGCGACCGGCGACACGCAGGCCGGCACACTAGTCGGCGGCCTGTATCCGAGCTTGGCCGCTGCGTACCCCGGGCTGGCCTTCGAGCGGTTCGAGCCGGAGCTCGCGGCCACCGTCGACCTGGTCTTCCTGGCCCTGCCCCACGGCGCGTCGCAGCGCCTCATGCCCGCTTTGCTGCAGGCGGGGCCAAAGGTGGTCGACCTGGGCGCCGACTTCCGGCTCCGGGACCCGGCGGTCTACGAGCGCTGGTACGGCGAGGCCCACGTCGCACCCGACCTGCTCGAGCGGTTCGTCTACGGACTGCCCGAGCTCCAGCGCGACGCGATCGTGAAGGCCGAGGCGGTCGCCGTGCCCGGCTGTTACCCGACGGCGGCGGCGCTGGCGCTCGCGCCCCTCACCGAGGCCGGCGTGGTGGAGCCGACCGGCATCATCGTGGACGCGGCCAGCGGGGTTTCCGGCGCGGGCCGGGCGCTGAAGCACGGAACACACTTCGGGACCGCCAACGAGGACTTCACCGCATACGGCCTTCTCGACCACCGCCACACGCCCGAGATGGAGCAGTCGGTCGGCGCCACCCTGCTTTTCACGCCGCACCTCGCGCCCATGACCCGCGGCATCCTCGCCACCTGCTACGCCCGCCCGACCGGCTCGACGTCGACGGAGGAGCTGCTCGCCCTGTTCGGCGCGGCCTACGCCGACGAGCCGTTCGTCGTCGCCGGGCCGTCGATCCCCTCGACCAAGGCCACATGGGGGTCGAACTGCGCCCACCTCACCGCCCGCTACGACGAGCGCACGGGCTGGGTCGTGGTCATCGCCGCGCTCGACAACCTGGTCAAGGGCGCCGCCGGCCAGGCCGTGCAATCTGCCAATCTCGTGCTCGGCCTGCCCGAGACGTCGGGCCTGTCGGCGATCGGGGTGTACCCGTGACCAGCCCGGTTCCCGGCTTTGTCGCGTCCGGCGTCGCCTGCGGGATCAAGCAGAGCGGCGCCCCCGACCTGGCATTGATCGCCACGGCCGACGGTCGCCCGGTGCCCGCCGCTGCGGTGTTCACCACCAACCTGGCGCCGGCTGCGCCGGTGCAGATCAGCCGGGCCCACCTGGCCGCCACGGGCGGGTACGCGTCGGCGGTCATCGTCAACAGCGGCAACGCCAACGCGGCCACCGGCGCCGCCGGCCGGGAGCACGCCGAACGCATGTGCGCGCTGGTGGCCGAGGGCCTGGGCTGCCGCCCCGAACAGGTGCTGGTCTGCTCGACCGGGCTGATCGGCATTCCGCTGCCGTTCGACGCCGTCGTCTCGGGCATCGCGCCGCTGCTCGCCGCCCGCACGCCCGAAGGGTTCCCGGCGGCGGCGGCGGCGATGATGACGACCGACCTGTCGCCCAAGGACGTGACCGCGCGAGGCGACGGGTTCGTCGTCCGCGGCATCGCCAAGGGGGCGGCCATGCTGGCCCCCCACATGGCCACGATGCTGGCCCTGTTGGCGACGGACGCGGCGGCCACGCCGGAGGAGCTCCAGGCCGCGTTGACCGCGGGGGTGGCAGAGTCGTTCAACGCCCTGTCGATCGACGGGGCGACCTCGACCAACGACACCGTGATCGCGTTGGCCGGTGGTGCCGCCGGCGGTCGACCGGACCTGGGCGACCTGGTGGGCGGCGTCTGCGCCGAGCTGGCGACGCTGATGGCCGACGGCGCCGAGGGGGCGACCAAGCGGGCGCGGATCCGGGTCACCGGTGCGGCGTCGTCCGACGACGCCCGGCGAGCCGCCCGCAAGGTGGCCGAGAGCCAGCTCGTGCAGTGCTCCCTGTACGGCGCCGATCCGTACTGGGGCCGGATCGTCAGCGAGCTGGGCAGCGCGGGCGTGGCTTTCGACCTCGACCGCCTGTCGATCCGCTACGGCCCGGTCGAGGTGTGTCGCGCCGGCGTCGACGCCGGCCACGCCCACGCCGACGCCAAGGCCGCGCTCGCGGGCCGTGAGGTCGAGATCACGGCCGACCTCGGCCTGGGCGACGGCGTCGCCGTCGTCACCACCACCGACCTCACACCGGAGTACATCGCCGAGAACATGAGGACGTCGTGACCCCGACGGCGCCGCTCACCAAGTCGGACGTGCTGGTCGAGGCGCTGCCGTACATCCGGCAGTTCCGGGGCAAGGTGGTGGTGGTCAAGTACGGCGGGGCGGCGATGGTCGATCCGGCGCTGGCCGCCCTCTTCGCCCAGGACGTCGTCCTCATGCGGTCGGTCGGGATGCGTCCCGTCGTGGTCCACGGGGGCGGCCCGCAGATCGGCCAGCTCATGAACCGACTGGGCAAGGAACCCGAGTTCCGCGAGGGCCTCAGGGTGACCGACGCCGACACCCTCGACATCGCCCGCATGGTGCTGGTCGGCAAGGTGAACCGCGACATCGTGGCGTCGATCAACGTCCACGGCCCGCTCGCGGTGGGCCTGTCGGGCGAGGACGCAGGCCTCATCACCGCCACGGCTCGCGACCCGGAGCTGGGCTACGTCGGCGACGTGGAGTCGGTCAACCCGGGCATCCTCAAGCGGCTGTTGGCCGAGGACCTGGTACCCGTGGTCGCCACCATCGGCTCGGACGTGGAAGGCCAGGCCTACAACATCAAC
>DATASA010000134.1:0-10197 GCA_036269435.1 Acidimicrobiales bacterium | reverse complement strand
GCTCCGCACGCTCCGGCACCGCGGGCCCGACTCCGAGGGCACGTACGAGCGTCCCGGCGCGGCCATCGGCCAGACCCGCCTCGCCATCATCGACCTGGTCACCGGGGACCCGCCGATCACCAACGACGCCGGCACCGTCGGCGTGGCCCTGAACGGCGAGATCTACAACTACCGGGAACTGCGCGACGAGCTGTGCCGGCGGGGGAGCAGCCTCCATACCCAGGGCGACACCGAGGTCATCGCCCACCTGGCCGAGCGCCTGGAACCGGTGGCACTGGCCCGACGCCTGCACGGGATGTTCGCCTTCGCCGTGTGGGACGACGAGCGCCGGCGCCTGGTGCTCGGGCGGGACCGTCTCGGCAAGAAGCCGCTGTACTACTGGGCCGGTGACCAGCATTTCGTGTTCGGCAGCGAGATCAAGGCGGTCCTGGCCCACCCCGCGGTCCCCCGGCGCATGGATCCCGACGCGCTCTCGGCCTACTTGACCTTCGGCTACGTCCCGACACCCCGGACGTTCTTCGAAGGCGTCGTCAGCCTGCCGCCGGGCCACGTGCTCACCGTCGAGCCGGGCGGAACGCCGCGGATCGAGACGTACTGGCAGCCGCGGGTCCCGGGCTCGGGCGGTGTCGAGCGGCTCGACCTCGGCTTCGACGAGGCCGCCGCGGAGGTGCGGCGGCTGGTCACTGTGGCCGTCGACCGTCGCCTGATCGCCGACGTGCCCCTCGGCGCCTTCCTCAGCGGGGGGATCGACTCGTCCAGCGTCGTCGGTCTCATGGCCCAGCTCTCCGACAAGCCGGTGTCCACCTTCACCATCGGCTTCGAGGACCAGCAGGGCTTCGACGAGCGCCCGTACGCCCGTATGGTGGCCGAACGGTGGCAGACCGACCACGTCGAGTTCGTGGTCAAGCCCGACGCGGCCGAGCTGATCGACCGCCTGGTCTGGCACCACGACCAGCCCTTCGGCGACTCCAGCGCCCTCCCTACCTTCCTACTCTCGGAGCTGACCCGGGAGCACGTCACCGTCGCCCTGTGCGGCGACGGCGGCGACGAGCTGTTCGCCGGCTACGAGCGCTTCGCCGCCGCTCTGATCCGCCACCGCCTCCGACGGGTGCCGGGCCCCGTGCTGGCGGGGGCCCGCCGGGCCGCCGACGCGCTGTCGGCGACCCGTTTGAAGTCCCGGACCGGCGGCCTCCGCCGGCTGCTGGCGGAGCCCGGCCAGGACGTCCCGCGGGCCTACCTGTCGTGGATCAGCTACACGTCGGCCGAGTGGCGCTCCGCCCTGCTGCCCGGGGCGTCCGACTGGGGGTTCGACGACTACACCCGCATCTGGGAGGCGTCGGCCGGCGGTGGCGTGCTCGACCGCCTGCTCGACCTCAACCTGCGAACCTACCTGCTCGACGACCTGCTTCCGAAGGTCGACCGGACGAGCATGGCCCACGGGCTGGAAGTCCGGGCGCCTTTCCTCGACACCGACCTGGTCGAGTTCGCCCTCCGCCTGCCTGAGCCCGCCCGCATCCGGGGGCTGTCACTCAAACGCGTCCTCAAGGCGGCCATGGCCGACGTCCTTCCGCCCGAGGTGGTCAACCGGCCCAAACGCGGCTTCGGCATCCCGCTCGACCGGTGGCTGCGCACCGACCTCCGGTCCTACACCGAAGGCATGCTGACTGCGCCGAGTGCTCGCGTGCGCGCCCACCTGCAGCCGGAGGCGATCGACGCCCTCCTCGCCGAGCACCAGAGCGGCGCGGCGAGCAACGGCCACGCCATCTGGACGCTGCTCACGCTGGAGGCGTTCCTCCGGCGCGAGGGTTGGTGATCCGGGTGCCACGGACGACGACCGGGCGCGCCGAGGCCACGTCGATCTGCTCGCACAGCCCGGCCAGGGTGGCGGTGACCTCATCGGCCGTGACGGGGTGGTCGTAGCGGGGCGACAGCATGTCGAAGGTGTCCAGGATCGCCTCCTGGTAGCGAGCGTCGCGGGACAGGTCGGTGCGGTCGACGTAGTTGGCCACCGGGATGGCGAAGCTGAAGGCCCGACCGACGACGGGCAGCGCGTACAGGAACGACGTCAGCGGGAACAGGACCGGCATGGCCCGCTCGGTCGCGGCCAGGAGGCGCTCCGGTTCGATTCGGCGGGTCAACGGTCGCACGAGGTACTTGGTGTTGACCTTGGTGAGCGGGCCCCGGCCGTAGATCGTGAACGCGAAACGGCCCCCGGGGGGCAGGGCCTCTACGAGGGCCCGAGCGCTGGCCAGCGGGTCCGGCGTGTGCTGCAACACGCCCAGGCAGTACAGCCGGTCGATGGCGTCCCGGCGCACGGGGAGGTGGCGGAGGTCGGCCTGGACGACGTGGACGTTGGGGAGGTGGCCGAGGTTGCGTTGGGCGGCGTCCACCGCACTGCTCAGGTCGACGGCGATCACCTCGGCCCCGTAGCCAGCGGCGATCTCCGCGAACCGGCCGCTGCCACAGCCGATGTCGACGAGCCATTTCCCGGCCAGCTCCTCGGCCGCCCATCCCGTCTCGCTGTCGAACCGGCGGCGGCTGTAGCCGGCGCCGTTGGCCGAGTCGAGCTGGACCCGGGCGAAGCGATTCCACTGCAGGCCGAACGACGACCCGTAGTCCTCGCCCGGGACGAGGCGGGGCACGCCGCGCACGATCTGGTAGGTCCGGCCGCCGCCGGACGTCAGTGTGCCCTCCTCGATCGGATCCCGGCCGTCGTCGTCGACGAGCGACAGAGGCTGCCCGGTCTCTGGGTCGGCGAGCACGTCGAGGAGGTTGCGGTGCACCGAGACGGTTCCTTTCGCCAGGCGCTAGGCGACGCCGCGCCGCCGGGGAGGCGGAAGAGGCAGGCTATCCCGGAGGGGCGTGGCCTCTGGCACAGGGCGCGGCCGGTACACTCAGCCGGGTGAGCGTCCGCGTGGAGGACGTGCGTCGGAGCCCCGTGCTCCTGCTGGTCGGCCTCGGCGGTCTGCTCGGCGCACTGGTGATCCGGTTGCCGTCCGTCGTCGCCGTCGTCGTCCCGACGATGGCCGCCGGGCTGGTGTTGACCGAGCTGGTCCACATCCTCGGCCGGGCCGACGAACCGGAGGAGCGCGAGCGGCTACTGCGGTGGACGCTTGTCGCCTTCGCCGCCCACCTCGCTTTCGGGCTGATCGTGACCAACAGCGGCGGCTTGAGCGCCTACTTCGGTGGGGACGCCAGCACCTACCACGACCTTGCCGTCCGCCTGCTCCAGCACTGGACGCAGGGCACCGCGATGCCCACCATCCCGCCGGGCAAGGAGGGGTTCTACTACCTCCTCGCCGGCATCTACTGGATCTTCGGGGCCTACTCCTCGGCCGGGCTCGTGGTGAACGCGGCCATGGCGTCGGCGCTGGTCCCGATCGTGGCCGACACCACCCGCCGGGCGTTCGGCCGGTCGGCCGCCTGGTATGTCGCCCCGCTCGTCGTGTTGCTCCCCGGCCTGTTCCTCTGGACGTCGCAGCTGCTGAAAGAGGCGGGCGTGCTGCTCTTCATCGCAGTGGCCGCCAACTGCGCGGGCCGGATCCTCGAGCGGGTCAGTCCTGGCCGGCTGGTCGCCCTGGCCGCCGCCATCTGCCTGCTCTTCACCTTCCGCGGCTGGGTGGCCCTGATGGTGCTCACCGGCCTGATGCTGGGCGTGACCCTCGGTCGCCAGGAGTTCAGCGCAGGGCTGGGCAGCGGCTTGGCCATCGCCGCCCTCGTGGCCCTGTCGGTCCTGGGCTTCGGCGTCGGCTCGAAGGGGTACCAGACCGCGGTCAACAGCAACCTGGCTCAGGCCAACGTCGTGCGCCAAGACCTCGCGTCCAGCGCATCGAGCGGGTATGCCGTCGACTCGGACATCTCCTCGCCGACCCGCGCCCTCAGCTTCCTGCCGATCGGGCTGGTCGCGCTGCTTCTCGGCCCTGCTCCGTGGCAGGTCGGCGGCCTGCGCCAACTGTCAGGGCTGGCCGACGTCGCCGTATGGTGGCTGCTCCTGCCGAGCCTCTGGCGGGGCGTGCGAGCGGCCAAGCAGTTGATGGGCAGGGGTCGGCTCGTGTTCCTCCTGCCGGCGGCGTCGACGTCGTTGCTCCTGGCCCTGGCCATCGGCAACTTCGGGACCGTAGTGAGGGAGCGCATGCAGATCGTCGTACTCGTCGTCCCGTTGATCGCCCTCGGGCTGGCAGGCCGCGCCGAGCAACGGGCAACGAGGGGCGCGGATGAAGCGGCCGATTCAGGGGTCGGAGCGACGTAGCGCCTTGCGCTCGCCCGGCCGGCCGTCGCTGCCGGCGGGCTGGTCACGGTTCCCATTGCCGGTGCCGTTCGTACTGCCGGCGTGGTTCCCGTTTCGGGTGCCATTGCCAGGAAGCGGCGAGTAGTCGTACCGGTAGGCGCCGTACCCGCCTTCGGCGGTGACCCCGTTGAGCACCCCACCGATGAGGGGCGCGTCGACCTTGCGGAGCAGGTCGAGGGCGTAAGCATAGTCCCTGGTGGACGTCTGCCCCGCGTTGGCGACGAGGATCGTTCCATCGACCTTGGCGGAGAGCACGGCTGCATCCGTCACTGGCAACACCGGCGGCGAGTCGATCAAGACGAAGTCCGTCTGGGCGCGCACCGCCTCGAAAAGCTGCGAACTTCGGTTGGACGAGAGCAGCTCCGACGGGTTGGTAGGGCGCGGGCCGGCGGTGAGCAGGCGCAGATGGGGGTTGATCGCGTGTAGCGCGCTGGTGAGGGAGGACCCCATGAGGACGGAGCTGAACCCGGTCGCGTTGGAGACTTCGAAGAACTCGTGGATGCGCGGCCGACGCAGGTCGCAATCGATGATCAGAACCCGCTGCCCGGCGTTGGCCATGGCCACGGCCAGGTTGGCCAGCGTTGTCGTCTTGCCCTCGGCCGAATTCGGGCTCGTTAGCTGGATCACGCTGAGCGATCGGTCGAGGGCAAGGAAGGTGATCGACGTCCGCAGCGTTCGGTATGCCTCCGCTGCCGCCGCTGTGGGTTCGGTGAGCGACACCAGCCGGGCCTCGGTCTTGTCCTTCCAGTTGATGGCAGGAATGACGCCGAGAACGGAGATCCCGTCACCGGCGGACTCCAGGTCATCGCCGCTCTTGATCGAGTCGTCCAAGTGGTCGGTGACGAAGGCTCCGGCCAGGCCCAGCACGAGCCCGGCGCCCAGCGCCAACAGGACGTTGTGGACAGGGCGCGGCCGGATTGGAGAGGTGGGTGCGGCGGCCGGAGCCACGAGCGAGGCGCCGCCGTCCTTGAGGGCGGCATCGACCTGGAGCTGATCCAGCCGCTCCTTGAGCAGCGCCTGCTGGCTCACCAGCGCGTCCCGGTCGGGCGTGGCCGGGATGGTCGGCGCCGGGCCGCCCGGCTTCTGGTTGGCGCTGGCCTGGGCGAAGGCGTCGTTGGCTGCCGCCGTCTTGTCGTCGATCTGCTTCTGGAGATCAGCCACCCGCTGTCGGATCTGCTCACCGGCGGCAAGCAGCGCGTTGACCGCCTGGTCGCGGCGGTAGTCGATGTACGCCTGGGAGAAGGCATTGGCGACCTCGGCTGCCCGTGCCGGCTTCGGGTTCTGCGACGCGACGTCGATCACGTCCGTGCCGACGACCGACGAGGCGGACATCGGCCCGACATAGCCAAGGCGCTTGCGCACCAGGTCTCGCACGGGGGCGCTCTTGATGATCTCGATCTCGGTCGCTGCTTGGACTGGCGACGCCGCCGCCCCCGTGCTCGCCTCGAACACGGTCTTGCTCGGTTCGAGGAGAATTCGAGCGTGCGCCTCGTATACCCGCGTCTCGACGGCCGTGAGGACCACGGCGACGCTGACAACGGACGCCACCCCGATCACGATGATCCATGCCCGATGGCGGGCGACACTCAGATAGTCGCGGAGGTCCATACCATGCCGCTTCCGGACTGCGGGTGCTACCAATTCGATGCTCGTCCCCCGGGCAGTGGCGGTCGCGTGCTGCAGCGGCAACGACCTTACCCCAGCATCCGGCGCGCCCCGGCACCCCGCGAGCGGATGCTACGTTGATCCTTGTGCGAGCAGCGGAGCCCGCAGGCTTGGGGAATACTGGAATGGGAGTCCTGGCAGCTACCCTCGGGGTGCTCCTATCGCTCGCATTCGCCTGCCCGGCGGGCGCCCAGGTCGCGCCTGGGGGGTGTTATCCGCCGCCGTGCGCGGCCTCAGGGCCGGACTCGTCACGCCTACAGGCCGCGTCCAGCGGCTCGCCGGTCATCGGCCTACCCACGGCGGCTCACGACTCGAGTCCGGTGCCCTTCGTAGTCGTCGGCTTGCTGATGGTGGCGGCGTCGTTCACGACCATCGTCGTGTCACGGCAAAATGCCCTCGGTCGACGGGCGCGGCTGGTCCTGGGACCCGCCGGGCCCAAAGAAATCGCAGTACGGGAGCCTGACGCGTCGTTGCGGTGAGCCGGCCGGTCTCTGCAGGGCAAGATGGCGGTATGAACGTTCTCGTCACCGGTGGTGCCGGATTCATCGGGTCGAGTCTCGCTGACGCCTTCCTCGGGCAGGGCCACGCCGTCCGGATCCTCGACGATCTGTCCACCGGCTTCGCCGAGAACCTCCCCGCCGAAGCCGACTTCGTGGAGGGCGAGGTCTCCGACCCTGCGGCCGTGGCCAAGGCGGTCGACGGGGTCGAGGTCGTCTTCCACCTCGCGGCCCACCGGGCCGTCGCCCGGTCGGTCGAGGATCCCCTGGCCACCGACTCGGCCAACACCCACGGGACCCTGACCGTGCTCAAGTCGGCCCTCGACGCCGGCGCCCGGCGGGTCGTCTACGCGTCCTCGAGCAGTGTCTACGGTCGCAACCCGCCGATGCCCACGCCCGAGACCGCCCCCACCCGACCCATCTCCCCGTACGGGGTCAGCAAGCTGGCCGGGGAGCACTACTGCCGGGTGTTCGCCGAGCTGTACGGCCTCGACACGATGTCGTTCCGGTACTTCAACGTCTTCGGCCCCCGCCAGCGGCCGGATTCGGCCTACGCGGCCGTGATCCCGCTGTTCATCGAGGCCCTCCGGGCGGGCCGGCCGCCCACGGTGCACGGCGACGGCGGACAGCGCCGCGCCTTCACCTACATCGACGACGTCGTCGCTGCCAACCTGGCCGCGCTGGCCGCGCCGGCGGAGGCGGCCCGGGGCCAGATCTACAACATCGCCGGCAACGCCAGTCACAGCCTGCTCGACCTGCTCGACGCCCTCTGCCGCATTCTGGGCGTCGAGGCGGCGCCGACGTTCGCCGATCCCCGCCCGGGTGACATCCGCGACAGCCGGGCCGACAGCTCGCTGGCTCGGGCCGCGCTCGGGTTCGAACCGAAGGTGGAGTTCGAGGATGGCCTACGCCGGGCCGTCGCCTGGTTCGAGTGCAGGGAGCAGCGGTAGAGCCTGCCGCGACCACGTGGCGGGACCTCCACCGCGCCGCCCAGGAGCAGCTCGGCGCGCTGGAGAGCTGGTTCGTGCTGGAGCGGGCGTCGGGCTACGACCGGGCCGGCCTGGTCCCCCGCCTCAACGACCCCGTCCCGGCCCGGACCGTCGCCTTCGTCGAGGCCATGGTCGACCGGCGCCGTCGCGGTGAGCCCCTGCAGTACGTGCTGGGGATCTGGGGCTTCCGCCGGCTCGACCTGGTCGTCGACCGTCGGGTCCTGATCCCCCGGCCCGAGACGGAGTCCGTGGTCGACGTCGCCCTGGCCGAGCTGCGCCGGCTGGCGCGCGAACACCCGCTCGCCGTCGACCTCGGGACCGGCTCGGGCGCCATCGCCCTGTCGCTCGCCCTGGAGGTACCGCAGGCCCGGGTGTGGGGCACCGACCGCTCCGAGGACGCGCTGGCGGTGGCCCGGGCCAACCTGGCGGGCATGGGCAGCCGGGTCGCCACCCGGGTCCGCCTGGGTGCCGGCGACTGGTTCGACGCCCTGCCCGACGAGCTCCGGGGGCAGGTCGACCTGATCGTCTCGAATCCTCCCTACATCGCCGTGGCCGAGGAGCTGCCCGCCGAGGTGGCCGACTGGGAGCCGGCCGGCGCCCTGGTCGCCGGCCCGACCGGGCTGGAGGACGTGCGCCGGATCCTGGCGGCCGCCCCCGGCTGGTTGCGCCGGCCGGGCTCGGTGGTCGTCGAGATCGCCCCCCACCAGGCCGCCGAGGCCAGCGAGGCGGCGGCGGCGGCCGGCTTCGACGAGGTCGACGTCCAGCCCGACCTGGCCGGGCGGCTGCGGGCGCTGGTGGGTAGGGTCCGCGCATGATCGTCCCCGCCGTCGGCGACCCGCCGCCGCCGACCGCGGTCCTGCAGGCGGTGCGGGCCCTGACCCAGGGCCAGCCGGTGGCCATCCCGACCGACACCGTGTACGGGCTGGCCGTCGACCCCTTCCGCCCGGGGTCGACCGACCGGATCTTCGAGGCCAAGCGCCGGCCCCGGGACGTGAGCCTGCCGCTCCTGGTCACCGGCGTGGAGATGGCCCTGTCGGTGGCCACGGCGGTGCCCGACCTGGCCCTCGAGCTGATGGCGGCGTACTGGCCGGGCCCGCTCACCCTGGTCCTACCGGCCAAGCCGGGCCTGCACGCCGACCTGGGCGACGACGAGGCGACCGTCGGCGTGCGCAGCCCCGACCATCCCGTGCCCCAGGCCCTGTGCGCGGCCGCCGGTCCCCTGGGCACGACGAGCGCCAACCGCCACGGCGAGCCGCCGCTCACCACCGCCGAGGAGGTGGCCAGCGCCTTCGGCGCCGCCATCTCGATCGTGCTGGACGGTGGCACCTGCGCCGGCAGCCCGTCGACCGTCGTCGACTGCACCGGCCAGGACCTCAAGCTGCTCCGTGAGGGCCGCATCCCGTGGGCCGAACTGCTGGCCTTCGCGCCGGACCGCCCGTAGCGGGCCCGGGCGCTGCGGTCGCCGCCGGGCCTCAGCCCAGCTTGGAGAACGAGAAGGCGGCCGGTCCGAGGACCAGGGCCATGATCGGCGGGAAGATGAACAGCACCAGCGGGAACATGATCTTCACCGGCAGCTTGGCGGCCTGCTCGCGTGCCCACGCCCGGCGGCGGGCCCGGACCTCGTTGGCCTGGGCCTTCAGCACCCGCCCGATCGGGATCCCGAGGGCGTCGGCCTGGAGCAGGGCCAGGACCAGCGTCCGGACCGGGTTCAGGTCCACCCGGTCACGCAGCTGTTGCAGCGCCTCCCGGCGGGGCAGCCCGAGCTCCATCTCCTGGAGGGCCAGCATCAGCTCGTCGGTGAGGGGGGAGTCGAAGTTCTCGCAGACGATGCTGATGGCGGCCTCGAAGCCGCTGCCGGCCTCGACCGCGATGGCCAGCATGTCGACGATGTCGGGCAGATCCTTGAAGATGGCGTCCGACCGGCGCCTGACGGCCCGCTTCAGGCGCGCCGAGGGCAGCATGAACCCCATGACGGGCAGGAGGAAGCAGGCCATCCGCGCCATGTGCGTGGTGGCCGGGACGACGGGGATGAGGGCGGCGCCGAGGACGGCCAGGCCGACCTGCACGGCCACCTGCTCGCCGGCCCGTCGTCGCCCGCTCAACCCCGCCTGGACCAGTTGGCGGTCGACGTTCCTGACGTAGTTGCCCGGCAGCAGCCGCTCCAACCGGTTGGCCACGGCCCGCATCGCACCCGCTGCGATCCGCGGCAGGAACGGCTCCGCCAAGCGGCGTTCGCGAGGGCCGAGGTCGAGCCCGTCGAGGAACTGGTCGAAGTCGGGCGCGGCCCGGTGGGCCCGGAGCGCGGTCACCGCGAGGAGGGCCAGGCCACCGGCGGCCACCATGAGGAACAGCACCGTCGCCGCGCCCATCAGACGTCGATCTTGACCATGCGCAGGATCACGAAGAGGCCGGTGACGACGAACAGGCCGCAGCCGCCGAGCAACACGAGTCCCCAGCCGCTGTACAGCGGCTCGATGTAGCGAGGGTTGGTCACCCGGATCACCCCGAACAGCAGTGGCACCATGCCGGTGAGGACGTAGGCCGACATCCGGCCCTCGGCGGTGAGGACCTGCACCTCCCGGCGGACCTCGTCACGGGCGCGGATGACGTCGGCCAGGGTGTGCAGGAGGTCGGCCAGCCGGCCGCCGACCCTCTGCTGGATCCGGATGGCCTGCACGACCATGTCGACGTCGCGAATCTGCAGCCGGCCCGCCATGCGCTGGACCGACTCGGCGACGGGGTCGCCCAGCCTCGTCTC
>DATASA010000133.1:0-6935 GCA_036269435.1 Acidimicrobiales bacterium | reverse complement strand
TCGTGCCGCCGACCCGGTAGCCCCGCAGCGCCGACAGGTTGAGCGTCTCGGCGACCACGCCCTGCCCGGCGAAAGCGGCGTCGCCGTGGATGAGCACCGGCAGGGCCGCGAACGCCTCCGGCTCGTCGATCAGATCCTGGCGGGCCCGGACCATGCCCTCGACCACCGGGTCGACCGCCTCCAGGTGCGACGGGTTCGACGCCAGCGTGACCGGGAGGCTGACCCCGGACCGGCCGACGAACTTGCCGGTGGCGCCGAGGTGGTACTTCACGTCGCCCGTGCCCTGGGTGGTGGCCGGGTCCAGGTCGCCCTCGAACTCACGGAAGATCTGGCGGAACGACTTGCCGACCAGGTTGGCCAGGACGTTCAGCCGGCCCCGGTGGGCCATGCCGAGGACCGCCTCCTGGTAGCCGGCGGCTGCCGCCGAGTCGAGGACCTCGTCGACCAGGGGGATCAGGCTCTCGGCGCCCTCCAGGCCGAAGCGCTTGTGGCCGGTGTACTTGGTGTGCAGGAACCGCTCGAACGCCTCGGCCGCGTTGAGGCGGTCGAGGACGTGGAGCTGCTCCTCGGTGGTCAGCCCCGCGTGCGCGCCCTCGACCTGCTCCTGGATCCACCGCTTCTGGTCGGGCTCCTGGATGTGCATGTACTCGACGCCGATGCGCCGGCAGTACGCGTCGCGCAGGATCCCCAGCAGGTCGCCCAGGAGCATGACGTCCTGGCCGGCCACCCCGTCGACGAAGAACTCCCGCTCGAGATCCCAGATCGTCAGCCCGTACGTGGCCGGATCCAGCTCGGGGTGGGTGTGCGGCTCCTTCCACGACAACGGGTCGAGGTCGGCGATCAGGTGGCCACGGACCCGGTACATGTTGGTCAGGGTCTGGACGTGGACCTGCTTCTCCCGCTGGACGCTGGTGTCGAGCGGGTTGGAGTCGGGCCGCCAGCGGACGGACTCGTAGGGCACGCCGACCGAACGGAACACCTCGTCGTAGAACCCGTCGGCGCCCAGCAGCAGCTGCTCGACCCGCTGCAGGTACAGGCCCGACTCGGCCCCCTGGATCACCCGGTGGTCGTACGTCGAGGTCAGCGTGAGCACCTTGGCGATGCCGAGCTGCGCCATCACCCGCGGGTCGGCGCCGGCGTACTCCGCCGGCCAGCCGAGAGCGCCCACGCCGACGATCACGCTCTGCCCGGGCATCAGCCGCGGGACCGAGGAGACGGTGCCCAGCGTGCCCGGGTTGGTCAGCGTCATGGTGACGCCGGCGAAGTCGTCGGGGACGATGCGGTTGTTGCGGACGCGGCGGACGATGTCCTCGTAGGCGCCGTGGAACGCGGCGAAGTCCAGCGTTTCCGCGTCCGGGATGCAGGGGACGAGCAGCGTGCGCGAGCCGTCGGCCTTGGCCACGTCGATGGCCAGTCCGAGGCCGACGTGCGCCGGCCGGGCGACCGACCCGTCGGACCCGTCGTCGGAGGGCGGGACGTAGATCGAGCGCATGGCCGGGACGGCGGCGAGGGCCTTGACGACGGCGTAGCCGATCAGGTGGGTGAAGCTGACCTTGCCCCCGCCGGTCCGGGACAGATAGCCGTTGAGCACCTTGCGGTTGACCTCGAGGAGGCGGGCCGGGACCACCCGGGCGCTCGTCGCCGTGGGGACGCCGAGGCTGGCCTCCATGTTGGCCACCAGGCGGGCCGCGCTTCCCCGCAGCGGGCGGGCGCCGGCGTCGGATGGCGAGGGCGACGGCCGCGGCGGGGAGGCGGCGACGGCGGCGGTCGGCGGCGCGGGGGTCGGCTCGGCGTCGCCCCGGCGGTAGTCGGCGAAGAAGTCACGCCAGCTCTCGGTGACCGACGACGGATCGGCCCGGTAGCGGTCGAACATCTCGTCGACCAGCCAGGCGTTGGGCCCGAAGCTCGCCTGACGCTCCTGTGCCATCCCTCTCAAGTCTACTGGTGCCCCTCCGGGAGCCCGACGGGGCTACGCTTCGTCCACATGCCGGGCGTTGTCACCGCCGGCCGCTTGGTGGACGACCGCTACCGCCTGCTCGAGATACTCGAGGAGGGGGGCATGGGAATCCTGTGGCGGGCCGAAGACCTCACCTCCGAGCGCTACGTGATCGTGAAGGAGCTCCGGTTCCCGGACCCGCTCGACCACATGCAGCGCCGGGCCCTCGCCGCGCGCGTGCGTCGCGAGGCCCGGGCCATGGCCGCCGTCTCGCACCCCGGTCTGGCCCACATCGTCGACGTGGTCGACGACGGCGACCGCCCGTGGGTCGTCACCGAGGAGATCGACGCCCCGACGCTGGCCCAGCTGGTGGCCGCCGCCGGCCCGATGGACCCCGAGCGGGTGGCGCTGCTCGGGATCAAGCTGTTGGACGTCCTCGAGGCGGCCGGCGACCAGGACATGGTCCACCGGTTCCTTCAGCCCTCGAAGGTCTACGTCTCCGAGGAGGGCGACGTCCGGCTTGCCGACTTCGGGATCGCCTCGCTCATCGGCGACCCCAGCGTCGCCAGCACCGGCGCGGTCGGCTCCGTGACGTTCATGGCGCCCGAGCAGGCCGGGACGGCCGAGGCCGACATCTGGTCGCTCGGCGCCGTCCTCTACTTCGCGGTCGAGGGCGCGCCCCCGTTCGACGGCGAAGACTCCACCGCCATCCTCGCCGCAGTCGCCGCCGACCGGCCCCGCCCGACGACGAACGCCGGCCCGCTGGCCCGGGCGCTCGAGCTGGCCCTGGAGAAGGACCCGTCGGAGCGACCGTCGGCCGAGGAACTGCGCTCGCTGCTCGAAGTGGCGGCGGGACCGCTGGCGCCGCGCCCCGAGCCCGAGGCCGACCACCTCGACCTCGGCGGCATCGTGTGGCCCGGGACGAAGCCCGACGCGGACCTCCTCCCTCTCGAACCGGTGAACGGCGTCGCGGCCGAGCGGGCCCCGTTCGCCGTCGGCACGCAAGGCACCGGCGAGCGGTCCGAGACGACGGCGGAGGCCGACGGCGACGTCGACGTCGACGCGAGCAGCAGCACCGGAACCGGGGCGCCGGAGCCGGGACCGAAGGAGGAGGTGGAGGCCGAGCTGCCGCCGCCCGAGCCGCTGCCGCCACGCGTCGCCCTCGAGCGGATGTTCTCCCCCGCCCCGGGGTCGGCCCCGTTCGTCCTCACCCCCGAAGACGAACACCGCGAGCCACCGCCGCCGTGGCCGGTCGTCCACAAGCGCGGACTGTGGACCACTGCGCTGGTCGCGCTGGTCACGGTGGTCATGCTCCTGATCCTGGTGACCAACGGCCGGACCATCTTCTCGTCGCGCACCAAGGCGGCCCAGACCATCGCCGCGGTGAAGTGGGCGCAGTACGTCGACCCGTCGACGGGTTTCAAGATCGACTACCCGGCCGACTGGGCCGTGACCCACGACGGTATCTACACCGACTTCAAGCACCCGCAATCGGCCGCCGCGCTGCGGGTCGTCGTGCAGGACTCGACTGCGTCGTCCGCCCTCGCCGGCTGGGTGGACCTGGAGAAGCGGTTCATCGTCGAGCAGCCCTCCTACAGCCGCGTCCGGATGCAGCAGAAGCAGTTCCGGGGCCTGGACGCGGCCGAGTGGGAGTTCAAGTACACCAAGACCGGCGTCGACCTCCACAACATCGACCTCGGGGTGGTCACCGGCTCCAAGTCCTACGCCTTGAACTTCGAGACGCGCGACACCAACTGGAACGCCGTCGAGCCGCTCTTCCAGCGCTTCGAGTCGTCGTTCCGCCCGCCCACCACCTAGCTCGCGGGTGAGCCCTCGCGCCGTGCGCCGGGTGGTGATCGGCCTCTGCGGGGCCGGGGTGGCCGGGATGATCGTCGCCTCCATCCTGAACGCCAACGGGGCGGCTCTGACCTTCGGACTGCTGACCGCGGCGGCCGTCGCCTGCCTCATGGTCGCCACCGCCGTCGCCGGCCCCGCCTCGGCGCGGAACCTTCCTCCCGACGAGGAGCGCGCGGAACGGGTGGAACGGATCGTGCGCCAACTCGTGGCCGCCGGGGCCGAGGAGCCGCTTGTCCGTGCCCTGGTGCGGGAAAGCGTCCGGCTGGGACGCGGCGGAAGCGGTGAGGTCGGGGCTGGGGTGCACGGCGGACGCACCCCGCGCCCCGACCAGGGGGGAATCTGACAGATCGGCACCGGCGTCGTCAACCCGGGCCCGAGCGGCCCCACCGAGCGGGAGGCACGGGCCCGAGCGGCCCCACTGAGCGGGAGGCACGGGCCAAAGCGGCCCCACTGAGCGGGAGGCACGGGCCCGAGCGGAGGGGGAATGGCTCAACTGTCCCCGTCCAGCTGCCGATAGCTGGGACATGACGGTTCAGAGCATTTTCGCCAGCCGCGCGGTGACCCGCCTGATCGAAGCCGGCAACACGGCCACCTGCAGCGTGTGCCGACTGCCGGTCAAGTTCCGGGCCAAGAGTCGTCTGATGCAGGTGATCGCCAACGTGTACAACGACGGTGTCTGGGAACGGGTCGAGCACTACCACCTCGACTGCTACGAGACCGCCGGTCGCCCCTACGGCCCCGCCGCCTGACCCGGCCTCGCGTGACCCGGCCTTGCGTGACCCGGCCCTAAGGGCCGGGTTGTACGATGGGGGCATGACCGCCGACACTGACACGCTGCTCGGCGTGGGCGAGGTCGGCCGCCGGACCGGCCTGACCCGCAAGGCGCTGCGCCTGTACGAGGAGATGGGCCTGGTCGAGCCGGCCACCCGCACCGACGCCGGCTACCGCCTGTACGACGCCGAAGCCCTGCGCCGGATCGAGCTGGTGAACCGGGCCAAGGTCCTCGGCCTCAGCTTGGCTGAGGCCAAGGAGTTCCTCCACGTCGCCGAGGGCTGCTGCGGGGACCACCACCCCGCGCTGGCCGCGCTGGTGGAGTCGAAGCTGGCCGAGACCGAGCAGCGGATGGCCGAGCTGGCATCACTGCGGGGCACCCTCACCGGCGTGCTCGACCGCCTGGCCGCCAACGAGGGCCTCCACCGCTGCGAAGAGGCGCTGTGCACCTGCAGGTCGCCGCTGACCATCGGCCGCAAGCCGGCCTGACGCCCTCGGTCGAGGCGTCGGCGTCCGGCCCTGCAGCTAGGAGGCCGCCGCGGTCAACGCCTCCTGCACATACGCCCACAGCACGTGGTTGAGGGCGGCCTGGGACTCCTGGATGCGGTGCACGCTGTCGGAGTGCACGACCAGGCACTCGGCCACCGGCGTGCCTTCGGCGGCCATGCGCCCGCCGTCGTAGCCCGACACCCCGACGGTCAGCATCCCCTGCTTGCGGGCCTCGGCGAAGGCCCGCATGAGGTTCTCGGAGTTGCCGCTGGTCGAGAAGCCCATGGCCACGTCCTGGCGATGGCCGTGGGCGATGAGCTGGCGGGAGAAGACGAGGTCGAACCCCACGTCGTTGCCCAGGGCGGTCATGACCGCCTGGTCCTCGGCCAACGAGCGGGCGGGCAACGGTCGGCCGTGCGGAGGCTGGGTGTAGAGATGGGCGACCGACTCGGCGTCGGTGGCGCTGCCCCCGTTCCCGAACGTGAACAGCCGCCCGCCGGCGGCGAAGCGCTCGGCCATGGCCGCCGCCGTCGCCCGCAGCTGGGACTCGGACGCGGCCAACGTCTGCTCCCGCAGCGCCGAGCTCTGCCGCCACTTGCCCTCGGCGGAGCGGGCCAGGTCGTCGAGGAGCGTGTCCGAGTCGGTCTCGTCGCCCTCGATGAACGGGTACAGGAAGTCCGTGGTCTCGGGCATCAGCGTCCGCCCCTCATGACGCGGTGATGGCGAACCCGGCGTGGATCAGCACCAGGTCGCCGGGCGCGGGCAGGTCGATCAGGGAGACGTCGATCCGCTCCTGACCGTCGGGCGTGCGCACCAGCGCTTCGTCGCCCTCCACCGAGACGACCTCGGCCTGGCGACCCTCGTCCGAGCAGGTGATGCACACCTCCTCGGTGCACTCGGGCTCCGGCTTCAGCAGGCCGGGGTGCTCGAAGCACACGTGGGTCAGCTCCCACAGCAGGTGGTAGATGCGCACGAAGCGCTCCGACGCGTCCAGCGGCCGGTCGGTGTCCAGCCAGATCACGTGGTCGGCGGCGCCCGGCTCCGGGCGGGCGCGGCCCGCGCCGATCCAGACCGTCTCGACGCCCCACGCCGCGCCCCGCCGCAGGGCGTCGGCGACACGGGCGTCGTCGGCGTCGGCCAGGACCAGGACGATGTCGCCCGGGACGACCGACGCCCGCAACGTGGCCACCAGATCGGCCCCGGGGGGCACGGTGACGGCGGGAAGGGCCCGCTTGCCGACGATCACCGGGTGCACGAACTCCACGGCCACGTGATGGGCGTGGAACGGCCAGTTGGGCGACGCGCACCACATCGTTGCGCCGCCCGAGAAGCGGCGGGCCAGGGCAAGTGAGGTCCGGGCCAGCGCATCGGACACGCCGCGGACGTCGTCGGCGACGGTGAGCGCACCTGCGGAGGGCATCGGCGATTCGGAGGCCATCGGTTCCAGTGTCGCACCGGCGGGCCGGTTCAGGAACGGAAAGTTCCTCATGAAATCCCCGTTGGCTAGATGTAGCCTACATCTAGGCCTAGAACACCGGCCTGGAACATCTACCGCCCTCGCCAGGAGAACTCGTATGGCAGAAATCCGGACACGCCGGTCAACAGCCCGACCGGGAGCGCTTGTTCCCGATCCCGGGCAGGGCACGATCGCCCCCGCGGCACCAACCGGGATAGAGGACTGGCGGGAGAACCCGCTCGACCCGATGGCGCCGATCGGCATCCGGTCGCGGGCCGTGCCCCGTGACAGCTCCAAGATCCGCCTGGGCCCGCTCGAGAAGATCTACCTGATCTGGATGGTCGGTGGGTCCTGCGACGGTTGCACCGTGTCGGTCACCGCCGCCACCCACCCCCGGGTGGAGCACCTGCTGGCCGGCATCATCCC
>DATASA010000132.1:0-6843 GCA_036269435.1 Acidimicrobiales bacterium | reverse complement strand
ATACGAACCACCCTCCTCTCTAGCACGCCCGACCCCTGGCCTTTCAGGCGCAGTGGTTCGCCTCGTAGGCACCGACCCGGTCGGACGCCGGTTGGATGCTCGATGGCGAGATCCCCGCGAACGCGCTGGTCGAGACCTTGGAGACGTCGTAGCCGGCCTGGTCGAGGGCGTCGAACAACTGGGCGTAGGCACCGGTGACGATCTGGACGTCGCCCCGGACGTCGCCGGGTGCGCTGTCGACCGCGGGGCCGATGGCCCTGCGGGCGGCGGCCACGGCCGCGCCGAGCTGGGCCGGCGGCGCGCTGGCGTCCAGCGCCCGGACGCGGCTGTCCAGCGTCGCCTCGGCAGGGCACCACGCGGCCAGCTCGGCGGGACTGGCCGCCGCGGCCGGGCCACCGGTCGACGACGAGCCGCCGCTGCCACTGCCGGTGCCACTGCCGCTGCCGCTGCCGGTGCCGCTACCGGGCGCGCTGCCTGCGCCCGATCCTGCGGATCCGCCGGGGGCGACGCTGCCCGCCGGACCGGATGCCGCGCCTCCGCCCGACCCCGAAGCAGGCGCCGAACCTCCCGTTTGGCCGGCTGCGGGCTGGACGGCGCCCTGTCCCCCGCCGACCACGCCGCCGGGCACACCGGCCGTCGCCGTACCCCCCGTGGCCGAGGCGCTGCCCGCCCCCGTCGCACCCGTGCCGGCGCCGCCCGCCGCTGCCGCGGCCGGGCCCGCGCCCGAGGTCGCAGCGATGCCCAGGCCGGTCTGGGCCTGGGCCGCGGTCGGTGCCGGCACGGTCGACGTCGACCCGTCCGTCGTCCGCAGCGCCTGCTTTCCGGAGCCGCCGCTGCAGGCGCTCAGGGCGACGGCTGCGGCCAGGGCGACGACGCCCCGCCGGACCCACAATGCGGTCAGGCCTGCGCCGTCCGGCCCCGTCGCAGCGCCTCGGCCGCCTGCCCGACCGGCGCGATCGCCAACTCGGCCAGGTCGTCGATCAGCTGGTGCTTGGCACGGTTGAGGTCGACGGCGCGGGCCCGGCCGGGGTGCAGGGCGGGCACGGCGACGTGGGAGATCAGCGGGTGGACGGGCCGGACGTCGACCTCGTCGCCCGCCAGCAGGACTTCGTGGAGCTTCTCGCCCGGGCGCAGGCCGGTGAACTCGAGGGAGATGCGGCGGTCGGCACGGGCGGCCATCAGGCGGGCGACCTCGGCGATGACCACCGGCTTGCCCATGTCCAGCACGAGCGCTTCGCCGTTGCGGCCGATGGCGCCGGCCTGGATCACCAGCTGCACCGCCTCCTCGACGGTCATGAAGAAGCGGGTCACCTGGGGATCGGTCACGGTGAGAGGGCCGCCCCGCTCGATCTGGCTCTGGAACGCGGTCAGCACCGACCCCCGGCTGCCGAGGACGTTGCCGAACCGGACGCTCAGGTACGTCCCCGGCGCGGTGTCGGCGAAGTGGCTGGTCAGGCGCTCGGTGACCCGCTTCGAGTAGCCCAGCACGCTGCACGGGTCGGCGGCCTTGTCGGTGGAGATGTTGACGAACCGCTTGACGCCCACCTTGGCGGTGATCTCGAGCAGGTCGAGCGTCGACCAGACGTTGGTCTTGACCGCCTCCCCCGGGTTGTGCTCCAGCAGGGTCAGGTGCTTGAGGGCAGCGGCGTGGAAGACGACTTCGGGGCGGATCTCGTGAAAGATCCGTTCGACCGCGTCACGGTCTCGGAGGTCGACGAGGACCAGGTCGGGCGAGTCCAGCAGGGCCCGGCCCTCGATGGCGAGCTGGACCTTGTGCAGGGCGGACTCGTCGCGGTCCAGCATCACCAGCCGCTCGGGGGCGAACCGGTAGATCTGCTCGCACAGCTCCGAGCCGATCGACCCGCCTGCCCCGGTGACGAGCACCCGCTTGCCGGTCAGGTACCCGGCGATGGCCTCCAGGTCGGTGTGGATCTCGTGGCGCCCCAGGAGGTCGGCGGTGGTGACGTCGCGGATGTCGCTGGCGTCGACGTTGCCCTCGAACAGCTCCCAGACCGGCGGCAGCACCTTGACGGCCACACCGGCGATCCGGGCCAGCTCGCTCAGCTCGGTCACCAGGTCGGCACTCGCGCTCGGGATGGCGATGAGCAGCGTGTCGGCCCTCGTCGACCGGGCCGCTTCGACGAGCTGCTGGCGACCGCCCAGGACGGGGACGCCGATGATGCGCAGCTTGCGCTTGCCCGGGTCGTCGTCGAGCATGCCCACCGGCAGATAGGTGCTGCTCGGGTCGCGCAGGAGAGCCGGGATGACCCGGACCGCTCCCTCGCCGGCTCCGAAGATCAACAGGCGGTGGCAGCCCTCGCCGTGCGGCCGGACGCGGCGCTCGAGGGCCAGCCGCCACATGTACCGCACGCCGCCCATGAGCACGAGGGCAGCCAGCCCGGCGACGACCGGCACGCTGGCCGGCACGAGCCGAGGATCGACCAAGGCGTTGAAGATGGCGAGCACGGCGGCGGCGACGACCGTCGCCCGTACGAGGGACACGACCTCCTCGAAGCTGCCGAACCGGGAGCGGCCCGTGTACAGGCCGGCGGTGAGGCCGGCGATGCCCTGGATCAGCAGGGTGACCGGGATGGCGACGGCCAGACCGCGCACGGACAGCCTGGATGCGTGGAAGTCGTACCGGAACAGGGTGGCGAACACGATGGCCAGCGACCAGGCGAGCCCGTCGACGAGGCCCTGGACGAGCGTGCGGTGGCGGCCGAGAAACCTCAGCATTCCCCGCTCCGGTGCGTTCGTCGTGCCTGGGGAATGGCCGTCTTTTCGACCGGATCCCGTCATCTGCGCCCGCCTCCCGTCTCGCTTCGAGGCGATGGTACCCCCGGGGCGCGGCGAAGCTCTAGTCCATCCGGGCTTGTGGGCGCGGAGAGACTCGAACTCTCATGCCGAAGCACTGGCACCTAAAGCCAGCGTGTCTGCCAATTCCACCACGCGCCCGTGGCGCCCTCAGCCTAGTTGCGGGCGGTCCCGCGTCAGGCGAGCGCGGTGGCGGCCAGGGGGCCGGGGGTGTCGTCGCGGGAGCCGTGGCGGTGGTTCCGATCCTCGACGGCGAGGCGGATGGCGGTGCGGCTCTGCCCGTCGATCTCGATGTCGGCGAAGGTCGGGATGCACACCAGGTCGATGTTGGAGGGGGCGACGAACCCCCGGGCGATGGCGACGGCCTTGATGGCCTGGTTCAGCGCCCCGGCCCCGACCACCTGGATCTCGACCGCTCCGGACTGGCGGAGCACGCCGGCCAGGGCGCCGGCCACGGAGTTGGGGTTGGACTTGCTGGAGACCTTGAGGACTTCGACCACTGTCTACATGTTCGACGCATACACCGGCGGTTCCTGCGTCGAATCGTCGGGTCGACGTGCGCCGTGGCCCAGTCAGCTCGCAGGGGCGGGGTCGTAGATGTAGGCCAGCATGGTTCCGTTCGGCGCCCAGCTCGGCGTGAAGCTCCGGGACTTGGTGGTGACCTGGACGACGTTGGACCCGTCCCGGTTGGCGACGTACACCTCGGGCGCGCCGTCGCGGTCGCTGGCGAAGGCCAGCTTGGTCCCGTCGGGCGACCAGGCCGGCTCGCCGTCCTGGCCCGGGCCGGCGATGACCTTGGTGACACCGGCGGCCGTCGCCGGACCGGCGCTGACGTCGGCGACGAAGATGTCGAGGTTGCCGCCGTCACGGTCGCTGGCGAAGGCGATGGACCGGCCGTCGGGCGACCACGACGGGCGGGCGTTGGGGGCGGCCGGGCCGGGGACGAGCCGGGCCGGCGACGACCCGTCGGCGCCCATCACCCACACGCCGGGCTGGCCGTCGCGGTCGCTGATGAACGCCAGCTTGGTCCCATCGGGCGACCAGGCCGGGAAGCTGTCGGCCGCGGTGTTGTTGGTGAGCCGGGTGGATCCGGACCCGTCCGCCCCGATCACGTAGATCTCCGAGTTGCCGTCACGGTCGCTGGCGTAGGCGATGCGGGTGCCGTCGGGCGACCACGTCGGGCTCGAGTCCGAGGCGGTACCGGTGGCGTCGGTCAACCGCCGCAGCGCCTGGCCGTCGGCCTGCATGACGAACACCGAGCGCTTGCCGTCGGTGGTGCTCTCGAAGGCGATCCGGCTGCCGTCGGGCGACCACGCCGGCCGGGCGTCGAAGGCCAGGGGCCGGTTGGTGAGGGTGCGGGCCGAGGAGCCGTCGAGGTTGACCACGTAGACCTGGGCGGGGTCGATCCGTCCGGGGGTGGTGGCGGGGGTCGAGGAGCCGGTGGCGCCGCCGCCGCCGGCGCCCGAGGTCGCCGTCGACGTCCCCTTCGAGCTCTGGTGGATCACGGCCACAGCCAGGATCACCACGGCGATGGCGACGAGCACCAGTGCGCCCAGAGCGAAGGGCGCCACCCGCCGGTCGATGCGGGCGGGCACCCCCTGGGCGTGCTCCTCGCACTTGAGCCCGACCGACGTCTTCACCAGGCACTTGGGGCAGATGGCCTTGCCGCAGTCGGCGCAGCTGAGCCGGGTCGGCGTGCCGTGCGCCTCGCACGCCCGCAGCTGGTCGACCATCACCTCAGACTATGGGCGTGCCGGCCTCTTCGACGGGCTGGTGGCCGTTTTGCCGGGGTTCGGACGGTGGTGGGGGCGGTGCCAGCCGCTCCACGAGGGCCGCCACCTGCTGGGCGAGGTCGTCGAGCCGGCGGTCCAGCCGGGCCTCGACGTCGAAGGCACGGGTATCCGCGTCCGCCCGGCCGTCCTCCCGAAGGGATGCGAGCTGCCGGCTGACCTCTCCGGAGATCTCGTGGCGGGTCCTGCGGCCCAGGTACCGGGCGACCGCCCCGGCCTCGGACACGTCCGTGACCGACGCCAGCCGGGCCAGCTGGTCACGGTCGTCGGCCACGAGGGCGGCGAGCTCGTCGACCCGCCGGGCCAGCGCGTCGAGCCGGTCGCCCACCCGTGCCTCGGTCTCGGCCAGTGCGGCGGTGATCTCGTTGCGCAGCGCGTTCGGATCCAGGGCGGCCATCGCGTGCTGCAGCCGCCGCAGCTCCCGCTGCAGCACGGTCGCCCTGTCCCCCTCCGGTGGGCGCGGGCGCTCGGGGGCGCGCAAGGGCGCCGGTTCCAGCACGCCCGGGTCCTCAGGCCCCCAGAGCTCCGAGATGTCGTCCGAAAACGGTGGCTGATCGATCATGGCCGCCAACAGCATCTACCCGCCCGTCGTTGTTCGCTACCCGGCTGGCTGGGCACGGCTGCGGGCCCGTGCCCAGCGCAGCGGCCGCCGCCACTGCGCTGCGCCGGGGCCTCGGCCCGTCACTACTCCAGGGTGATGGGCAGGTCGTCGGCCGGGTCGATGGCCTCGGTGACCGGCGCCGGCGCCACCTGCTGGCGGATGCGCTCGGAGATCTCCATCATGATCTCGGGGTTCTCGACCAGGAAGGCCTTGGCGTTCTCCCGGCCCTGGCCCAGCTGCTCGCCGTCGTAGGTGTACCAGGCCCCCGATTTCTTGATCAGGCCGAGATCCACCCCCACGTCGAGCAGCGAACCCTCCCGGCTGATGCCCTTGCCGAACATGATGTCGAACTCGGCCTGGCGGAACGGGGCTCCGACCTTGTTCTTGACCACCTTGACCCGGGTGCGGTTGCCGATGACCTCGGTGCCGTCCTTGATCGCCTCGATGCGGCGGATGTCGAGCCGGACCGACGAATAGAACTTGAGCGCCCGCCCGCCGGGGGTGACCTCCGGCGAGTTGTGGACCATGACCCCGTCGGCGAAGTAGTTGTGGCTGCCCTCGACCTCGATGTCGAAGCGGTGCATGGAACGGGTCGGGGGCTTGACCTTTATGGCCGTGATCGGCATGGGCACCAGCCGGTGCTCGGCCAGGACGAACACGGGCTCCACCCCGAACCGGCCCCGATACCGGGGCAGCAGCTTGTATTGCATGGACGGGTGGACGAACGGGGCGATGAGGGCGTGCAGCTTGGCCGTCTCGTCCTTGGCGAAGACGAGCACCGCCTTCCTGGTCGCGCCCGAGCTGATGAGCTTCGCGTTGATCCCCCAGGTGTCGGCCAGGTAGGCCGCCAGGCGGGCCCGAGTCGTGGGCTCCATGGCCTCCACGCAGATCTCAGAGCGGCCGCTGCCGTCCTTGGTGCGCTCCTGGAGACCCTTGGACCGGTTGGAAAACGTGCCGTCGTCCATGTACCAGACAGCCAGCGACAGCGGGGTGAGCTGCTTGAGATAGTCGTCGCTGAGCACCTTCTTGCCACCGAGGTACATCGCCCGGCGCAATTCGGCCAGTTCGGGGAGGGGCCGGACGTCGAACGCCACCGCCCCGTCGGTCTCCCGGACCGAGCGGCTCCCGCCGACGTTGGCGAAGTGCGAGGCCTTCCAGTCGCAGTACTCGGCTTGCTTGGCGCTGTGGTCGAACCGGTAGCGGGCGCCGTGACCGCTGCGGGTACGGGACAGCGCTCCGTCGCCCATCAGGCCGCCGAGAAGGACCTCCCACTGGAAGCCGGACAGGCGGTGGGGAACCGCCTGCAGGACGCGATCACCCACGACCAGCTCTTGGGCCTCCCGCCAGCCCCCGGGGGTGCGGATCTGGTGGTTCCCGGTGCACGCGAACTGAGCCCGGCCGTTGCCGGCGCCACGAGCCACGGTGAACTGCAGGAACTGGTCGGTGCGGCCGTTGTCGAACCAGTTGACGACCTTCTTGGGCACCACCGCGTCCAGCTCGGGGTCGTAAGACAGCACCTCGACCGGCAACCGCTGGTTGACGATCGTGCCGATCTTCTCTTGCGTGCCGTTCGCCAGGGTGACCCGCGTCCCATAGGACAAGCACCCGTACATCACCCCGATCTTCTCCCGGAGCTGG
>DATASA010000131.1:0-13112 GCA_036269435.1 Acidimicrobiales bacterium | reverse complement strand
AAACCACGACGCCTGGGCGCTCGGACCGGACCGGATCACCGCCCGTGGGCGCGACGTCTTCAGGTTGGCGAGCCGCGCAACGGCCAGCCGGCACGGCATCGACTGCTGGCACGGCTCGCCGCTCCATCCCCTACTCGGGTTCCTCACCGAGGCGGCCGCTGCCCGGGTCCTGCCCGGCCGCCCCCCGGGCTCGCTCGGCCTCGTCGGCCATACGCATGAACCGGCGCTGTTCGCCTACGACGGCGCCACGACGCACGCGGTGCGACACGTCCCGGACCAGTCCTACGACTGGCTCGGGACCGACGCCTGCATGGCCAACCCGGGGGCGATCTGCGGAAACCCGCGCGACGCCGCGAGCTGGTGGCTCATCGTCGACATCGACGCCCGCGTCCTGCGGTGGCGGCGCGAGGAGCTGTAGTGCTCAGACCTCGATCCGGAGAACTTCGACGGCGGGGACGCCGACTCCGGCCTGATCCGTGGCATGTCACCGTCAGTAACTGAAGGTGACGACCCCGTCGTCGCCGATCCACTCCCAGAGCTGCACGGTGCCGCCCAACGCTGCGTTGCCGACCAGGTGACTCGCATCGAGGTCCTTGGCATTGAAGCAGATGGGGCACACCAGGAACCTGCCACCGGCCTGTTCGTAGCGGGACATGAGCGTCGGAATCGACGGGCAGCCGTCGCAGGCGACACCCGTGGCCACGCCCGCCGTCGCAAGTCGCACCGCCTCCTTGGCCGCGAACGTGAGGGTGGATCGACCGGCCTCGGCTGCGCCCACGGCGACGAGGAGGGCGACCGTGACCGTCTCAGGGTCTTCGAGCCCGGTCGTGAGGCTGATGACGGCCTTGGAGCTCATCCCTCGGCCGTGACCGGGTCGATGACCGCGGCGACAGGGACAATGAGGTCGGCGGGAAAACCGCCGCAGCGGGCGTGTTCGCGGATGATCTCAGGGTCGCGGGCGTTGTAGACGCAGTAGATCTTGTCGCCGGCCACGTAGCTGTGCACCCATTGGATGTCAGGCCCGAGATCGCGGAGGACCTCGTTGGAGTGACCGGAGAGCTGGCGTAGGTCGTCGGCCGACATGGCGCTCGCTCCGGGCACCGTCCGCTCGATCAGGTATTTGGGCATTGGGACGATCCTTTCGTTTCTGTCGATCGGTCAGGAGACCGTGAGGCAATCGGAGAAGCCGGAGCACAGCAGGTCGAGGCCGACGATGCTCCGGTCGATCGTGGCGAAGACGTGCTGCTCGGCGAGGCGGGTCGGTGCGCTCGGCCACGCCGGCGTCATGGTGACCCGCCATCGCAGGTACAGCTTCGGGCCGACCTCGCCGACCGTGGCGTCGACGATCTTGAACACGTCCGGCCCCCCGAACCATTGCCGGAACCGGGCCATGACGTCTCCGGGCCCGACGACCTCGAAGGGTCCGGGCGGTAGCAGCCCCCGGAGCCGTACGGACGGGTCGAGGCATCCGGCCATGGTGTCGAAGTCCCGGAGGCCGAGCGCTTCGACGAAGGTTCCTGCGACAGACCACCGGGGGGCTGGGACCTCCTGGATGGATACTTGGCGCTGGCGCGTGTCCATGTCGTTGTTGTACGACGCGCTCGGCAGCGAGCGCATCGGTCGTTTCCCCGATATTCCTGTCAGTCGTCGGCCACCGGCCCGACCAGGCCGTGACGCATGGCGAACATGGCGGCTGCTCCCCGGGTAGACACGCCGATCTTGGTGTACACGTGCTCGACGTGGCTGCCCACGGTGCGGGCCGAGAGCGACAGGTCTTGGGCGATGCGCTTGTTGGACAGGCCGCGGGCCACGAGGGCGAGCACCTCTACCTCCCGGGGGGTGAGGCCGGCCGGGAGGGAGGGACGGCGTCGGACGCGATGGCCGGCGGCCGCGACCACGGCGTTGACCGCGTCGCCGTCGAGACGCCCGCTCGTGGCCTCATCGCGAAGCTGAGCCCGGGCCTCCTCCGGGCCCAGCCTGTCCCGGTGCGGCCGACCGTGGCACAGGGCGTCGTAGACGTCGGCCACGGCCACCACTCGTGCCGACATCGGCAGGGCGTCACCGTGCACGCTCCGGGGGTAGCCCGTTCCGTCGATGCGCTCGTGATGGAGGGCGGCGACGGCGCCGATCGTCGCAAGTCGCGCCGGTCGGGACAGCACCCGCTCGGTCAGGTACGGGTGGGTTCGCACCCGCTCACGCTCCGCCGCCGACAGGGCGCCAGGCTTGTCCCAGACCCCGGTCGACACGCCGACGGCGCCCAGATCGTGGACCAGTGCCGCCCGCTCGATGAGCGTGACATCGGACGCCGGCAAACCCAGGCGGAGTGCTGCTTCCGCTGACAGCCTCGCCACTTCACGCGAGTGGCCGAGCCAAGACGGGGACTTCAGGTCGGCGTAGTCCCCGAACACCTGCAGGACCCCGGTGAGGTTGTCCTCGGTGAGCTCGGGGCCGAGCGCCCCGTTTCCGGCGGTGACCAACTCCCACGCGTCGAGATCGTCCAGGCCGTCGAGCAGCTCCGGGGCCCGAGCGCAGAACAGATCGACCAGAGCGGGGTCGAACTCGGTCCCCCGCCGGGAACGCAGCATCTCGACGGCGGCGTCCACGCCCGCGACCCGGTGGAACACTTCGACGTCGTCGGAGATCTGTACGGTGCGCATGACCGGGTCGATCTGTTCGCCGGCAAGCCCATCGGGGACGCCCTTGCCGTCCCAACGCTCGAACGATTGCCCCAACGAACGGCGTACCCCGGCGTCGAGGCCAAGGCGTTCGGCGATGTCGCCGGTCGTCTGGCAGTGGGTGAGCATGGCGCCGGCGGCATCGCTGAACCCACCGGCCAGGAATCGCCCGACCGTCGTCAGGCGGCGCAGCGGCGGCTCGGTGGCGCCGACTCGACCGATCATGAACCGCATCATCTGCAGGCCCACCTTGTCGACCTCGTAGCTCTCGGACCGCAGGTGCAGGTCGTCTCCGAACCACCTGGCCATCTCGTGGGAATCGGAGACGCAGCCGACCCAGGCGAGGATGGACACGTAGAACACCGCCGCTTGCTGAGAGCGGGAGAGACCGGCGGCGGCGGCCAGCCGCTCGGCGATCACCGTCTGGCGCAGCACGTGCTCCTGGGGCTGGCCCAGCCCGAGGTCGGTCGCGAGTGACAGCGCTGCCACCAACTCGGCCAACCGAACCCCCGATGCGCGGTTGCCGTCGACCATGCGACCGAGAATAAGCACGCGCCGCCAGCTGGGCACCGACCCTCTGCCAGCTACGCCGGGTCCGTGGCGCCGGGGCTCCCCGCGGGAGGAACGACGACCGGGATGAGGCCCAGCCGCCTTCGGCCTTCCCTCCCGATACGCCGAATCCGTCGCGCCGTCTCCGGTGCGTCCCGGGCAGCTTTTGAGTCGAACGACGCGGGCCACACAAGGTGGAGCTGGGCCAGCCGCGGCTCGCTGCTGAACCGGACTCCCGAGCCGTCCGACGCCCGGGAGTATAGGATTGGGGTCGACGTCGAACCGGTCCGGCGACCAGGGATGCGCGGCCGGCATCCAGCACATGATCGGGAGCGCCCTCCCACAGTCGCGCCGCTGCGGCTGCGTCGGGATGCCCGATGGGCACGACCTACGGCCGGGCTAGGATTCACCCGACGCTTGCCTTCAGCGCGCAGGGCCGGGCGACCAAGAAGGAAGCCTCCCCCTCCCACGAGGGAGGTCCTGCTCGAACAGAGAAAGCCCCACGGCCGAGCATCCGTCGACACTGCATTGCAGGAAGCGGCGACATGAACCACACCACCAGCACGAAGCGGCCCTACGCACCCATCCCCGGACGCTCCCGTCTGCGCCGCCGGGGCCCGCCAGGGTCCCAACGAGGCGGCGTCAGCGTCGACCGGGCGCATCTCGCGTGCTCGGCTGCACAACCCGCCCAGAGCGCCCGGCAGTCGCAGATCCGCTCCCTTGCGATCGCCGACCACGCAGGATGTCCATGACGGCCGGCTTCACCGAGTTCGGTCCGCGGCCCCGGCCGAATCCCTCGGGCGCCAGGCGCAAGCCCCGACCGTGGCGGCTGGCCATCGCCCGGGCCTTCGGCTCGGTCGTCGTGACCGTCCACGGAGTGCTGGATGCTCGCACGTCCGAGTCGCTCGCACATGCGCTCGACGATCTGATCGAGGGCCAGGGGAACCTCTTCGTGGTGATCGACCTGCGCGACATGGCCGTCACCGATCCCGGCGGGCTCGGAGTCCTGGCCAAGGCCAGGCACTCCCTGGAGGAACGGAAAGGCCGGCTCCTACTGGCCGCACCGTCGAAGGAGACGGAGGAGGCGCTGCGGCGGGCAGGCCTCGCCGAGGTCATCGAGGTCCACGTCGAGCGTCGTTACCATCCGAGCCTCGGACGCAACTCCGCGTCGGGCGACGAGGGTTCCCTCGGCGGTACCAGTCAGGCCCTGTAGGCGCGCCCACCACGCGTGCCAGCCCTCAAACGACGGCGGCCAGCACGAGGCCGGCGGCGGCGGCGCCGGTTGCGACCAGAACGCTCGCCACCGCATTTCCGAACGCGTCGGCAACCGCTCCCTCTTCCAGGAGCCGGACCGTCTCGAACGTGAAGGTCGAGAAGGTCGTATAGGCGCCGCAGAAGCCCGTGCCCAACCACACCCTCGGCGTGGCGGAGAAGGCGTGGTAGAGGCCCCAGCCGGTGATGACCCCGAGCAGCAGCGACCCACTGACGTTGATCACGAAGGTCCCCCATGGGAACTCGCCGTCGGTGGCCTGGTCGTGCACGAGCCCGTCGAGGAGATATCGGGCCACGGCACCGACGGCACCGGCGACGACCAGACCGGCGAGGATGTCCGGCGTCACCGTCGATGCCCCCGGACACGGCCGCGATCGAGCTCATCCAGAGGTACGACGCGGGCGAGCGCGATGCCGACCCAGACCGCGGCGAATCCCGTGATCAGGCTGACGAGGGCGTAGGCGACTCCGATCCCCGCGTGGCCGTCCTTGACCAGCAGGTCGGTCTCGACCGCGAAGGTGGAGAACGTGGTGAAGGCGCCCAGGAACCCGGTGGCGAAGAAGGGCCGCACGTACCGGGTGGGCGGGAACCGCTCGATGACGAGGATCAGCACGAAGCCGAGGAGAAAGCTGCCGGTGACGTTCGTCCAGAACGTTGCCCACGGAAACGAGTCCTTCGCCACGTGGATCACCTGGGCGACTTCGTACCGGGCCGGAGCCCCGAGCGCTCCTCCGGCGGCGACGGCGGCCAGCACGTCCAGCTGCGCCCGCCCCGAACGGCGCCGTCGCGGCGCTGCGGTCCGGGGACCGCCGGCGGCGGATTCGCCCGGGTTGGCCGGGGCGAGGTCCGGGTCGATCGGCACGGCGCGCGCGTCCCTGTCGTCCTCAGGAACCTCGGTCACCTTCGCTCCGATCTCCGCTTCAGCGGGTCAGATGACGGACGTGTCCACCGGACCGCCTCCGCCGGACGGGCAGAGGGTGGTCGGCGGCTGCTGGCGTGCCGGCGTGGCCGGGCCCGACGTGCCGTGGGAGAAGAAGACGGCGCCAACCAGTACGCCCGCGACGAAGCTCAGGATTGCGACGATCTTCCAGACCATGGCCAAGGCTAAGTCGCCGGGCCGGACGGCTCGGCGCAGGTCCGGTCGCGGTCAGCCTCGTGTGATCTGCACCTGGTCGACAGCAGGGCCCTGCGGCTGCCAGACGCCGGTCGCCGGCGTCCACCGCTGGCCGAGGTAGGTGACCGCGGTGATGCGCTGGTCGAAGGCGTGGGCGACGAGCCAGGCCGCGACCGTCCAACCGCGCTGCTCCGGAACCGCCACCCCGAGCGCCGGCGATCCCAGCTCGCCGGCGACGGCGTCGTTCAGCGAAGTCGCGGAGACCGGTGTCGCGGCCGGCGACGGCAGGTCGAAGCGGCAGGTCAGCCCCGCGGCCGTCTCTCCGGTCAACGCCTGGGCCAGCGACCGGCCCTGGTTCTCCCACGGCCCGTAGGCGTCGGGCGCGGCGCTGCGCTGGACCCGCTGGGCCGCGTCGCCGACCGCCATCGTCTCCCACCCTGGGACCCGCATGAGCGCCTTGTAGAACGCCTCCGCCGCGAAAGTCGGCACGATCAACTCCGACGGCGACCCCCACCCCTGCGACGGCCGCTGCTGGAACAACCCGACCGAGTCGAGGTCGCCCGAATCCAGGTTGTGCAGCTTCGACTCCTGCAGGGCGGCGACGAGCGCCACCGTCACCGCGTGGTCGACCAGGCCCATCCGCTTGCCCACCGCGGCGATCGTCGCCGCGTTCGCCGCCTGGGCCAGGTCGAGGCGCAGCCGGCCGGTCGACATCACCACCGTGCACGACGGGGAAGGCTTGGCCGGTCCGCTCGCCACGTACGACGCCGCCACCCGCAGCCCGACGCCCACCGCGCCGACCGCCAGCAGGCAGACGAGCACCACCAGCGGCCACCGCCGCCGCTTGGCCGGTCTCTTCGCAACCGACGGGCGCATCAGCTCTCGGCTACGAATCACCTGCCCGAAGCTTGCCATGCGACGTCACCCGAGGGCGACCATGCGGCCGACGTTTCTCCGCCCCGGCACGCGGGCAGGTACGAGGCGGTTCGACCGGCCCGTCCGGCACCCGCCGCTGCCCCCAGCGCCGGCCCCGGCGGGCCCGCACAGGAAGGCGAGCGACCATGAGCGCAAGCGACAGCGCCACCCAGCCGGACGCCATCGAGGTCCTCACCGCCGACCACAGCGAGGTCGAGGTCATGTTCGGCCAGCTCGAGACCCTGCCCGAGGGCACGGCCAAGGACGAGGTGGTCGACGGGGTGGTGCGCGAGCTGTCGGTGCACGCCGCCATCGAGGAGCAGATCCTGTACCCGGTGATGCGCAAGGCGCTCCCCGACGGCGAGACGCTCGTCCAGGAGGCCATCGACGAGCACCAGGAGGTCAAGGAGACGCTCGCCGCCATCGAGAAGGCGGGCTCCCCCGCCGAGCGGGCGCCCCTCCTGCAACGACTCATCGCTGACGTCCGCCACCACGTCGACGAGGAGGAGGTCGAGCTGTTCCCCAAGCTGGCGGCGTCGATCGGCAAGACGGAGCTGCGCGAGATGGGCGGCAAGTTGCAGTCGGCCAAGAAGGCGGCGCCCACCCACCCCCACCCGCACGCACCGAACACGCCGCCCGGAAACGTCGTCGCCGGTGCCGCAGCCGCGGTCATCGACAAGGCCCGGGACGCGCTCAAGCGTGACTGACGCACCCGACGACGCGAACGCGCTCACGGACACGGTCGACGACGAGCCCGCGCTGGCCGGCAGCTCGGGCGACGACGTCAGCGCAGGGACGTCGGTGAGCGGCGTCGGCGGCCGGCTGGGCGAGACCGAGAACCGCGATGCCGGCCTGACGCCGGTCGACGAGCGGGCCGCCGAGGTCGCCTGGGGCCGCGACGTCGCCGAGACCGACGTCGCGCCGCCGGCAGCCAACGACGGTACCGGCCAGTCCGAGAAGCCGTCCGAGTAGCGCAGCGCGGGCCGCATGGCCGGTCGGATCTCGGAAGCGTCGGTGCGCCGACCCGTCACCCGTCACGCGTGGCGGTCCATGACGTTCCTGCACTGGACGTTCGACCCGGCGGTCATCCAGGCTTTCCTGCCGTCGCCGTTCGAGGTCGACGTACGGGACGACCGGGCCTGGGTCAGCATGACCCTGTTCGTGATGAGCGGGTTCCGGCTGGGGCCGCTCCCCGGCGTGCCGGGGATGTCGACGTTTCCGGAGACGAACCTTCGGACGTACGTGCGCGGCCCCGACGGCCACGACGGGATCTGGTTCTTCTCGCTGGAGGCGGCCAGCCTGCCGCTGGTCGTCGGGGCGTCGATGCTCTACGGGGTGCCCTACAAGTGGGCGGACATGGACGTCACCACGACCGGCGAGACCGTCCGCTACCGCAGTCACCGCCGGCACGATCCGTCCGTCGGCCATGACGTCAGCGTGCGGATCGGGGAGCACCGCCCCGAGGAGTCGCCGATCGACGACTGGTTGACCGGGCGCTGGCGCGCCTACACGACGGTGCGGGGCCGTCCGGCCGCGGTGCCCGTCGACCACCCTCCCTGGCCGATGGCCGACGTCACCGTGCTCGACCTGGACGAGTCGTTGTTCCGGGCGGCCGGGCTGCCGGCGGTGGGGCCGCCGATCCATGCGCGCTACTCCCCCGGTGTGGACGTCCGACTGGGGCTGATCAGGCGGGTCTGAACGCCATGCCCCACGTTTTCGTGATCCGGCCCGCCGGGTAGGTCGAGACCACCCGTGCCCCGCACGATCCGAGGAGGCGCCCCCCAGTGGCCCAGCAGACTGCCGTACGAACCAGGCCGGCCGCGGCTCGACCGCGCAAGGCGCCCGCCGTTGCGCCGGTCGTGCCGCCGACCACGCCCCCGACGAGGGTGGCCAAGCGCGAGGCCGGCCGGGTCTCGTCGACGGCTGCGAGCCAGGCCAGGCGGGTGAAGGCCACCACGGCGACGCAGGGCAAGGTCGTCGCCCAGACCGCGACCCAGGACGCCCGCGAGCTCGCCGGGACCGTCCGCAGCCAGGCCGAGCAGGTCACGGGCGAGCTGGCCGGCCAGGCCAAGGAGATGCTGGCCGAGACGCGCGACCAGCTCCAGCAGCAGGCCGACGCGCAGGCCACCCGGCTGTCCCGGGCGTTGGCCCAGGTGGGTGGACAGGCCGTCGCCCTGGCCGACGGCCGGCCCGAGGACGCCGGTCCGCTGGCCGACTACGCCGAGCAGGCCGCCACCTGGCTCGACACGTGCGCGTCCGAGATCGAGGACCGGGGGCTGGAGGGCCTGGCCGCAGACGTGGTCGACTTCGCCCGCCGCCGCCCCGGCGTGTTCCTGGCCGGCGCCGCCGTGGTCGGCTTCGGCCTGGGCCGGCTGATCCGCTCCGGCGCGGTGTCGTCCGGCGACGGCACCGGCAGCGGCATGAACGGCTACGAGGTCGGTGCCTGATGGCGACCCGCACGGAGGAGCGTTCCCTGTCGGACCTGCTCTCCGAGGTGACGGGTGAGCTGGCCACCCTGTTCCGCAAGGAGGTCGAGCTGGCCCGGGTGGAGACCAGCGAGCAGGTGTCGCGGGCGGCCAAGGCCGGCGCCATGCTCGGCGCCGCCGCGGTCATCGGGTTCCTGACCCTGATCCTGCTCGCATTCGCCGCGGCATGGGGGCTGGCCGCCGCCCTGCCCAACGGGGTGGCCTTCCTGATCGTGGGCGTCGTCTTCGGAATCGTCGCCGCCGTCCTGGCGTCGGTCGGCAAGAAGCGGATCGCTTCGGTGAAGCCGGTCCCCGACCAGACCGTCCAGACGCTCAAGGCCGACGTGCAGGTGGCCAAGGACTCGTTCGCCCGCGGCGCCCGTTAGAGGAGAGAGCACACACACATGAGTCGAAACGCCGACCAGATCCGTCGTGAGATCGAGCAGACCCGGGGCCAGTTGGCCCAGAACCTGGAAGCGATCGGCGACAAGGTCAGCCCCAAGCACGTCGTCGAGCAGATCTCCGACAAGGTCAGCCCCCGTCGCATCCTGAACCGCCAGACCGAGAAGGTGAAGGACGGCCTGTCCAGCGTGGGCGACACCGTGCTCGGCCGGGCCGGTGGCGCGGCGGACAGCGTGAAGGGCACCCTCACCGGGGCGACCGGACGGGCGTCGAACAGCGCGTCCGGCGCCGTCGGGTCGGCCCGCCAGTCGGCCCAGAGCTTCGGCGACCGGGTGCGGTCGGTGTCGAACAGCGCGGCCGACCAGGTCCGTTCCGCACCCGACAGCAACCCGATGGCCACCGCCCTCGTCGCCTTCGGTGCCGGGCTGGTGGTGGGCCTCGCCCTGCCCCCGACCGACAAGGAGCGCCAGGCCGCGGGGACCGTGCACGACCAGGTGGTCGAGCCGCTGAAGCAGCAGGCCGTGCAGGCCGGCAAGGCCGTCGCCGGTGAGTTGCAGCCCGTAGCCCAGTCGAGCGCCCAGCGGGTCAAGCGCACCGCCACCAGCGCGGCGGAGCGGGTCAAGGCCGAGGCCAAGGGTGCGACCCAGCAGGTCCAGGGCGACGCCCAGGCCGCGGTCGGCCAGGTCAAGGGCCAGGCCAAGCGGGGAGCCCAGCGCACGCAGTCGCAGGCCCGGTCGGCGGCAACCGCGACCAGGAGCACAGCCCGGCGCAGCGCGGGCCAGGTGCGCCAGCGCGCCTCGGTCTGACGGCCACCCCGAACCGCTGAGGGCCGCATCCGGCGGCACGGCCCGCCAGGGCGACTAATGCCGCTGCGCGATCTACCCTGTGGGACGTGGTCGTCGACAGCGACCGGAACGCACGATGACCACTGCCACCCCCCCTCAGCGGCTGGACCGCTACGAGCTCAGCCACCTCGACGTCCTCGAGGCCGAAGCGGTGTTCATCTTCCGCGAGGTGGCCGCCGAGCTGGAGCGCCCGGTGGTGCTGTTCAGCGGGGGCAAGGACTCCATCGTGCTGCTGCGACTGGCCGAGAAGGCGTTCCGCCCCGCCGCGTTCCCGTTCCCGGTCATGCACATCGATACCGGCCACAACTTCCCCGAGGTCCTCGAGTTCCGTGACCGGCGGGTGGCCGACCTGGGCGAGCGGCTGATCGTCGCGTCGGTCCAGGACTCGATCGACCAGGGCCGCGTCGTCGAGGAGCCGGGCGAGAACTCCAGCCGCAACCGGCTGCAGACCACCACGCTGCTCGACGCCATCGTCGAGCACGGCTTCGACGCCTGCTTCGGCGGCGGTCGCCGGGACGAGGAGAAGGCCCGGGCCAAGGAGCGGGTGTTCTCCTTCCGCGACGAGTTCGGCCAGTGGGACCCCAAGCAGCAGCGGCCCGAGCTGTGGGAGCTCTACAACGGGCGCATCCGCAAGGGCGAGCACATCCGGGCCTTCCCGATCTCGAACTGGACCGAGCTCGACGTCTGGCAGTACATCCAGCGGGAGGAGCTGGAGGTGCCGGCCATGTACTTCGCCCACCGCCGCACGGTCGTCGAGCGCGACACCATGCTGCTGGCCGTGAGCCAGTGGATCCAGCCCCGTCCCGGCGAGACGTCGTACGACGCCACCGTCCGCTACCGCACGGTGGGCGACATGAACTGCACCGGCGCGGTGGAGTCGACCGCCGCCACCATCCCCGAGATCATCGAGGAGGTCGCCGCCACCCGGATCACCGAGCGGGGGGCCACCCGGGCCGACGACCGCTTCTCGGAGGCGGCGATGGAGGACCGCAAGAAGGAGGGTTACTTCTGATGGCCCTCCTGGCGGCGTAGCCGCGGTGGAGCTCCTCCGCCTGGCCACCGCCGGCTCCGTCGACGACGGCAAGAGCACGCTCATCGGCCGGCTGCTGTTCGACTCCAAGGCCATCTTCGAGGACCAGCTGGCCTCGGTCGAACGGGCCAGCGTCCAGCGCGGCCACGACTACACCAACCTGGCCCTGCTCACCGACGGCCTGCGGGCCGAGCGCGAGCAGGGCATCACCATCGACGTGGCCTACCGCTACTTCGCCACGCCCCGGCGCAAGTTCATCATCGCCGACACCCCGGGCCACGTGCAGTACACCCGCAACATGGTGACGGGCGCGTCGACGGCCGACCTGGCCGTCGTTCTGGTCGACGCCCGCAAGGGCGTCCTCGAGCAGTCCCGCCGGCACGCCTACCTGGCCACGCTGCTGCGCATTCCCCACCTCGTCGTCGCCGTCAACAAGATGGACCTGGTCGACTGGGACGAGGACCGCTTCAACACCATCGTCGCCGACTTCTCCGAGTTCGCCACGCTGCTCGACGTCGCCGACGTCATGTTCGTCCCCATGTCGGCCCTGCAGGGCGACAACGTGGTCGACCGCTCCACCCGCATGCCCTGGTACGCCGGTCCCCCGCTCCTCGAGCACCTGGAAACCGTGCACATCGCCGAGGACCGCAACCTGGTCGACGTCCGGTTCCCGGTCCAGTACGTCGTCCGTCCGATGTCGGACGAGCACCATGACTACCGCGGCTATGCGGGCCAGGTCGCTGGCGGCGTGCTGAAGGCGGGCGACGACGTGATCGTGCTGCCGTCCGGTCAGCGGTCGCAGGTGGCCGGCATCGACACCTACGACGGCCCCGTCGAGGAAGCCTTCACCGGCATGTCGGTCACCGTGCGCCTGGCCGACGACGTCGACGTCTCGCGCGGCGACATGATCGTGCGGGCCGACGACCGGCCCTCCACCAGCCAGGACGTCGAGGCGCTGGTCTGCTGGATGGCCGACCGCCCGCTGCGCCAGGGCGGCCGCTACGCCATCAAGCACACCACCCGCTGGGCCCGGGCCATGGTGGGCGACCTGATGTACCGCCTCGACGTGAACACCCTCGCCGAGGACCCCGCGGCCACCGAGCTCGGGCTCAACGAGATCGGCCGGGTCCGCCTGCGCGTCACCGCCCCTCTGATGCACGACGGCTACGCCCGCAACCGCACCACCGGCAGCTTCATCCTCGTCGACGAGGCCACCAACGGCACCGTCGGCGCGGGCATGATCCAGTCCGACTGACCTTCTCCCCGACCGCCTCAGCGCTTCGTCGCACGGGGGGCGCGTGCGGCGGGGGCAGGTGCCTTGGGCGCGGCCCGCTTCTTGGCCGCCCGCTCGACGCTCAGCTTCAGGGCCTCGATGGCCTCGTGCTGGGCCGACAGCTCGTCGTCGAGCACGCGGACGTGACTGCGCAGCGGGGCCAGCTTCGACGATTCGGCCGCCGCCATGGCCGCCGCGTCCACGGCGCGCCTGACCGCGTCCTCCAGCGTGCCGAGCTTCGCTTGCAGCTCGAGCTGCTCGCGGACGAGGTTGTCGGTCGCCGCCGAGACGGCGGCCAGGTCGGCGCTCCGCCCGCCGAGGATCCGGCCGCGGGCCGCCTTCGTTCCGGCGGCGGCCGGCGTGGATGCCGCCGCCGCGTCGAGCCGCTCGTGCAGGTCGGCCTGCACCTGGGCCAAGGTGGCCGTGTCGTGGCGGAGCGCCTCGATGGCCGAGCGCAGCTCACCGAGGCCGCCGTCGAGCGACGCTTGCAGCTCGCCGAGATCGGCGACGTGGTCCTCGCTCTCGTGGACCCGCGTGTCGAGCGCTTCCAACCGGTCGGCGCTCTCCGCCTT
>DATASA010000130.1:0-20258 GCA_036269435.1 Acidimicrobiales bacterium | reverse complement strand
TCGCCCAGCGCCAGCTGCACGCTGCCCACCTGCTCGTCGAAGGGCGGCGTGGCACCGGCCAGCACCACGCGCCGCAGCTCCTCGTCGACCAGGTGGACGAAGCACACGTCCGAGGACGTCGCCTCGACGACGAGGGCGGCGACCCGCTGGCTGATCTCGTGCACGTCCAAGTCGGTGGAGGTGACCTGGATGATGTGCTCCAGCAGTCGGAACGGCCCGGAGTCCGTGGGCTGGCTCAGTGGAAGATCCCCTCCCGGAGGGCGACGGCGACGGCCTGAGCCCGGTCCGACACCTCGAGCTTGCGGAGGATCCCGCGCACGTGGGTCTTGACCGTGTCCTCCCCGATGGACAGCCGCAGGGCGATGGCCCGGTTGGAGAGCCCCCGCACGATCAGGCCGAGCACCTCGCTCTCCCGCTGGGTCAGGCCCAGGCGGGCGCCCGGCCAGAACTCGCCGCTCTGCAGCCGGGCCGCGGTCATGGCCACCCGACCGGCGAGGGCGGGGTCGACGGCCACGTCCCCCTCGACCACCCGGTCCAGGTGGTCGGCCAGCTCCGGTCCGGTGGTGGTCTTGAGCAGGAAGCCCGACGCCCCCACCCGCAGGGCCTGGAACAGGTACTGCTCGTCGTCGTAGACGGTGAAGAAGACCACCTTGAGCCCCGGATGCCGACGGACCAGCTCGGCGCAGAGGTCGAGCCCGCTGGCGCCGCGCAGGCGCACGTCCAGCAGCACGACGTCGGGCTGGCGCTCGGCGGCCAGGCGCAGGGCCTCGGCGGCCTCCGTCGTCGCCGCGGCGATGACGACCCGGTCGCTCTGCGACGCGAGCATGGCGGCCAGCCCCTCCAGCACGACCTGGTGGTCGTCGACGAGGAGAAGCCGTACCGGCGAGTGCGCCGCTTCAGGAGCCGGGACGACCGACAGGTTCTCCCCCATGGAATCCACCTTAGGGGTGAGGCGGCCCGAGGACCGAACTCGTAGGCTCTTCCAACCCCCACCCTTGGCGTTCGCGCCCGGAAACGAGGATCATGTCCGTCAGCGAGCACGCAACCGTGACCAACATCAGGCCCCCGGCCAGCCAGGTGCAAATCGTGCCGTCGGTCCTTCCCGCCGACTACTCGAAGCTCGGCGAAGAGGTCGCCGCGCTGGAGGCGGCCGGTGTCGACAAGATCCAGTGGGACGTCATGGACGGTGTGTTCGTGCCGAACCTGACGTTCGGGCCCGACGTCATCTCGGCCTGCCGGTCGCACGCCTCGGTGCCCTTCGAGGCCCACCTCATGGTGGTCAACCCCGATCTGATGATGAAGCAGTACCTCGACGCCGGCTGCGAGCTGGTCATCGTCCACGCCGAGGCCTGCACTCATCTGCACAAGACGCTGTCGGGGATCCGCGAGGCGGGGGGCAAGGCGGGGGTCGCCCTGAACCCGTCGACTCCGCTCGACGTCGTGCGCTACGTGCTCGACCAGGTCGACCTGCTGCTGGTCATGACGGTGAACCCCGGCTTCGGCGGCCAGGCGTACATCTCCACCATGGAGCCCAAGATCCGCGACGCGGCGCAGATGATCGCCGAGAGCGGCCTCCGCATCGACCTCGAGGTCGACGGCGGCATCTCGCCGACCACCATCGCCGGCGCAGCGTCGGCGGGTGCCCGGGTCCTGGTGGCGGGAAGCGCGCTCTACAAGCACGAAGGCGGCCTCACCGATGCCGTTTCCACCCTGCGACGCCTGGCCGAAGAGGCCCTGGCGGCCTGACGGACGAACAGGAGCCCGACGAAATGCCGGACAAGCAGGTCAACATCCAGAAGTCCTGGCGCAGCAACGGCGACGGCCCCGGCCGTCCCATCATGCTGGCCATCGCCGGCGACAGCGCCGCGGGCAAGACCACCATCACGCAGGGGCTGGTCGACGCCCTCGGCGCCGACCGGATCACGTCCATCTGCGTGGACGACTACCACCGATACGACCGGATCGAGCGCAAGAAGCTGCCCTTCACGCCGCTGCATCCGGACTGCAACTACATGGACATCATGGAGCAGCACCTACAGCTCCTGGCCCTCGGGCATCCGATCCTCAAGCCGGTCTACAACCACCACGACGGGACCCTCGGCCGCCCCGTCCTGGTCGAGCCCCGGGAGTACGTGATCATCGAGGGACTGCTGCCCCTCTACAGCAAGCTGACCCGGGCCTGCTTCGACGCCACCGTGTACCTGGACCCGCCCGAGCCCGTCCGCTACGACTGGAAGGTCAAGCGGGACACGACCAAACGGGGGTACACCGAGGAGGCCGTGCTCGCCGACCTGGAGAAGCGCGAGCCGGAGTCGGCCGAGTTCATCCGGCCCCAGCGGGCCCGGGCCGACATCGTCATCCGCTTCGACCGCATCGAAGGTCGCGACGAGAGCGAGCCGCTGTCGGTGACCTGCCTGCTGCGGCCGACCATCTCCCACCCGGATCTGGCCAACATCCTCACCGACGACCACCGGGAGGCCATGCACCTGAAGCTGTCGCGCGACGAGGACGGCAAGCCGGTCGACGCCCTCCACATCCACTCCTACGCCCCCCGGGAGATCACCCGGGAGGTCGAGCAGGAGATTTGGAAGGAGCTCGGAGTCGACGAGGAGGTGCCCGAGTCCCTCGGGACCATCGAGGAGGGCAAGCGCAGCGAGCCGCTCGCCATCTCTCAGTTGATCCTGCTGTACCACATGTTTCAGGCCCGCAACGGCGGGTAGCGGCTAGCCGAGGACGTCCCTCGGCAGATGGCCGGTGCGCAGGAACGTCGCCCGCACCGCAGGGTCCGACAGGCGGAACCGGCGCCAGCACCAGGCGACGAGCACCGCCCCCACCAGCTCCTCCATCACGAGGACGGCGACCCCGTGGTCCAGCGCGGGCAGCCGCCCGGTGAGCGACCGGCCGAAGAACGGCCACCAGAAGGTGTCGGTGCGGGCCCACATCCCGTCGGCCACCAGGTGGGCGAACATCCCAATCGGCAGGGCCAGGAGGCTGCGCCGCAGGTGTCGGCGACCACGGGTCGCCAGCATCACCCCGGTCAGCACCGCCACCGACCCCATTAACGTGTGGGCCAGCCGTGCGCCGCCGAACGGTGCGTCGACTACGTCGGGGACCAGGGCGCCCACCACCACCATGCGGTAGTCGAACGCCGGGTCACGAAAGACGAGCCACACCAGGCCCAGGGCCACGCCCGTAGGCCACAGGATCATTGCCGGGAGCTCAGGGGCGCACGAGGATGCGCTCGCACTGCTCGCAGCGCACGAGCGTCTCCGGCGGCTCCCGGCGGAGCCGTGCCACCTCGGTGGCCGGCAGCGCGAGGTGGCAGCCGCCGCAGCGACCGTTGACGAGCGGCGCAGCGGCGACGCCGCCGAGGCGCACCCGAAGCTGCTCGTAGAGCGACGCCAGCTCGGCCGGGATGCCGGCCGCCGCCGAGGCGCGGGCGTCGAGCTCGGCGGCCAGGTCCCGGTCGACCTGGGCCTGGGCTTCGGCGACCGCGACTCGCAGCCTGGATCCGTCGGCGTCCAGCTCCTCCCGTCGCTTCTGGAGGGCCACCGCCTCGGCGTCGAGTGACTCGCGCCGGCCCATGGCCTCCAGGACCTCGTCCTCCAGGGTCGCCCGACGGGCCCGCAGCGCCTCACCCTCGGCCTGCATGGCCTGCAGCTCCCGGGGCACGTTGATGGCACCGGAGTACAACTTGGCCTCGAGCTCGGCGACCTTGGCCTCCACCAGCGACAGTTCGCCTTCCAGGTGGCGCTGCGCCCGCCCGGCCTCTGCGGCGCGGGCGTCGACGTCGGCCGCAGCCGCCTCGACGCGCGCCAGCTCGTCCTCGGCGGCCTGCAGCTCGACGAGCTCGGGCAGCGTCAGGCGGCGATGACGGAGACGGTCGGCGGCGGTGTCGTGCTCCTGGACCTGCAACAGGTCGTCGAAGACCGTCACATCATTCTGCGATGCCGCGGTTACGCCGCGTCGTGGGGGTCACATTGCCCAGTCCGGGGTCCGGAACGGGGCTCGGGGTCGGGTTCGGGGTCGGGACCACCACCCTTGGGACGGTCACGTCCGGGATGGACGGCACGGTGATGACCGGGATGGTGGGCGTGGGAATGACGGGCGTGTCCGTGCCGCCCGGGTTGGGGGTCCGAGGCGTCGTCACGCCGGGCCCATTGGTCGGGTTGAACGTCTGGAACTGCCGCTGGTCGGGCTGGGGGGCCAGCTCGTTCGGCAGGACCAGCGTCTTGGGCGGCCGCTGGTTCGGCACCTTGTCGGGAGGCGCGAAGTCGATCGGGGTCTGGCCGGTGAGGAACTTGGTCATGAAGTCGCTGAAGATCATGGCCGGATAGGTTCCTCCGAAGACCTTCGGGAAGATGCCGACGTTGTACATCGGCACCTTGGCCGACGGATCCCCCATCCAGACCGCAGTGGCCAACTTGGGCGTCACCCCCACGAACCAGCCGTCGGTGTTGTTGTCGGTGGACCCGGTCTTGCCGGCGACGTTCCACTTCGGGACGGCGGCGGCCGTGCCGGTCCCCCGGACGACCACCTGCTGGAGCACGGAGAGCAGCGTGCGGGCGTTCTGCACGGAGACGGCCCGGTCGCCCTTGTTGCTGGCCTTGTAGAGGACGTTGCCGTCCTTGTCCTCGATGCGGTCGATGAAGTACGGCTCGTGGTGCTCGCCGTCGGTGGCCAGGGTGGCGTAGGCGCTGGCCATGTCCAGAGGGGTGACGTCGGACGTGCCGAGGGTCAGGGCCAGGTCGGGCGTCAGCGGCGTGGGGCTGCTGTGGTCGGTGGCGTTGCCGACGCCCATGCGGTGGGCCACGTCCACGACCTTGTCGGGGCCGACCAGCTTGATCAGGCGGGCGTAGGCGCAGTTGACCGACTCCGCCGTGGCGTCGGTGAGGCTGATGATCCCGGCCGCCTCGCCCTCGTTGTTCTGGGCCACCCAGGGGTCGTCGACGCTGCCGGGGTTGGGGATGCTGCACGGCGACGTGCCCAGGATGGTGTCGGCCGGGATGTCACCCGCTTCCAGCGCGGCCATCAGGGTGAACGGCTTGAAGGCAGAGCCGACCTGGCGACCCTCGCCGGTGATGAGGTCGGTCGTGTCCTTGGCGAAGTCGACGCCGCTCACCGCGGCACGGACCGCCCCGCTGGCCGGTTCGATTGCCGCCAAGGCGGCGTTGAAGGACTGACGGTCGGCCGGCAGCGTCTCGGCGATGGCCTGCTCGGCCTGCGCCTGCGCGGAGGGGATGAGCGTCGTGTGGATGCTGAGACCGCCGCGGAACACCAATCGGTTCCGTTCGGCGTCGGTGCCGCCCAGGTACTTGGGATCCTTCAGGAGCTGGTCGACGACGTGGCGGGTGAAGTAGTTGCTGCCGTCGATCGGGGCCGCCGGCTGGGGCTTGGGGAGGGCCTCGGCCTTCAGTTCGACGGCCTGGTCGGGCGTGACGTCTCCCAGGACGACCATGCGGTCGATGATGGCGTCGCGCCGGCCGCGGGCGTCCGTGGGGTTGTTGAAGGGGTCGGCCCCGACCGGGTTGCGGATCAGCCCGGCCAGCAGGATGCCCTGGCCCAGCGTGAGCTTGTCCACGTCGGTCTGGTAGTAGGTCTCGGCCGCGGCCTGGAGGCCGTAGGCCCCGTTGCCGAAGTACACCGTGTTCAGGTAGCGCTCGAGGATCTCGCTCTTGGTCATCTGCTTCTCCAGGCGGATGGCGAGCGACGCCTCCTGGAGCTTGCGGTTGACGTCCTTCTTGGGGTTCAGGAGGGCGGTCTTCACGAGCTGCTGGGTGATCGTCGACCCGCCCTCGGCGATCTGGCCCTCCTGGAGGTTGGAGACCATGGCCCGGGCCATGGCCCGCAGGTCGATCGGCCCGTGCTGGAAGAAGCGCTCGTCCTCGGCGTCGAGGACCGCCTTGACGACCTGCGGCGGCACCTTGTCGAGCGAGACCGGGAGACGGTCCTCGTCCCCGTGCAGGTACTGCAGGACCGTGCCGTCGGCGGCGTACAGGATCGACCGCGTCGCCAGTGGCGCGAGCTCGATCTTGGCCCGGTCGGAACCGGCCGCGCCGGCGGTGAAGAAGGCCTTGGCCTGGGTGAGCAGCATGCCGCTCAGCACGGCGAGGACGGTGCCGGCGACGGCGACGGTCACGGCCCACTGGACCATCAGCCTGGCGCCCTGGCCGGCGACTCTCGTCACGGCCTTGCCCGCGGTGCCCGGCTCTGCTACGAACATCGCCGAAACGCTACTTCGTCCGGGTCGGCGCGCACGCGCAGGCCCGGGCCGACCCGGCGAACGCTATCCCCACTCCTCGCCGAGCATCGCCTCGAGTCGTTCCTTGCGGCGGGGCTTCTCGGTCTTGGGCGTCTGCTTCGCCCGGCACCGGCCCGAGAGGCTGTGCAACCAGAGGGTGGTCTTGGCGTCGTCGTCGGGCTCACCGACCACGCGCGCGTAGCATTCCGGGCAGCGGTACGCCTTGCGCGTCACCGCTCTACGTGTGGTCGTTGCCAATCCGATCCTGCCTCGCGCTCGCATGTCCCTGCGCGTTCCAGGATACGCCCTTCTCGGAACTATACGGAGCGTCAGAAGGGTGCCAGCGAGGCGCCGGTAGTGTCGCTCTGGCTACAGTCTGCACATCCGCTGTGCCTATGGGACAGTGGCCAGAGATGCGTGGCCAAGGAAAAAGTGGCCCGGGACACCGTGGCCAAGGACAATTTCGGCAGGGACAAGGGAGCTCCGACATGACAAAGCTGGAACAGATCATCTCGAAGGGCACGTGCGCGCTGTGCGGGAAGGGCGTCCACATCGACAACCACGAGGGCCGGGTCGCCTGCAACGGCTGCAACATGGCCACCGACAACTGCACCTGCGCCCCCGTACGCTGACCGAGGCCGACTCGCGCGGCGGCGGTGGAGTCACGCGACACTGTGTTCTAGTCTGACCCGATGCCCCGGACGCTGAGGGACTGGGCGGCAGTCCGTTCCGAGATGCGGTAGGTCACGACGATGGTCGTGGTCGTGCTCCTCCTCGTGTTGTTGGCCGCGGTGCTGGTCCCGCCCGCCGTACGGGCCCAGGCGGCCCGGCGTGACGCCTTTGTCGTCAGCCTCGGCCGCGACGACGAGTCCGGCGAGGCGGTGCCGCGACGGATGCGGTCGCCCAAGGTCGAACGGCGCCGTCAGATCCTGGGCAGCCTGCTGATCGCGATGGCGGGTACCGGGCTCATCGGGTTGCTGCCGATGTTCCGGACGTTGTTGATCGTGCACCTTTTCCTCGTCGACGCCTTCCTCGCCTACGTCGGGGTCCTGGCCCGGATGGGTGACCGCCGGGCCCGGCGGGCCGCCTCTGCGACGATGGCCGAGCGCGGGCTCGCGGTCGACGAGGCCGAGCCCCTGCCTGCGCCCGTGCCCCTCCGCGAGCGCCGGCTCCGGCCGCGCCCGGCACTGCGTCCCGATCTGGAGCCGATCGCCGCCACCGGCTGAAACGGGCACCTTCAGCGCAGGAGTTCGACGAGCCCGGTCCGGTCCGGGCCGGGGAGCGGCATCGGCGCCGGCCCTCGGCAGGCCCGGACCCTGTCCATGAACCCGGGCCTGGCCAGCACCTCCTCCGGCAGCGCCATGCACATGGCCCGCTCGACGACGCCCCGAAAGACCTCCGGGTCGTAGATGGACGCGGCCGCTACGGCGGCGGCCGTGGGGTCGGGAGGGGGCTGCGCCGCACCGGCGCGCAGACCGTCCATCTCGGCGATCCGTGCCCGGTCGGCCGCCCGCTGGTCCCAGTAGAACGGCGCCAGCTCGGCCTCGGTGACCCGGTCCCACGCGGCGACGAACCGCTCCGGCTCGTCGAGCCCCGCCCGGACCACCCGTCGCAGCCGCTGGGCGTGGAGCAACCCGACGGTCACCCCCCGGCCGGCCGAGGGGTTGGTGCAGGCCCAGGCGTCGCCGACCGCAGCCACCCCGGTGGCCACCGGCACGTCGTCGACGACGAAGCGGCGGTACCGGTCGAGGATGCCGGCCATGGACAGCACGTCGCCGAGCGGCTCGGCCCGGCCCCAGTGGGCGTGCAGCGGGCACGCGGCCAGCACAGCCATGAACCGGTCCGGCTCGCGCAGCCGCTTGAGCGGGGCGTCCGCCGCCGACCCCCACACGGTGACCGACCACGTGCCGTTGTCGCCAGGGATCGTCAGCAGCGAGATGGTGCCGATGTCGGAGACGGGAGGCGCCACCAGGCGCGGCAGACGCGGGCCCCGGAAGTAGCGGGTGTGGTAGACGAACCCGCAGTCCTCCGACGCGACCAGCGGCGCCTGCCCACCCGCGGCCTGCAGCCACTCCCCCAGCCTCGACCGGCGACCGGTCGCGTCGACGACCAAGTCGGCGAAGAGCTCCTCTCCTTCGGTGGTCCGCACCCCCGTCACCTCGGGCACGTACGGCCCTCCGTCGCCGGTCGGCGGCAACGACTTGGCGGTGAGCAACCCGGCGACGGCCACGCCTCTGCGCACGTCCACGCCGTCGTGACCGTCGGCGGCGTGGGCGAGGACGGCTTCGACGACGGGCCGGCGCCCGGTGACCAACCGGAAGCGGTCGTCGCCCGGGCGAGCAGCCTTGTCGCTCATCGTCGGCGGCTGGACCGCGAGCGGGTCGACCCAGATGCAGCCCGCGTCGATCAGGCCCTCGACCACGCCTGGAAGCTCCTGCTCCAGGACGTGGCGGACGGGCGGGAACAGGGTGTGGGGCTGGCGGAACTGGGCCACGCCGCTGCGGTCCCACGTGTCCCACGCCTGCGACGCGTCCGCCGGAGGTGGGGCGGGGTCACGCTCGAGCACGGTCACGTCGTGGCCGTCGCCGGCCAGCATCATGGCCGAGGCCAGGCCGACGACGCTTCCGCCGCAGACGACGATGCGGCTCACGTGACATCTCGGGTCAAGGGTCGGCGTCGACGGTCATCAGGTCGGGATCGGCGTCGGCCACCAGGGCGTCGTCGCCGACCCTGCGACCGGCGACGTACCGGTCGAGAAAGTCGACCGCGACCCGGTCGACCGCGTCCAGGTAGTCGCTGCCCTCGGTGAAGGGGGGAAGGTGGCCGCCGCCGAGCAGCGTGACCAAGAAGCGCGGCGCTTCCGCCTCGTCGAAGACGGCCACGCCGTTCTCGTAGGGGTCGATGTCGTCCTCGTCACCGTGCATCACGAGCAGGGGCGGCCCGGCGGTCGCGCCGGCGGAAACGGGGGCAGCAGAGAGCGCGATCACTCCCCGGAGCCCGGCAGGAGGGTCGGCGGCCACCGCCAGCGCGGTCACGCCGCCGTCGGAGTGGCCGGCGACCGCCAGGCGGTCGGGGTCGACCCGCCCGGCCAGCGGGCTGTCGGGAGCCAGCAGCGAGTCGAACACGAAGCGGACGTCGTCGGGCTGGTTGTCGATGTCGTTCTCGTCGAGGTAGTCGCCGGCGACGTCGGCGTCGGTCAGCGGAAACTCCGGCGCGGCGACCACGTAGCCCGCTTCGGCCCAGGCCTCGCACAGCGCGGCGTAGGGCTGCGGGCCGACCTCGTAGCCGTGGGCGAACACGACGAGCGGCCACGGGCCACCTGCAGTCGTCGTCGGATACCAGACCCACGTGGTGAGGGCCCGCGAGCTGGACAGCACCTCTCCCCCGCTCACCGTGGGCCGGCTGGCATCGACCAGGGGAACCACGATGCTCGCCACCGTCAGTGGAGCGGCGGGCGGGAGGGCTGCGAGCGCGGGGACCGGGGTGGGCACCGGCGGGGCCGCCGGCGCCACGGTCGTCGGGGCCGCGGTCGTCGAAGGCAGCGTGGCCGGTTCGACCGCGGGGATCGAGTCGACACCCACGGGCGCCGGCGCGGGCGGCGGGGCGGTGGTCGACGAGGGGTCGGAGCAGGCGCCGGCGAGGACGACGGCCCCCGCGGCGAGGGCGGCGAGACCGGACCGGAGAGAGCGCGTAGCGGAACGTTAGCCAGCGCCCGGCGTACGACGGGAGCAGGAGGTATCGGCGAGAAACCGCTCAAGTCGGCGGGCGCGATGGTCGATACAGGCCCAATGCGGGAAGGGGTCCGCCGCGCACCTACGGAGGGAGGGCCTACGCCAGTCGCCAGCGAACATCCTCGGCGCTCGCCGGAACCCGGGCCCGGGTTCGGGATCAGCCGCGACGGCGGGACGGTGATCGTCTCGATCTGCGGGACCGTCGACGTCGAGGCGTGGGAGCGCATCAACGCCGTTCTCGGCGACCTCATCGACGCCCAGGGCAACCTCGACGTCGTCGTCGACCTCTCCGAGATGGTGTGCCTGGAGGAGGACGCGGTGCCGCTGATCGTCGGCGCCGCCCGCCGAGCCCACACCCACGGCGGTCGTCTCCGCCTGGCCGACCGCGCCTGCCGGGAGCACTGGCGGCGTTCCGACCCATAACCCGGCCTGTCATGCCTCGGCGGTCGAGCGGTGCGATGCTTAGGGGGTTGGGATCGGGTACTACCCGCAGGTGAGGACGGTGCGATGAAGCGAGCGCGGGCGGTTCATGTCGCCCTGGCCGTGTCGTCGGCTGTGCTGTTCGTCGGCGGCGTCGTCGCCTTTCTCGTCTCCCGCTCGCCGGCGGCCCGGCCCACCCTCGAGTCGTCGGTTCGGTCGGTGATCCTGGCCGTCTCCCCTGCCGACGGCGCCAACGGCGTCCGACTGGACGCGCCGGTGGTCCTCAGCGCCACCCAGGGCGAGCTGGGCGACGTCGCCGTCACCGCCGCCTCGGGGGCGGCCACCCCCGCGGTCAGCCGCAACCTCGGGCCCGAGCCGAAGTCCGGCCCGACGCTGCTGACGGGAACGGGCGACAGCCGGCAGTGGCGGTCGTCGGCACCCCTCGAGCCGGGCACGACCTACACGGTCGCGGCCACGGTGGTGGACGCCGCCGGCCAGCGCCAGGTTCGCAAGTCGACGTTCACCACCCTCAACCCGGCCAAGGTGCTGAAGGTCGGGATCGGGCCGCTGGACGGCCAGACGGTCGGGATCGGCATGCCGCTGGCGTTGTACCTCACCAGCCCGGTCCAGGACCACGCCGCCTTCGAGCGCCGGCTGTCGGTCACGACGACGCCGACCGTCGCCGGCGCCTGGCACTGGTTCTCCGACACCGAACTGCACTACCGGCCCCAGGCGTACTGGCCGGCGGGGACGAAGGTCACCGTACAGGCCGACGTGGCCGCGTTCGACGACGGCGGCGGCGTGTGGGCCGTGACGCCGCGGACGATGTCGTTCTCCATCGGGGACGCCCACGTCTCCACCGTCGACGCCGGCTCCCACACCATGACGGTGACGTCGGGTGGAACGGTGCTGCGCACGGTCCCTGTCTCGACCGGCCGGGACCAGTACCCCACCGACAGCGGCATCCACGTCGTCTCCGAGAAGGAACCGCAGATCCTCATGGACTCGGCCACCGTCGGCATCCCGCGCAACTCCCCCGACGGGTACTACGAGACGGTCGACTGGGACGTGCGCATCTCCAACTCCGGCGAGTTCGTGCACGCCGCCCCGTGGTCGCTCGACGACCAGGGGCACAACAACGTCTCGCACGGGTGCGTGAACGTGTCGCCCGACGACGCCCACTGGTTCTTCGACTTCAGCGTCCCGGGCGACATCGTCTCCGTCGTCGGCACGCCGAAGCAGCTGGCCCCGACCAACGGCTACGGCGACTGGAACGTGCCGTGGTCGCAGTGGGTCGCCCAGGCGTAGCGCGACTTCAGCCACGCGGTCGTCGCAGTGAGCCACAAGGCCCGCCTGCTCGTCCCGGCGGCGGCCGCCGCGGCCTACACGTTCGTGCTGCGGCCCCGGTTCCTGCACTGGGGGGCGACGGAGGCGGAGGTCGACCAACCGTTGCCCGGCGACGAGCTCGTCGGTGCGCCCCGGTACACGACGACCCGCGGCGTTCACGTCGTCGCCGGTGCCGGTCGGGTCTGGCCCTGGCTGGTGCAGATGGGCCAGGGCCGAGGGGGGCTCTACAGCTACGACTGGCTGGAGAACCTGGTCGGCGTGAAGATGCACAGCGGGAACGTGGTCGCGCCCGAGCACCAACAGCTGGCGGTGGGCGACGCCATCTGGCTCGTCCCCCGCGACGCGCCGGTCCCCCTGCGGTTGAAGGTCGCCGTCCTCGATCCCGGGCACGCGCTGGTCCTGCAGACGCCCCGGGAGCCCGACGAGGTGATCGAGGGTTTCGCGGTGGCGACGTGGGCGTTCGTCCTCACTCCGTCGCCTGGCGGCGGCACCCGCCTGCTCGTCCGCTGGCGGGCCGACTACAAGCCGACCGTCGTCAGCACCTTGGCCAGCCACTACCTCCTCGAACCCGTCCATTTCGTCATGGAGCGCAAGATGCTCCTGGGCATCAAGGCGCGCGCCGAAGCCTTGACCGCATGGTCGTGAAGCCTGCTGTCGTTCCCTGCGTCAACGCCGGGGAGAGGTCGGTTTCGCCAGCGTTCCGGCGTCCTCGCAGGCGGCGGCCGCGAGTCGTGCAACCCGCGTAACTCGACGTTTCCAACCGGGAAACCCGACCGAAACAGCCACTCGCTCTACTGGCGGCATGGCTCCCGTCTCGACCGGGCCGCCGACACGCTCCGGAGCCTCCGCCGGTGACCGCCCTGCTGGCCGCGCTCACGGCGGCGGCCGTCGTCGTTCTTCTGGTCGTGCTGGTCGGCTACCTCCGCTCCAGCGGCGGCATGGTCGCCACGATCGAGGAGACCCTGGTCGACAAGATCGGCCCCGGCGCCCGGGACGTCGCCGGCCACCTGAGCGCCACCTCCCGCTCGGCCAGCGCGGTGGAGTCCGAGCTCGACGCCCTGCTCCGTCCCTGAGAGAGAGGAACCTTCCATGCGACGCACCATCTTCGACGAGATCGGCGGCGAGCCTGCGGTTAGGGCGGTCGTCGACGCGTTCTACGAACGCGTGGTCGCCGACCCTGACGTGATGGCCTACTTCGACGGGCGCGACATGACCCGGTTGAGGGCCCATCAGCGTGCGCTGCTGACCGTCGCCCTCGGCGGGACGTCCGAGGAGTACACCGGCCGCATGATGCAGCCGGCGCACTCCGGGCTGGCCATCACCAACGAAGCCTTCGACAAGGTGCTCGACCACCTGTACGCGGTCCTCGACGGCGCCGGTGTCCCGGCCGTCACGTCGGCGAAGATCCTGGCCATCCTCCAGCCGTCGCGCAGCGACGTGGTCCAGGCCCCCGTTGCGGTGGCGCGGTGATCCTGTGGTGGGCGGGCCACGCCCGGCTCGGCCTCGTCGCCCTTCCGATCGTCCTGGTGGAGGCCAGCATGGCCGGGAGCGCCACCACTCCGATCGCCACCCGCAACGAGGCCACCTGGCGTGGGCCGGAGCTCGTCGGCGCGGCCGACCGCCGGTCGGCTGCGCTCAGGCCGTGATCTGAACCGGCGGCATTGCCGCTCGCGGCTTGCCGCTCCGAGTCCGGCGCCGCCACGGGCCTGCGTACCAGCGACAGAATGGCGGCCATGAGCTTCCCTCTCACCGGCACCGGCATCTGGAGCCCCGCGCTGCGCAACAGCGAGCCCGCGGCTGCCGCCGACCTCGCGGCCGAGCTCGAAGGGCTCGGCTACACCGCCCTCTGCATCCCCGATTCCGGGGGCGACGTGTTCGGTGCGGTCGAGAACCTGCTGGCCGCCACGAAGACGGCAACGATCGCCACCGGGATCCTCAACCTGTGGATGCACGAGCCGAAAGAGACCGCCGCCGAGCATGCCCGACTCAGCTTCGCCTATGAGCACCGCTTCCTCGTCGGGATCGGGGTGAGCCATGCGCGACTGATCGACGCGCAGGAGGCCGGCCGCTACCGCAATCCCCTTGCCCGCACGCGTGAGTTCCTCGATGCCCTCGACGCGGCACCGACGCCCTTGCCCGTCGACGATCGGGTGCTGGCTGCGTTGGGACCCAAGATGCTCGAGTTGGCGCGAAACCGCGCCGCAGGGGCCCACCCCTATCTGGTCACGCCGGAGCACACGAACGTCGCCCGTCGGGCGGTCGGGCCCCGCAAGCTCGTCGTGCCCGAGCAGGGCGTCGTGCTCGAGACCGACGCCGACCGCGCCCGAACGATCGCCCGCCGCCACCTTGCCAACTACCTCACCTTGCCGAACTACTCCAACAACTGGAAGCGGTTCGGCTTCACCGACGACGACCTGGGCGGCGGGGGCACCGACCGGCTGGTCGACGCGCTCGTGGCTTGGGGCGACGAAGCAGCCATCGCCCCCCGCGTGCAGGAGCACCGGGACGCGGGCGCCGACCACGTGTGCCTCCAGGTGCTCGCCGAGGACACCGGCACGCTGGCGATCGACGACTGCCGCCGCCTCGCCGCCGTCGTGAACGACTGAGGAGCGCTTCGTCCTGCTCCGACCCGAGGAGCCCTTCGCGACGACCGCCCCAATGGCGAAATGCGACACCTCCGGACGATTGGCATGACGCAAATCCCCCTACTCCTCGCCGGAGTTCTAGTGGAAGATCGCGGTGCGCTGGTCGCGCTATTCCTGTGAACGCCCAGCGAGCCAGCGCTGCCAGCCCACCTCGCACCGGGGTTGAACTTCCGACTCTCAGAGCGGACTCGGCTGCTGCAGCGACCGAAGTGGCTTGCCGGCTCTGGAGGTCGAGCGTCGACCGGGCCCCCGCTAACGCGTGCCCGCCTCACAGCATCCGCCGCCTTCCTCTGACTGCAAGACGGCAAATGCCCCGATGCAACATTTCTCGACGTGCCGTGAAGAGACCTGCGTGATACCTTCCGCTCGTCCCGCACCATCGGACTACCCCGTGCGAAACGGCTGGTAGTCCGTAGGGAGGTCGGCCCGGCTCCGGTGCCGTCGATCCGGCTGTGGGAGGCTCGGTGTTCCAGGTGTTCGACGACTCACTGCGTCGGCGCGCGCACTCCATCGCCGCGGAGGCCGGCGCCGTGCGGGTTGGCGGCGTCGGAGCGGCTGGCGGCCGCGCGACCAGGGTGGTCGCGTGATGGGGCGCTCGGCGTGTCGGCGGCCGCGGAGGCTCTGGCAGCTGATCGCGCTCGTGGCGTTGCCCTGCGGCGTCTTCATCGGGGTCGGCGCCACCCGGCCGTTGTCGGCACGCGCGGGGGGGTCGGGGTCGGACCTCGGACCGAACGGGCAGCATCGCCGGCCCTTCTACATCTACGCCCACAACCCCAACGAGGTCGACAACGGAGCCGACGACGTGGGCGCAGCGCTCGGCGCGGGCGCAAACGCGCTCGAACCCGATGTGATGACGTTCGCACCTACGGCCAAATTCGATGGCACGCTGGTGAACTCCACGGCTGGGCCATCGGGCATGTTCATCTATCACGACGACACCACAACGCCAGCGCGCATGCCGCAGACGCTCGAGCGCTGGCTCGGGGTCGACAGCGCGACGAACTGCGGTGACACCACGGGAAACTGGCGCTTGTCGGTCGCCGCGAGGATCGTCTGCGATGGTGCGAACGTCGCCGCGATCGCCTTCGACGTCAAGAGCCCCACGGCGGCCTCACAGAGCAGCGCGAGCGGCCCCCCGGACGCCGGCGTGCGAATGCACGCGGCCGTCGACAAGTTCCGTCAGACGCTGACCGATCTCCGGGTGCCGAGCTCGCGCCAGCCGTGGATCATCTACAGCGTCGGCGACGCCGTCGACGCGAACAACCTCTTTCAGACCGCGTTCACCAGCCTCCTCACATCGCGCGAGGGGATCATGGTCGACGGAGGCAGCGATGCTCCCGACAGCACCACGAGATTCCTGCTGAGCAAGTTCGATGCTGCGCACGTGGGGTCCGCCCAAATCGGCTACGGAGCCGGCAGCATCGCCTTCGACAGCGGATTCGCGCCGTCCGTTCTGCCGAACATCGAGCAGGCTTCGGCGCAGAATCTGGGCTTCGATCAGGCGGGGATCGGCCGGTCGATCGCGATCCCCTACGCCTTCACCGTGAACACCGCATCCGACATGAACAGGATCATCGACGGCGGAGCCGATGGCGAGATCCCCGACGCCGGCCTCGACGTGCCGTCCAAGGCCGTCACCGTCGACCACATCAAGACCCTGTCGCAGATAGTGCAGGGCCGGACAGACGTTTTCCTCGCGACGGCCGCGGACAATCCCTTCGACAACCAGAAGACGGAGGGGTACGCGCTGCGTATCCACACGACCGACGAGCTCAACGCGGGCACGGACGCCAAGCTGACATTCACGTTGACAGGCTGCCGGGCTTCGTCGTCGCTGACGATCAGCACGGCGATACAGCGCGAGTTCGAGCGCGACGACGTCAACCGGGTCACCATCCCGAGCGAAGACCTCGGCGCATTGCGGTCGCTCACGATTCACAACGACGGCGCCGGCACGGCGCCGGGGTGGAACTTCGACGACGTCCAGCTCGCGAGCGGCCGGTACGGAATCGCGGCAGGTAGCGTTCCACTCAGCGGAGGTGATCCCGGGATCGACGGCGGCCAGAGCATCACGATCCCGCTGGCCGGCCAGGGCAGCACGAACTGCGATGCGACGGTCACCGGCACCGGTCAATACGGTGGCGCCAAAAGCTTTGCGTATACCGGGAATCCGCCGGTGGGTGTCTCGCTGACCGGCACGGCCACCTGCACGACGGCCGACGGCGGTAAGGCGCTCGGCGGGCTGCTGCCGGGGAGCTACACGATAGATGCGGCGAGCTGCTCGGGCGTGACCGGGTCCTCGACCCACGACTCCTTCACCCCCACCTATCGCGGCGGCACCTTCAAGGTGGTCCCACGGCCCCTCACGATCAGCGCCGACACCGGGTTCACGTCCTACGGGGACGCCATCCCGACGACCTACGCTCCCATCTACACGGGCCCGCCTGGGGTCAGTTCGGCGTTCGTCAACGGGGACACCTCCGCCTCTCTGACCGGGACGCTGAGTTTCGACACGGCGGCGACGACCGCCAGTCCGCCGGGCCGCTATCCCGTGCGGCTGTCGGGACTGAGCTCGGACCGATACGACATCACCTTCGCAGACGCCGTCCTGCAGATCGGCGCGGCACCGCTGACGGTCACCGCTCCGAGCGCGAGCAGGGTCTACGGCGCGGCTGACCCGACGTTCACCGCGACGCTCTCGGGGTTCAAGAACGGTGAGACCCTCCCCACCTCGGGCGTGACCGGCAACGCGTCGTGCACGAGCAACGCCTCGATTGCCAGCACGGTGGCAGGGAGCCCGTATCCGATCACCTGTACCGTGGGCACCCTGTCCGGCGACGGCAGGTACAGCTTCGGCTTCGGCTCGCAACCGTTCGTCGCCGGCAAGCTCACGATCACGAAGAACACGACGAGCACCGGACTGTCGTCCTCGGCGAACCCTGCGGTCTTCGGTCAGCCGGTGACCTTGACCGCCACCGTGGCCAACGATCCCGGAGCCGAGTTGGCGACCGGACCGGTCACGTTCACCGAAGGGACCACGACGCTGGGCAGTGCCACGCTCCAGAACGACGGCCGCGGCAACGCCGTCGCGATCCTGACGACACGCCCACTTTCGGCCGGCAGCCACGCCATCACGGTCGGCTATGGCGGAGACCCGAATTTCTTGGCGAGTTCACTCCTCTTCACGGAGGTCGTCGACAAGGCAGCGCTGACCGTCACCGCCGACAACAAGACCAGGCCCTACGGCCAGGCCAACCCACCCTTCACGGCAAGCTACGCCGGGTTCGTCAACGGCGACGGTCCTGCATCCCTGGGCGGAACCCTGGCTTTCGCCACCCCGGCCACTGCGGCGAGCGGCCTCGGCGGGTACGCGATCACCCCCTCGGGGCTGACGTCGGCCAACTACACGATCACCTTCACCGCCGGTACCCTGAGCGTGACCAAGGCAGCGCTGACCGTCACCGCGGACAACAAGACCAGGCCCTACGGCCAGCCCAATCCAGCCCTGACCTACAAGGTCGCCGGTTTCGTGAACGGTGACCAGGCGGCCGTGGTCTCGGGCACTGCTGCCCTGTCGACTGCGGCGGTGCCGTCCTCCGGCGTCGGGAACTACTCGATCACCGTCGCCCAAGGGACGCTGGCCGCCGCCAACTACTCGTTCACCCCCGTGAACGGCACGCTGACCGTCTCCCGCGCGACCACCACCCTGGTGGCCACACCTGCCGAAGCCCGCCTGGTGCCGCCGCACATCTACTTCCCGATGGTCAGCGCCCGGCTCACCATCGGCAGCCCGGCGGTGCCCGTGTCCGGCCAGACCATCCGGTTCATGGTCGGGAGCACGGTGGTCTGTGTCGCCACCACCGACGCCAACGGCAATGCATCCTGCACGGGGTCGGTGACCGCCCAACTGGGTGTGATCCTCCATGGTGGCTACGACGCCGTCTTCGGCGGTGATCCGAACCTCCTCCCCAGCCAGAGCCACGGTCCGCTCTTCAGCTTGTAGGTGCGAGCGGCAGTGCCCGGGCGCGGTGTTCGGGCTCGTTGCAGACCGCGTCCAGCCGCCCTGGCTCGCGCTCACGACGGCGCGACGGCGCTGGTCGTACCGCGACTCCACACTGGGCGGCGCCGCCATCGTCGCAAGGGGCGCCTGGGCGGCGCCGCTCCACCCCTTCGATCACCAGCCGGATCTACGGCACCCCGCCGCTCGTGCGGGGAGGCCTCCGCTTCTGGGCGCCGAGCAGCTGGGCGACCAACGTCTCTCCCAGCCAGGTTTGGTACCGCTCGACGTCCCATTCGCGGTCGACGGTCAGGAGCCGGAAGACCTCCGGCGACATGAGCGCGTGGATGACGTCGGCCGCGCCCCGCTCGCTCAGGCCCGCTCGCAGCGCGCCGGACCGGGCAAGCGTCCGGGCGATGCGCGCCTGTCCCTCCTGGCGCTGGCGGGTGTGCTCGTCGAGCAACACTGCGGCCTGAGGATCTGATCCAGCAGCGCCGAGCAGGATCCGCTGGATCGGTGCCAGCCGTGCCATCACGTCACCCGCGAGGCCGGCGAAGCCCATCACCTGTTGGCGGGGCGAGTCGCTGTTGAGCAGGGCTTGCACCTTCGGTCGGTCCCCGAAGGCGACTGGCTCGTCGTCTCCGCCGGCTGCGACATCCAGTAGGGCCTTGAGGATGCCCAGCTTGGATTCGAAGAGCCGGTACAGCGTCGCTGGCGGCGTGTCGGACTCCTCGCTGATCGCCTCCATCGTCGTGGCCGCGTAGCCCGCGGCGAGGAACAGCCGGCGGGCGGCAACGATCACCGCGCTCCGCGTCGCCTCAGTGCGGGCCTGACGCCGGCTGGAGTCATACCCACGCCGCTGGTTGACAGCCGCCGTCACTTCTGCGAGAGTACCACTATCACGATAGTGTCGCTACCGTGAATGAGCGGAGGAGAACGGACAATGAGCACGATCAGCGACTCCCGAGGCGTCGAGGACCGCACAGCCACCAACGTCGAGGTCGTCGCCCGGCTGTGGCGCGAAGCGTTCGACGGCGGGGATCTCTCGATCCTCCCCGAGCTTGCGCATCACGAGTTCACCAACTTCGGCGAGGTGGTCGATGGCCCTCAGTTCCTCACGGACCTGATCACCAGTCAGCGCTCGGCGTTCCCGGACATGCAGTTCGAGACGCTGCAGACTCTGGCGGCGGGCGACTGGGTGATCACGAAGATGCGCTGGACGGGCACGTTCCAGAACCACTTCTCCTTCATCGGGCTGACCGGCGTGGAGCCTACCGGACGTTCCTTCGACGTCAACCACGCGCATGCGTTCCGCCTGGTCGACGCCAAGGTCGCCGAGCACTGGGCGGTCCGCGACGACCTCACCATGCACCGCCAGCTCCTCGGCAACGCCGCGGCCTGAGCGGGCATCGACTCCACCCGTCAGAACGAAGGAGCCCACGACATGCACACCGACACACCCGCCGCCCCATGACCTCGACCAAGCCCGCCGTCGTCGCCCTTGTCGCATGCGCCCTGTCCGACCTCGCGGCCGTACCACTGCTGCTCGGCAGGACGGACGTGCCCGCGGTCGTCGGCATCCTCGTCGGCGTCCTCGGCATCCTCACGGTCGTCGCCGCCGTCGGCGTGGCCCGCAACGCCCGGTGGGCTGGCCGTCTGGCGGTGGCGACACGCCTGATCGACCTCTCCATCGCCGCACCGGGCCTCGCAGTCAGCGGCCACGCGCCCGCCCTTGCCGCCTGGGTCACCGTCGCGCTGTCGATCGCCGCACTGGTGTTGACACTGCGGCGCACGTCCACGACATCGCTCGCGCTCTCGGGGTCGGCCTCGCCTGTCGGCGAGAGCTCCGCAGGCGGCACTCGGTGACGACATTCGAC
>DATASA010000129.1:0-11658 GCA_036269435.1 Acidimicrobiales bacterium | reverse complement strand
ACCCAGCCCCGACATCAGCCTGGCCGCCTCCACCAGCGTCAACCCCGACCCCGGCCCGGCGCCGTCGGCCGTGACCAGCAGCATCTCGCCGTTCGACGTCAGCCCCACCATGGTCCGGGCGTGCCGGCCCTGCGTGAAGTCGTCCCGGTTGTCGGTGGGGAACCAGATCTGGCCGCCTTGGAGAAGCTGCGGCGATCCGCCGATGGCCGCGGCCGTCCCGCCCAGGTCGACCTTCAGCACCGCGGCGTGCGACGCCAGTTGGGCGACGGCCGCCGCGCCCGGCCCCCGGCCGGACAGCACGACCTGGCCGGCGCCGATGGGCAGGTCGCCGCCGGCCACGGCCGGCCCGATGGCGACGGGCGTCGCCCCCGAGGGCAGAACCGCAGTCGCCGGGGGCAGTTGCAGGGCGGCCTCGGTGGTCGCCGGATCGGTGCCCGTCGACGGGCCCCACCGCCGGGAGTACAGGGCGATGCCGTCGCCGGTCAGGGGGCGGTTGACCGCGTCGACGGCGACCGCCCGCCCGTCGGCGGTCATGACGGCCGCGCTCCAGTCCATGCCCGGGCGCAGCGTCGGGCGGCCCTGGGCGTCGATGCGCAGGAGGATGTGGTCGTCCGCGGGCGAAGCGACCAGCTCTCCGGCCGAGACCATGGCGCCGACCGGATCGCCGGCACCGTCGAAGAAGTCGCCGTTCACCGCGGCGACGCACTTCACCCGGGCGCACATGGCGCTCGTCCGCTCCGGGCCGGAGGAAGCGCCGGTCAGCACGTCGTGGGCGAGGACGGGGAGCAGGCGGCCGGTGCCGCCGGCGGCCAGGCGGGCGACGTGGACCTCCTCGGCCGGGTTGGCCATGCGCAGGGTCTGGTGCTCGACGCCCGGCCCGAGGTTCTCGGAGGCCACGAGCTGCCATCCCGGCGGAGCGGTCGCCGCCGCCGCGGCGGGCAGCGCGGGCACCAGGCCGGCGAGGAGGGTCAGGATGCCGAGGAGAGCAGCCACCGGCGCAGAGACGCGCCGGGGCGCGACTGTTCGAAGCGCCATGTGAAAACGCTAGTTGTCGCTCCGGCCCCCGCTGGCACGCGGCGACCGCGCAGGCCGTTGACACCGGCCGCGTGCGCCACAACAATCCGTCCAGCCTCATACGGGGTGGGTTGGGGGGAACGAGGAGTGGACCTTTGGACCGGAGCCGTCCTTCTACCCGCCGTCGCCCAAGGCGCCGCCGCCCGCTGATCGGGGCGGTGCTTGTGGCCACGGCCGCGTTGGGCGCGCTGAGCACGTCCTCGGCCACCGCGGTGACCCCGGCCGGTCCGCCCCAGATCTACCCCTCCGTCCAGGTCAGCACGGACAACGCGCCGGGCCGGGCGTGGAACCAGCCGCAGATGCTGGTCGACCCCCAGGATCCGAACATCCTGGTGATCGCCGGCGCCAACTACACCGCGGCCTGGTGCGGGATCTTCGTCAGCCGCGACGGCGGCCGGACCTGGGCCCAAGGCAAAGGCGTGGCCAAGCCGCCCCAGTACGCGACGTGCGTGCGCTCCGACCTCGGCCCGTTCCTCGGGGCCGCGTTCGCCCAGGACGGTTCGGTGAACCTGATCTCCGCGGCCGACAACCTCGGCGGCCAGCAGGACGTCAACGACCTCTACGCCGCCCACACGACCGACCTCGGCAACACCTGGGATTTCACGATCATCCACAAGGGTGAGACCGACCACAAGTTCACCAGCGCCGACGGGTCCACCGAGGTGGCGGGCGAGCACTACAGCCTGGTGACCGCGTCCGCCGATCCCAACAGCGACTACGTGTACGCGGCGGCCCGGGTCGGCCACGCCAGTCGCCTCCCCCCGTTCGGGCTGTTCGGCAATGTGCCGCTGCGCAGCGTGGTCGCAGCGTCGGCCGACGGCGGCAACACGTGGGGGGCGCCCGTCGACATCATGGGTGACGTCCCTCAGACCCAGATCTACGGCGCCTTCATCCCCGAGGTCAGCGTCGGCCCCAACGGTCTCGTCTACGCCATCAGCCGCGAGAAGACGCCTCCCGCCGACCCGACCAAGCCCTTCGGCCCGACCTCTCCCCCGGGTGGACCGGGTGCCGGAGGCCAGAAGTTCGTCTCGGTCTCGGCCGACCACGGCAAGACCTGGAAGACCACCGTCGCCGACGACAGCGCCGTCCACTGCGGTGGCTGCGACTGGCCGCCGGCGGGTGCGGCCGACCCGAAGAACGGGAACGTCTACATGGTCTTCAGCCAGAGCGGGAACACCAGCGGCACCCCGATCAACGTCTTCTTCAAGGCGTCCACGGACGGTGGCAAGACGTTCGGCCAGCTCATGCAGCTCAACGACGACAAGGCCACCGTCGACCACTACTACCCCGGTATCAGCGTGGCGCCGAACGGGCGCATCGACGTGTCGTGGATCGACTTCCGCTCGACCCTGGCCTTCGATCCCACGGCCACACCGAAGACGGAGACGTTCTGGGACCTCTACTACACCTACTCCGTCGACGGCGGGAAGACCTGGGCTCCCAACATGCGGGTCAGCGACCGGTCGATGAACAAGAACGAGGGGTACACCGTCAACGACAACTACGGGCTCATGGGTCCCGCCGGGATCGCCTCGACGAACGCCGTGACGTACTTCTCCTGGTCGGACTCCCGGCGGGGGACGGTGCAGCTGCCGGTGGAGGACTACTACTTCACGACTGCGGTGCACGCGGCCGCGTCGCCCTCGAAGCCGGCGACCAGCCGGGCCAGTTCCTTCGCCGAGGGCACCGCGAGCGGCGTGCTGGCCGCGGGCGTCGTCCTCGCCTTCGGCCTCCTGCTCGTCCGCAGGCGCCGCCCCGAGAGTGGGTGAGAGGGCGCGGCGTTGGGTAGGCCAACGGCCAAGATCCGTGTGCGCGGAGCCGCCTCCGGCCCGCTCTCGACGAAGGAGTGCCGATGGACGCGTTGACCCTGTTGACCGCCGACCACAACCGCGTGCGCGGCCTGTTCGCCCGCTTCCAGGCCGCGGAGGAGAGCGACGACACGGCGGAGATGGCCGCGCTGTCGGCGAAGATCATCACCGAGCTGGAGGTGCACACCCAGATCGAGGAGGAGATCTTCTACCCGGCCGTCGGTGGGGCCGACGAGGAGCTGCACGACAGCGTCGCCGAAGGGGTGGAAGAACACCACGTGGCCAAGACGCTCATCGCCGAGATCAAGACCCTGAGCCCCGACGACGACGCGTGGGTCGCCAAGATGAAGGTGCTGATCGAGAGCGTCGAGCACCACGCCGGCGAAGAGGAGGAGGAGCTGTTCCCGGAGACCCGCAAGGCCTTCGACAGGTCCGCCCTCGAGGATCTCGGGAGCCAGCTCGAGGCGTTGAAGGCCCAGCTCGGCGCCCCGACGGCCGCCGACAAGGAGCACCTGAGCACCGAGCAGCTCAAGCAGCTGGCCACCGAGCAGGAGATCCCCGGCCGCTCGTCGATGAACCGCGAGGAGCTCGTGGCGACGGTGGCGCCGGCCTGAGCGACGACACGCGGGCCGTGCTGGCCGGCGAGCGCGGGCGGATCGTGGCCCGCGTCGCCGGCCTGGAACGCGACCTGGGCGCCATCGTCGACGCCGCCGCCCTCGACCCGCCCGACGACGAGCACGATCCCGAGGGCTCGACCGTCGGGTTCGAGCGGGCCCTGGTGATCGACCTGCTGGCCCAGGCGCGCCAGGACCTCGCCGACCTCGACGACGCCCTTGCGCGGCTCGACACCGGCACCTACGGCGCCTGCGAGGTGTGCGGGCGGGCGGTCCCGCCCGAGAGGCTGGCCGCCCACCCGACGGCCCGGATGTGCGTGGCCTGCGCCGAGGCTCAGGCCAGGGCGGCGGCCATCTCGTCGCGGGTCAGGGGGACGTTGTAGACGGGCGACCCGGGCTCCAGCCGCCGACCCGCGGCGAGGGGGCCGGCGTCGAAGGCGTCGAAGCCGATGTCGTCGAGCAGCCCGGCGACCACCTCCTTCGCGTCCGGATCGTCGCCGGCGATGGGAATGGCCCGTCGGCCGGGCGTGCCCGTGGGACGGCCGTCGTCGCGCAGGTGCACGTAGTAGACGGTGTTGAACGCCTTCACCACCCGGGCCCCCGAAAGGGCGGCGGCGATGACCTCGCTCGAGGTCGTCGAACCGTCGTCCAGCTCCGGGAACTGGCCGTCGCGCGCCGGGTAGTAGTTGTTGGCGTCGACCACGATCTTGCCGGCCAGCTCCGCCGCCGGCAGGTCCCGGTAGGCGACGAACGGGATGGCCAGTACGACCACGTCGCCGGCCGCCGCCGCCTCGGCCGCGGAGCCGGCCGTGGCGCGAGGTCCCAGCTCGGCCACCAGGTCGGCCACCGCGGCCCGACCCCGCGAGTTGGCGACGGTGACGTCGTGGCCGGCCCTGGTGAGGAGTTCGGCCAGGGTGGCGCCGATCCTGCCCGTGCCGATGATGCCGATTCGCATACCGGCATGCTGGCACGGCCGGCGGGCTGAGAGGATCGCGGCCATGCTGCTGGCCGCGCTGGTCGACGCCTCCGAGCGGGTCGGCGCCACCCGGTCCAGAAAGATCAAGGTGGCGGCGCTCGCCGACGCGCTGCGCGACGTGGACGGCGCCGAGGTCGGGCCGGCCGCCGCCTTCCTCTCCGGCCAGCTCCGCCAGGGCCGGGTCGGCGTCGGGTGGGGCCTGTTGCAGGCGGTCGAGGAGGTCGCTGCCGCGGCCGAGCCGACCATCACCGTCACCGACGTCGACCAGGCCGCGGGCGCGCTGGCCTCCATGGTCGGGACCGGCTCCACCACGGCCCGCCTGGCCCTGCTGCGGGATCTGTTCGCCCGGGCCACTGCGGCCGAAGCCGACTTCCTGCGCCGACTCCTGCTGGGCGACCTTCGCCAGGGCGCCCTCGTCGCCCTGGTCGGCGACGCCCTGGCCGACGCCACCGACGTCCCCGCCGAGGTGGTCCGCCGGGCGCTCATGCTCGACGGCGACCTGTCCCGGGTCGCCACCGTCGCCCGGACCGAAGGCGAGACCGGCCTGTGCGCCATCGGCCTCCAGGTCCTCCGCCCCGTGCTTCCCATGCTGGCCGCCACGGCGACGGACGTGCGGGCCGGGGTCGAGGGCTGCGGGCTCTCCTCGGTCGAGTGGAAGCTCGACGGCGCCCGGGTCCAGGCCCACCGCGACGGCGACGAGGTCAGGCTCTTCACCCGCAACCTGAACGACGTGACCGCCCGGTTGCCGGGCGTGGTCGACGTCGTGCGGTCCCTGCCTGCGCACCGCCTGGTGCTCGACGGTGAGGTCCTGGGTGTGGGCGACGACGAGCGGCCCGACCTGTTCCAGGACACGATGAGCCGGTTCGGCCGTCACGACGGCGCCGGCGCCGCCCTCGGGGTGTGGTTCTTCGACCTCCTGCACGTGGACGGCCGCGACTTGCTGGACGAGCCGCTGTCCACCCGGGCCGAGCTGCTCGACGCGGTGGTCGGGCCGCTGCGCGTCCCGTCGGTCGTCACCGAGGACCCAGAGGTCGCGGCCCGGTTTCTCGAGGGCGCGCTGGCCGCCGGCCATGAAGGGATCATGGTCAAGGAGGTGTCCTCGCGCTACGAGGCGGGTCGGCGGGGCTCGGCCTGGCGGAAGGTCAAGCCGGTGCGCACGCTCGACCTGGTGGTGCTCGGGGCCGAGTGGGGCCACGGCCGGCGGCGGGGTTGGCTGTCCAACCTGCACCTCGGTGCCCGCGGCGCTGACGGCGGCTTCGTCATGGTGGGCAAGACGTTCAAGGGCCTGACCGACGCGCTCCTCACCTGGCAGACCGAGCGCCTGCTGGAACTCGAGGTCGCCCGCTCGGGGATCGTGGTGGAGGTCCGGCCCGAGCTGGTCGTGGAGATCGCCCTCGACGGCGTCCAGACCTCCGACCGCTACCCCGGCGGGGTGTCCCTACGGTTCGCCCGCGTGCGGCGGTACCGGCCCGACAAGGCGCCCGGCGAGGCGGACACCATCGAGGAGGTGCGGGCGATCAGGCCGGGTTCGGGCTGACCGTCACCGTCACGCTGGTGAATCCCAGCGACCGCAGCATCCCCTGCGCATGGTGGTGGTGTCGGCCTCGGCCCTCCCCCTGCTCGAAGTTGTCCGTCGGTGACCAGTGGGCACCGCCCGCGACCTTCTCGAACCGTTCAGGCCGGGCGGAACACCACCCGCCGGGCCGTCACGTCGACCTCGGCCAGCCGCACCCGAAGGGCGTGGCCGAGGGGCAGCCGAGGTGCGTCGCACCTCGCCCGGACGGCCGGATCGCGCAGTTGGACGACGCCCTTGCGCTCGCCGCTCTCGACCACGACAGCGTCGAACTCCTCCCCCACCCTGGCGGCCAGGACCACGGCCTCGGCCAGGTCGACGACGGCCCGCTCGAGGGCGTGGGCCCGCTGGCCGGCCGCCGCCATCTCGGCCGGCAGGGCGGAGAGGCCGGCGCCGGCCCACGGCGGCACGTCGGCACCGGCGACCAGGGCGACGCAGACCTCCCCCACGTAGCGGTCGGCCAGTCGCCGCAGCGGCGCGGTGGCGTGGGCGTAGGGAGCGGCCACCGCGCTGTGCATGACCTGGGCCGGCACGGTGCCGTCGAAGGCGGTGTACGCCGCCCCTCGCAGCAGCCGGGCCGCGAAGGTCAGCAGGGCGGCAGCCTCGGGGACGTTCGGATCGAGCGCCGAGATCACCGCGGCGTACGTCGCGTCTTCCGGCCAGGCCAGACCGAGGGCCAGGGCACTGCGGCGGACCGAGACGACCTCGGTCGGCTCGGGCGGCGGGAGGGTTCGCAGCAGGCCGACCCGGCCCTGCAGCATCACAGCCGCCGCGGCCATTCCCGTCAGCAGGCTGATCTCCGCGTTCCAGTCCTCGCAGGGCAGCGGGGCCCGGAACACCAGCCGGGGCGGGCCGTCCGTGCCGACCTCCACCTCCTGCTCGAGGGTCGGCAGGTGCACCGCACCGCGCTCGGCGGCCCGAGCCTGGCGAAGCCGGCCGACCTCGCGCAGCAGGTCCAGGCTTTCGTCTGCCGTCGCCGTGTCCAGCAGGCGCTGGACCTCGGGATACGCCAGCTGCCGGCGGGAGCGTACTTGTGCCCGTCGGACGTCGGTGCCGACGAGCGCGCCGCCGGCGTCGAGGTCGAGGGTCCACAGCAGCGCGGGGCGCAGCTCCCCGGGCAGCAGGCTGGCGGCACCCGTGCTCAGCACCTCCGGGTGGACGGGCACGTTGCGGTCCGGGGCGTACAAGGTCATGCCGCGCCGGTGCGACTCCACGTCGACGGCCCCGCCGGGAGCGGCGAACGAGGCCACGTCGGCGATGGCGTAGTGGACCCGGTAGCCGCCGCCGGACCGGCGCTCGATGGCGACGGCCTGGTCGAGGTCCCGGGCCCCCTCGGGGTCGATGGTGACCAGGGGCAGGTCGGTCCGGTCGAGTTCGGGCAGCCGGGAGCCGAGCGAGGCGGCCGCGGCGTCGGCCTCGGCCAGGACCGCCGGGGCAAAGGCGTCGGGGACGCCCAGCTCCAGGCGCAGGCTCTCCCACGCCGGCGCCACATCGGCGACGATCTCGTCGGGCAGGGAGATCCGGGCGGCGGGCACGAGCCGTTCAGCGCTCCAGCCAGGCCACGGCCTCGACCTCGACGAGCATGGCCGGGTCGATCAAGCCGGCGACGCCCAGCATGGCCGTCACCGGCCGGATGTCGCCGAAGACCTCCTGATGGGCCCGGCCGACATCGGCCCAGCGGGCGATGTCGGTCACGAACATCCGGGTCTGCACCACGTCGGCCAGGCGGGCTCCCGCCGAGGCCAGGGCGGCCTCCACGTTGCGGAAGGCCTGGACGGTCTGGGCGTAGGCGTCGCCCTCCCCCACCAGCCGGCCGTCGACGATGGCGGTCGTCCCGGCGACGAAGACGAACGGCCCGGCGACGACGGCGCGGCTGTAGCCGATCAACGGCTCGAACGGGCCGCCGGAGGAGAATCGTCGGACGGGCGGCTCCATGCCCCGACTATGCCAGGAGGCCCGCTCAAGTTTCGCCGCCGACCTGCCGAAGAAGGGCGGATGCGAAGGGGACGCGACGGCTGGACTGCGCTCGCCGCCGGGCTGGTGGTCGTCGTCGGTGGCGCAGGTGTCGCCGCCGCGGTGTCGACTCCTGCGCCGAACCACGCCGTCGAGCGGTCCGTCCTGACCGCCGCGGGGGTGACTGACGTCGACGGCGCCCCGCCGCCGTCGAGCACCACCACGGCACCACCGACCACCGCGCCGGCAACCACGACCACCATCGCTCCCAGGACCGTGCCCACCACCGCTCCCGCAAGGGTGCCGGCGACGACGGCCCTACGCGCACCGACTGCGCCGACGACCACCGCACCGGTGCCGCAGACGACGACGACGACCTCGATCCCTGCCAACCCGTCGTCGTGGTCGGTCGACCAGAACGGGATCTCCGTGCGGGTGCGGATCGACCCGGCCGTGCCCAGGGCGGGCCAGAGCGTGCGCTTCATCATCGACACCTCCAGCTCGACCGGCACCTACTGCTGCCTGAATCTGCTCACGGTCAACGATGTCCGGGAGCCGCTGCCCAAGGGCGGCCCCGCCATGGACGCGAACGGAGCGACGATCACCAGCACCCACGAGGAGCAGACCTGGGCCGTGCCGAACAGTGGCTCGCTCACCTTCAAGCTCGAGGCCACCAGTCTGGGCGGGCCGCCGGTGTCGCCCACCCAGCCGGCGCAGCCCGTCCTGGTCCGCCTGATCGGAAGCACCCCGATCCTTCCCTGACCTGGGTCCGGCGCCCTTTGGCTACGACGACCGGCGGCCCTCGATGGCCCGGTCGTCGCCGTCCTCGTCGCACGAAACGGCGATGTCGACGAACCCCGCCCGGCCCATCTCGGCCCGAACGGGTCCTGCTTGATCGCCACCGAGCTCGAGCAGCAGCCAGCCGCCCGGGCGCAGCCAGCGGGTGCTCCGGCCCACCACGGCCGACAGGTACCGTCGCCCGGCCTCGCCGCCGTCGAGCGCCGCCCGCGGCTCGAACGCAGTGACGTCCCTCGGGAGGAACTGCAGCTCTTCGGTGGGGACGTACGGGACCACCGCGGTCATCACGTCGACCGCACCGAGAAGCGACTCCGGCAGCGGATCGTCCAGATCGCCGAGGAGCGCCTCCACACCGTTGCCGCGGGCGCAGGCAACGGCGCGGGGGTCTGCGTCTGTCGCCAGGACCGTGGCGCCGGCCGACGCGGCCCGCAGCACCACGGCAATGGCACCGGCGCCCGTGCACAGGTCGACGGCGATGCCGTCTGACGGAAGTAGCTCGGCGGCGCGACGGGCAAGCGGCTCGGTCTGCCAGCGCGGGACGTAGACGCCCGGATCGACCTCGACCGTCAGGCCGCAGAAGGTCACCCGCCCGACGAGCCACGCCAGCGGTTCGCCGCCTGTCCGACGGGCGACCAGCTCGTCCAGGTGCGCCGGATCGCGTGCGGCAGCGAGCAGAAGGGCCGCCTCCTCCTCGGGCGACACACAGCCGGCGGCGGCGAGGCGCCCGACAACCTCGGTGGGCGGCGGCGAGCGAGGCCCCGTCCTCCTGCTCGGTGAGGCCCGGCGAGGCCGTGTTCCGGTCACATGACGGGCGGGCGGCGTGCGTCGAGGACCTCGTAGCGGAGCAGGACGACGCCGCTGGTGAACGTCCGGGTCTCGGCGAGCCGCAGCGCGGTCATGTCGTCGGACGGTGCGAACATCGGCTTGCCGCGGCCGATCACAACGGGGTGGACGTACAGCCGGTACTCGTCGATCAGACCGAGTCGCCTGAACGCGGCGGAGAGATCGGCCCCGCCGACGACGAGGTCGGCGCCGGGCGCCGCCTTCAGCGCCAGCACGTCCTCGGCGACCACCTCCCGCACGATGGTGGTGTTCCAGTCCGCCCGCTCGAGGGTCCTGGAATAGACGACCTTGGGCATGTCCCGCCAGATGCGGGCGAACTCGGCGACCGGGGCGCTCGCCGACGGATCGGCGTCGGCCGTGGGCCAGAACCGGACCATCAGCTCGTACGTGACCCGGCCGTCGAGGAACGCGGCCATGCCCGCGAGCATCTCGTTGAAATGCCCGTGCAGCTCTTCGTCGATCAGTTGCCAGTCGAGCTCCTGGTGGGGCCCCTCCATGAAGCCGTCGACGGAAACCGACATCATCGACACGATCTTTCTCATCGCACATCCTTTCGGCCTCGACGCCGGTCATTGTGCCCGCCGGAGTCCGAGGGGCGTCCACCACGGGGAACGGGCGGTCCGGTGGCGGACGTGCGGCCCAGACGCCCTCCCGAAGGAACCCGGCGGGCATAGTCTCGGTCATGGCCGAAAAATCGCCGCAGGGCGGCAGTAACAAGAAGCAGGGCAAGAGCCTCCAGGAGAAGCGCTCGGCCAAGAAGGCGAAGAAGGCCGAGAAGTCCAAGCGGTCGTCGAGCTAGCTCGCTCCGCCCCGCCTACGGTGGACCGACACCGCGTAGTTGCCGCCGGTGAACGGCTCTCGGTCCCAGGTCGCCCACCGTTCGACGGATGACAGGCCCGCCGCCGCCGCGTGACCGTCGTAGGTCTGCAGGTCGAGGCGGCCGGGTTCGAGGGAGAAGCCGGCGACCAGAGCGCCGCCCGGCGCGAGGTGCCGGGCCAGGTTGCGCACCACCGCGGCCTCGGTCCCCGGAGCCACGAAGATCATGACGTTGCCGGCGAGCACGACCACGTCGTACGTGCGACCGAGGTCCACGGAGGCGAGGTCGCCTACGATCCAGTCCAGGTCCGGCCGCTTGGCTCGGGCCACCTGCAGCATGGAGGGGTCGACGTCGACGCCGACGACCTCGATGCCCCGCTCCGCAAGCTCGGCGGCCACGCGGCCGGTGCCGCAGCCCGCGTCGAGCACCGACCTGGGCCGGAGGCTCTCGACGAAGTCGGCCTCCCCGTGGACCGGACGCCCGGTCGCGGCCAGCTCCTTCCAGCGCTCGTCGTAGGTCCGGCTCCGGCCGCCCGCCTCGGCCAACCACCGGTTCTGCTCCTCTGCGGCCACCGGGCCCGAGTGTAGGGACGGCCACGCGCGCCGCCGGCGGCATAGTGTCGGCGTCGTGGAAGAACTCCGTCCCGAAGAGCCCTCCGACGCCGGCGTGCAGGAACGGCTCGCCGATGCCGCCCACGAGGAAGGGGCCCGGATCCTGGCCGACGAGGCCCGCGATCGCCTCGCCGCCAGCGGGTTCACCGACGAGCAGATCCGCCGGTGGGCCGAGGTCTTCGTCGCCACCGAGGGTTCGGGCGACCCGGAGGAGTTCGTCGCCTGGATCGCCCAGCAGGAGCACACGGGCTGACGCCGGCCCGCGCCGGGAACCGAGAGCAACAGCGCCGAGCCCCGACGTCGTCGACGCACACCCTCACGTCATCCTTCAAGCACTGCTTCGTTATCCTTCAAGCACTGCTTCGTTCTCCCGCCGCAGGCGTCGCGTCGTGGTCAGAACGTGGACTCGTACGACTCTGCGGTCCCGTCCGTCAGGGCGTGGGCGCCGCTGCCGTCAGCGGTCATGATCGAGATCTGCTCCGACAGGCCGGTTCCGCCGGCGTAGTCGAAGACGATCGACTGCCCGTCGGGCGACCAGCTGCCGGCGAGATGCTGGCCCGGCCCGGAGGACCGTTGTCGGAGCCCGGATCC
>DATASA010000128.1:0-3271 GCA_036269435.1 Acidimicrobiales bacterium | reverse complement strand
GCGGCGTTGACGGGCGCCCGGTTGTCGACGGTGACCGTGGTGTGCACCACCGCGCTCCCCTGGGGGGTGAGGGTGACGTCCTGGCGGATGGTCGGCTGCACGTAGTAGTCGACCTTGGTGCCGCTGCGGTTCTCGACCGCGACGTGGAACGTCCGGTCGGCGTCGACCGTCGCCGGGCCGCCGCCCAGTCCGGTGCGCTCGAACACGCCCTCCTCGTCGCCGGCCAGGCTGAACAGGTGCAGGTGGCCCCCGGTGGCCGCCTGCCCGAGCTGGCGGCCCAGGCTCACCGCGTCACGGCTGCCGGTCGTGAGGCGGTCCCCCACCACCTTCAGCACGTCGCCCAGGCGCTCCCGGCGCGCCGCCTGGTCGGCGACCGGTCCGAGCCCGTCGTAGAAGTCGTGCAGGAGGACCTGGCCGGCGTTGTCGGCGGTGATCGGGTCGCTACGGCCCTCGATCGACACCGGGCCGACGACGCTCAGGAGCGAGGCCAGCCCGGGGACGTCGACGGCGATGACCCCGTCGACCGACTGTCCCGTGGCCTGGTGGTACATGTCGACCATGGAACGGCCGCTGACGGTGAAGTCGGCGCTGGCGTTCACCGCCGTCCACCGCTGGGTGGGCTTGGCCGGCCCGAACACCGCCTGGGTGCCGTCGGGGAGAACGGTGGCCGTGGGCCGGTCGAGGGTGAGGTCGGCGATGGATCCGCCCTTTTCGAAGGTCAGGTGCCCGTCGCTCACCGTGAGGGGGACGTACGACAGCACGATGCCCTGGTCGCGCATCTCGGCGTTGTTCTGCAGCGCGACCAGGTACCGCCGGCTGCCTCCGGCGCCGAGGAACGTGCGGGCCGCGCCAATGGCATCGGCACCGTTGAGGAGGCGCTGCGCGCTGGACCGGGCCACGTCGTCGAACTGCCGGCGGGCGTCGCCGAGCGGGCCCCACAGGTGGTTCGACGACCGAACCCGCCCGGCGATGGCCTGGCCGGCCGTGTGCACCTGCGCCTGCAGCTGGCCGAGGGCGTCGAGGGGCAGGGTGCCATCGCGAATCTGGTTGCGGTCGGCCAGCCCGTCGACCGTCGCCAGGAGGTCGCGCCCTGCGGCGGCCGCGGCGGCGGAGTCGTCGATGAGCTGCAGGACGCCGGCGCGTTGACCGTGCAGCCCCGGCACCACTGCCGCCAGCGACAGCACCGGGGAGCCGGCGACGTCACGACGGGCGCTCTGGATGGCGTCGAGGGCGCTGTTCACCTGGGCCGCGGCGGCCACTCTGCCCTCGGGCGTGGCCAGCGCGGCCGGGTTGTCCACCGCCTGCTGCAGGGCGGCCCGGGCGCCGATGAGCTGGGTCCGCGCCCGCAGGCCCTGGTGGAGGGCGACCGCGCCCAGCACGGCCAGGACGAAGGCGGCCCCTGCCAGCGCCCAGGTGCGACGGATCAGCCGCCGGCGGCGGCGCCGGCCGTGGACGTCGAACCGCCGCCGCCGGCGGCGGCCGGAGCGGTGCCGCCACATCCATGCCGGGCTCCACCACTTGTTCCGTCGCCGCCGGCGGCGAGTACCGCTGGGAGGGCTACTTCTTGGCTGGCTCTCGACGGCCAACAGGCGACTCGTAGCGATAGGACTGGTAGGCGTAGCCGTACGAACCCTCGGTGTCGACGCCGTTGAGGACGGCTCCCACCAGCGGTGCGTCCACCTGGCGGAGCAGCTCGACGGCGCGGGCCGCCTCCTTGCGGGTCGTCGCACCGGCGACGGCGACCAGCAGCGTGGCGTCCACGCGTCCCGACAGGACCAGCGCATCGGTGACCGGCAGCACCGGCGGAGCGTCGATCAGCACGATGTCGTACTCGGCCTGCAGCGACCCGAACACCTCCACCGTCCGCTTCGACGACAGCAGCTCGGAAGGGTTCGGCGGCAGCGGGCCGGAGGCCAGCAGCGACAGCCGGGCCTGGTCGGGCACCTCCTGCATGGCGCCGGCGAGCGGGACCTTGCCGAGCAGGACCGACGTGAAGCCGACCTCGTTCTCCAGCCCGAAGAACTCGTGGACGCGCGGACGCCGAAGGTCGCAGCACACGATGGCCACCGTCGAACCGGACCGGGCGAGGGCCACGGCCAGGTTGGCCAGCGTGGTGGTCTTGCCCTCCTGCGGGTTCGGACTGGTCACCTGCAGCGTCCGCATCGGCTGGTCCAGCCCCAGGAACTGGATTGAGGTGCGCAACGTCCGGTACGCCTCGGCCGCAGGCGACGTCGGGTCGGCGATCGAGACGAGGTACGGGTCCTCCTTGCCCCGCCAGGCGCTGATCACCGGGATCAGGCCCAGCACAGGGACGCCGGACGCGACCCGCTCGAAATCGTCCTTGCCCTTGACCGAGTCGTCCAGGAACTCCCGCAGAACGGCGAAGCCGATGCCCAGGACAAGCCCCAGGATGAGCGCGATCACGCCGGTCCGGACGGGTTGCGGCTCAACGGGTGAACTCGGCACGGTTGCCGGGGTTACGAGCTGGGCGCCGCCCTGCTTGAGAGCCCCCGCCACCTGCAGCTGGTCGAGCTGTGTTTTGAACCCCGCCTGTGTCTGGACGAGGGAGTCCCGCTGCGCTCCTGCCGCCGCGGCATCGATCTGCTTCTGTAGGTCGCTGATCTTGCTCTGGACCTGCTGGCTGGCCGCCAGGACATCGTCGACCGCCTGTTTGCGGCGGTACTCGATGTACGAATTGGCATACGTATTGGCGACCAGCACAGCCCGGTTGGGATCGGTGCTGCGGGCGGCGACCTGGATAAGGTCCGTCGCGCCAATGCCGCTGGCTTGTACCTTGGGCGCCACCCCGATCGTCGCCCGCACCGCGGCGCGGACCGGTTGGCTCGAGAGGATCCGTATCTCGTTTTGCACCTGCCGGGCGGGGTCGGTCGCAACTCCCGTATTCGGGTCGAACAGCGTCTCGCTGGTCCGCGGCTGCAGCAGGAGCTCAGCGTCACCCTCGTACACTGGCGTTCGGAGTAGGGAAAACACGACGGCTGGGACGACGGCGAGCAGGACGACGATGATGACGATCTGCTTGCGTCGTTGAACGATCTGCAGGTAGTCACGCAGGCTCAGCTCCGACGTCGACTCGGCAGGTGGCACGACCGGATGCTACTTGCCCAGCTACTGGCAATCGGCTCCGGGGCCCGGTCGGAGGCCGAAACCTTCGCGGGACGTCTCGGGGCCGGCGGCGGCGCCACGCCGTCTAATCTCCTTTCGAATGGCGGTCTCCGCAGGCACTCTGAGGGCTCCCCAGAACGCGTCCCGC
>DATASA010000127.1:0-15417 GCA_036269435.1 Acidimicrobiales bacterium | reverse complement strand
CGCCGGCGCCCGCACCGGCCAGCTCACCGTCCGCACGATGATCGACGAGCTGCGCCGGTTCAGAGACGTTCATCACCGCGACGCATTCGACGGCGTGCACCCGGCCACCGGTGTCCGCTGCCGCGATACGGGGGAAGCCATCGAAGCCTGCACCGATCGGCGTTGATGGCCGGTGGCTGACGCGGAGGACGTCCGCCGCATCGCCCGGTCGCTGCCTGAGACGGTCGAGGCCGAGGATCGTCTCGGGTTCTCCGTGCGCGTCGGCCCCAAGGAGAAGGGGTTCGCCTGGAGCTGGGCCGAGCGGGTCCACCCGAAGAAGCCCCGGATCCCGAGAGACGACGTCCTCGCGGTCCGCGTCGCCGGAGAGGCCGCGAAACAGCTGCTCCTCGCCGCCGACGAGCACAAGTTCTTCACCGAGCCGCACTACAACGGCTTCCCCGCCGTCCTCGTCCGCCTCGCCGCCGTCGAACCGGACGAGCTCGAAGAGCTGCTCACGGACGCCTGGCGGACTCAAGCCCCCCGCAAGCTGGTGAAGGAGTTCGACGCGCCGAGCGCGGGTGCTTGACCTACCGTCCGAACGGGGGGCCTTGACCGGTAGGTAGACATATGGCTAAATAGCTAGATGACAGACGACAGCGCAAGTGTCTTCCGGGCGCTCGCCGACCCGACCCGTCGCCAAATCCTCCAGGATCTGCGATCGGGCGAGCTGGCCGCCGGCGAGATCGCCTCCCGGTTCACGATCAGCGGCCCGTCGATTTCCCGTCACCTCTCGGTGCTCAAGGGAGCCGGCCTGGTGGCGGAACGGCGTGACGCCAACCGCATCCTCTACTCGCTGGTCGAGGACCGCCTGGCCAACTGCGTCGGCGGCTTCCTGTCCGCGGTGTGCCCGGAGCAGGTCGTCATGCGGACGAAGCGGAACCGTCGCCAGGGGGTGTCCGGCGCATGAGCGCGGGCGCTGTCCGGGCGATCATCGAGCGGCGGATCCTCGTCAACTACCGCGTGGACGCGGAGGCGCTGCGCGGGATTCTGCCTGCGCCGTTCCGTCCCGTGCTGGTCGACGGCAGCGGCATTGCCGGGATCTGTCTCATCCGCTTGGGCCGAATCCGCCCGGCCGGTGTGCCGACGGCGCTCGGGATGACCACCGAGAATGCCGCACACCGGGTCGCCGTGGAGTGGGACACCGCCGACGGCCCGGTCACCGGCGTCTTCATACCGCGCCGCGATACGTCCTCCCGGCTCGTCTCTCTCGTCGGTGGGCGGGCGTTCCCCGGCTGGCACCACCGAGCCGCTTTCAACGTGTCGGAGGGCGGCGGGCGGTACCGGGTCGGGATGCGGAGCCTTGACGGCACGGCATCTGTGGCCGTCGCCGCGTCGGCGGTCGACCGGCCCATGGCCGGCTCCGTGTTCGCGTCCGTGGACGAGGCCTCGGCGTTCTTTCGCCGTGCACCGGTCGGCTACGCGCCCACACCCCGATCGGGCGAGTTCGACGGCGTGGCCCTGAGCACGTGCGGCTGGGGGATGCACGCGCTGAGGGTGGAGTCCGTCGCGTCGAGCTGGTTCGACGATACGCAATGCTTCCCCGCCGGCAGCGCCGTCCTCGACAGCGCCTTCCTCATGGAGCACCTCGACACCCGGTGGACTCCTCTGCCCGCGCTCGTCGCGGCGACCACCGGAGCTGAAACTGTCACACCCGTCCTGCTATGATACGAACATATGTTCGACCAGGCGACGGCGGTGGTGGCGGGATTGCGGACGTTGATGGCCGAGCTGGAGCCGCGCTGTCTGAGCGGTGACGACGCCGCCCGGCTGCTGGGGTCCTTCGCCGAGGCCGAGCGCTTGGCCGGGGTGGGCAAGGCCCTGATGGCCCGGCGGATGGAGGAGACCTCGCTGCACCGCCGTGACGGCCACCGCAGCGCGGCCGAGTTGGTGGCATCGGCGACGGGGACGTCGGTGGGTGCGGCCGGACGGGAACTGGAGACGGCTCGGCGGATGGAAAAGCTGGGCCCGGCGGGCGAGGCGTGGCGGAAGGGGAAGCTGTCGGCGGGCCAGGCGGCCGAGATCGCCTCGGCGGCGACCGCCGATCCCTCGGCCGAAGCCGGCCTGCTGGCCCTGGCCGCCACCAAACCGTTGGCCGAGCTGGCCGAGCGCTGCCGGCGGGTACGGGCCGCGGCCGATGAGGCGGCCGGCCACGAGGCTTTGCACCGCTCCCGGTACCTGCGCCACTGGCGGGGCGACGACGGAGCCTTTCGCATGGACGTGCGGACCACGCCCGAGGCCGGGGCGGCGATCGTGGCCGGACTGGCCCCGTTCACCGAGGCGGCCTTCGCGGAGGCCCGGGCCGCCGGGCGCCGGGCAAAGCCCGAGGCGTACGCGGCCGACGCCCTGGTGGCCATGGCCCGGGCCGCTGCCGTGGGTGAGTCGGGAGGGGCTCCGGCGGCCACGGTGCAGGTGCGCGTCGACGCCGCCGCCCTCACCCGCGGCTACGTCCAGGGCGACGAGACGTGTGAGATTCCCGGCATCGGGCCTGTCCCGGTGGCCGCGGCCCGGGCCGTGCTGGGCGACGCCGTGGTCAAGCTGGTGTTGACCAAGGGGGTCGACGCGGTGTCGGTGGTTCACCTGGGACGCACCGTCACGGCGCACCAGCGCAGCGCCCTGGAGCTACGGGATCCCACCTGTGTGGTGGAGGGCTGTTCAGTGCGTCAGCACCTGGAGATCGACCACGTCGACGGCTGGGCGTTGACGAAGGTGACCACGCTCGACCGGTTGGCTCGGCTCTGCCGCTGGCACCACCACCTGAAGACCTACGAGGGCTACCGCCTCCAGGGACGTCCCGGGCACTGGCGATGGTGTGGCCCCGAACCATCCGAGGAAGCCGGACCGGCACCGCCGGGCGAACTGTTCGCCAGCTGACGGCACCCGAGGCGGCCGGCGCTTCGGCCGCGGCTCAGGTCGGCTTGCTCTTGCGCTCGGCGCCCGCCGGCGTACCGGCACAAACCGAGCGGGTCGCTCGCAGCTTCGCCGCGAGCTCCGACATACCGGACTCAACGAGCGAGTGCCTCGGGCTTCGGCGCGCTTCGGGTGGCGCCCGCCGACGTTCCCCAGGAACGAGCGGGTGCCTCGGGCGCTTCGCCCGCGCGCTCCGGCGTACCCGTAGGAGCCGACCAGGTGGCTCGGTGCCGGTGCCCGGGCGGCGACCAGCTTGTCGGGTTCAGGACGGCGGGGCCGCGACCCGATCGAGAAACTCGAGGGCCCGGTCCCACAAGAGGGCGGCGTCGTCCGGCTGGTACTCGGCGACCATCGTCGCGTCGGTGAAGAGGTGGCCCGCGCCGGGGTAGTCGAAGACCTCGATGTGGGCGGCGGAGGCGGTGACCAACGCGGTCAAGGCGTCGACCCAGGCCTGGTTTCGGAAGGGATCGTCGACGGTGTAGTGGACCTGCACGGGGACCGTCGCCGGCCACGCGACCACGCCGATCATCGCCGGGTCGATGGCACCCGATAGCAGCAGCGCGCCGGCGATCCCACCGGGGGTCGTCCCGGCGACGTACTCGGCAATCCCGCCGCCGTTCGAGAAGCCGGCGACGACGATCGGGTGATCGACGTCGCCCACGGCCTCGGCGGCAGCGCCCATCAAGGCCGGAAATCCGACGGAGTCGGCGAACCGCCGGGCCTCGTCGTAGTCGTCGAAAACCCGGCCGCCGTACTGGTCGACCACCTTCACCGAATGGCCGTGCGAACGCATGAGCTCGGCGGCCGCTTCGACCCCCGGTCGCACACCGAGGACGGAGTGGTACAGCACGACCGACGCCACGCCGGCCATGCTTGCACCAACTCTCGGGGCCGGCGCGCCCCTATCCCGAGACCAGAGGACGAGGGTCGAACGTCACCCGCACCGCGGTGATGCGGCCGTCGCGGACGTGGCTCCAGTTGGCGACCGGGCACGGTGGCGCCACGCTGGTGTGCAGGTCGAACCAGGTCAGCACGTCGTCGCCGGAGACGAACCGCTTGCGCACGACGATGTCGGTCGTGATCGTCGACAGCTGCTCGATCCCGGCGATGCAGGCATCCGCCCCCTCGGCCGTGCCCATGGGCCCGACGAAGGTGGCCTCGTCGGCCAGGACGGAGCGGAGGGCGGCGAAGTCCCTGGACCGCCAGGCGTCGAAGTACGTCGCGGCGGCCGCGACGGCGGCCAGTTCGTGGTCGGTGTCGGTTGTCATGGTCGCAGTTTCCGTCGACCGCCGTCAGAAGTACAGGAACCGTCGTTGCTATCGCTTAGAATCAACCGTTATGGAGCTTCACCAACTCGAGTACTTCGTCGCCGTCGCCGATGAGGCCAGCTTCACTCGCGCTGCGGCAAAGGTCCACGTCGCCCAGCCCGGCGTCAGCGCCCAGATCCGGCGCCTGGAACGTGAGCTCGGGCACCCGCTGCTCGACCGGTCCGGACGATCCGTGACCCTCACCAAGGTGGGCGCCGCAGTGCTGCCCCACGCCCGGGTCGCGCTCGACGCGGTCGCCCGCGCCCGGCTCGCCGTCGACGACCTGGCCGGGCTCGTGCGAGGCCAGGTCTCGGTCGGAATGGTGAGCGGCTGCGCCCTCCCGGTGGTGGCAGAGCTCCTGGCCGGATTCCACCAGTCGTACCCGTCGGTCGACATCTCGCTCACCGACGCCAACTCCGACGAGCTGGTCGACGCCCTCGTCGGCGGTCTGCTGGATCTGGCACTGGTCGGGTCGGCCGGAAGGCCCACGCCCGGCGTCGAGACGGCCGTGGTCGTCGACGAGGAACTGGTGGCGGTGGTGGCGTATGGCGATCCGCTGAGCGCCCGCACGACGATCAGCCTCGACCAGCTCTGCGACCGCCCGCTGATCAGCCTCCCCCGGGGCACGGGCGTGCGGGCCGCCCTCGATCGGGCCTGCGCCGGCGCCGGCTTCGAACCCCGCATCGCCTTCGAGGCCGGCGCTCTGCCCGTGTTGGCCCAGCTCGCCGGGCATGGCCTCGGTGTCGGCATTGTCCCCTCGTCCACCGCGAAGGACAACGCCGGCACGCTGCACGCCCTCGCCATCATCCGGCCCCGCCTCCGCAGCCGGCTCGAGCTGGCGTGGGCGCTCACCGAGGCCAGCAGCCCGGCAGCCCGCGCCCTGGTCGACACGGCGCGCGCCCTGCTCGCCCGCCCTGCGGCAGCCGGCAGCCAACCGGCGGCCTGACCTACCCGCCCAGGCGCCGGCGCAACTCGACGAACACCGTCGTCCCGACGATCTCCTCGAGCTCCTCCCCCATCGTCTCGACCACCGGTCGGTCGCCGACGTAGGCCCGCTCGCCCTCGGTGCAGCACCACGCCATCGCCGGACCGTCGGCGCCCCAGTCCCGCCGCTCCCACCGCCGGACCGTCGCCGTCTCCGTGTCGCCCTCCCCCGGCTCCCAGTCCACCTTGATCGGCAGCTGCCAGCACACCGAGGGCTTCCAGACCACCGGCGACTCCCCCGAGTGCAACGCCTCGAGGTGCAGCGCGCAACCGGCGCCCCCGCCGAACCCCGGCCGGTTCAGGAAGATGCAGGCCCCGTCGACGACACGGGTCGCCCGTCGACTGTCGTCACGGAACACGCCGCCGGCTCGCGCCTCGGCGTGGTGCTCGAAGCGCTGCGCATCCAGCGTCGCCGCCAGCGCGCCGAGGTTCATCGCCTCCTGCTCGCCGTCGAGCTCGGCGCCCAGCGAGCAGCACCCCTGTGCGAGGTGCTCGGCCGGGGTCGGCAGGATTCCCAGGCAGCCCCGACCCCAGATGCACGTCCAGTTCGAGCGAAGGAAGTCGGTGTCGAACCGCCACACCGTGTCGCCGTCGACGATCTCCTCCACCCGTTACCGCCCGGCCAGGACCTTCTCGAAGATCCGCTCGTAGCCGGTGACCATCACCTCGGCGGTGAAGTTGTCGGCGACCCGCGCCCGGCAATCGGCGGGCGACAGCTCGCCCAGCCGGCTGACGGCGTGGACCATGTCGTCCAGGCCGCTGCGGATGAAGCCGCTCTTGCCGTCGACCACGAGCTCCGGGGCCGCGCCCAGCGGCGGCACGATCACCGGCGTGCCGCACGCCATCGACTCGATCATCACCAAGCCGAACGGCTCGGGCCACTGGATCGTGCACAGCGTTCCCTGGGCCCGCGACAGCAGGTCGACCTTCTCCTCGTGGGAGACGTCGAAGGAGATGTCCTCGTCGCCGGTCAGGTGGGGCTCGACCATGTGCTCCCAGTACCGGATCTCCGCGGGCTCGGCCCGCTTGACGACCATCTTCAGGTGCTTGCCGGCCCGCTTGGCCACCTGGACGGCCAGCTCGGGACCCTTCTCGGGATTGCACCGGCCCAGGAAGAGCAGCCAGTCCTCCTTCTCCTCCCGGTACGGGTACACGTCGAGATCGATGCCGTTGTAGACCACGCCTTCGTAGGTGAGGTCCTTGTTCAGGCTGGCCTGCGACTCGCTGATGGCGACCAGGTGGACCCGCCCGCCGAGAGCGGCGTGGAAGCGGCGGGCGGGGTCGCTCCACGGCCCGTGCAGCGTGCGGACGACGGGCGGGCGGCCGTTCAGTAGGGCGCCGAACGCAGGGCCCCACCCGGAGTGGTCGTGGATCACGTCGAACTCGCCGGCCCGGAGATAGGCGGAGAGCGTGTGGATGGTGTCGTCGGTGACACTGACGCCCATGTCGGCCAGCGCCGGCGACTTCTCGATGGGCGACACCAGCGTGCCCTTCGTCTTCGAGCCCCCGCTGGCGAACAGGGTCACGTCGTGGCCCCGATCGACGAGGCCGTCGGCCACCAGGGCGACGACCAGCTCGATGCCGCCGTAGCTCGGCGGCGGGACGCTCACCCATGGGGGTGCGATTTCGGCGATGCGCAAGACTCAGCCTCCTTCTGGACTGGACGCTGGGGCGACTCCGAGCTGCCACAGCACGAATGCCCACGTGTCGGCCGCCTCGTCCGCCTGCTTCCACGCCGGCTTGCCCACACCGTGGCCCGCACGACTCTCGATGCGAACGAGGATGGGCCGCTCGTCGGCGCTCGACGGGTCGGCGCCCGAGGTGGACGTGGCCGTGGCCGCCTGCAGCCGGGCGGCGAACTTGCGGGCGTGCAGCGGGTCGACCCGGGAGTCGGACTCGGCGGTGGTGATCAGGGTGGCGGGGTACATCGTCGCGTCGACGACGTGCTGGTACGGGGAGTACCGGGCGATCACCGCGAACTGCTCGGGGTCGTCGGGGTCGCCGTACTCGGGAACCCACAGCGCCCCGATCAGGAACCGGTGGTAGCGGAGCATGTCCAGCAGGGGGACGCTGGACACCGCGGCCCGGCAGAGGTCGGGCCGTTGGGTCAGCGCGGCACCCACGAGCAGCCCGCCGTTCGACCCGCCCCGGATGGCCAGGCGATCACGGCTGGTCCGGCCTTCGGCCACCAGCCAGTCGGCGGCGGCGTAGAAATCGTCGAAGCACTGCTGCTTGTGAGCCAGCATCCCGGCCCGGTGCCAGTCCTCGCCGTACTCGCCGCCGCCCCGGATGCCGGCGACCGCCCACACGCCGCCCGCCTCGCAGAACGCCACCGTCCCCGCCCCGTAGCCGGGCGTGTTGGAGATGGCGAAGCCGCCGTAGGCGGTGAGAAGCGTCGGCGTGTCGGGCGACGGCGTCGTGCCCGCGGCCCGCACGAGGAACATCGGTACGTCGGTCCCGTCGGTGGACCGATAGAAGACCTGCTCGACGGCGAAGTCGTCCGACTCGACCGGCGACGGGAACCGCGTCCACGGCTCGACACCCGATTCGGCGGTCCACCGCCACAGGCCCGACGGCCGGGCGAACGAGCCGAAGGTGAAGAAGGCGCGCTCGATGGCCGGGTCGGCGTCGAGCGCGCCGACCGACCCGAGCTCGGGCAACGGGATCTCCCCGAGCGCCGAGCCGTCGAGCCGGTAGCGGTGCAACCGGGAGACCGCGTGCTCGGCCGACGACACGACCAGCGAGTCGCCGGCGACCACCGCGCCCTCGATCACGGCTGCGCTCTCCGCGACGATGGTCGTCCAATGCTCGACGCCCGGGTCGGTCAGCGCAGCGGAGACGACCCGACCGCGTGGCGCGTCGAGGTTGGTCACGCCGTAGAGCCGGTCGCCGACGATCTGGAACCAGGTCGTCGCGTCCTCGCCCTCGACCACGACGGTGCGGGTGCCGGTCTCCCGGTCGAGCAGGACGACATCGGTGCGCGTCGGCATGTAGCTGACGTGGAAGACCAGCCACCGACCGTCGGGCGAGATGGCGCTGGCGGGGAGCGCGGTCTTGTCGAGACCGTCGCCCAGCAGCTTCTCGTCCTTGGCCGGGTCGTCGCCGACACGGTGCCACCACACCGACTCCCAGTACCCCTCGTCGCCCGGCGCGACGGTGGCCGGATCGGGCAGGCGGTCGTAGGCGAACGCCGAACCGTCGGGCAGCCAGGCGACCGACGCGTGACGGATGTGGGGGATGGCGTCGGCCAGGTGGTCGCCGGTGGCGACCTCGACGATCCGCAGCGTTCCGTGCTCACTGCCCCCCTCGGAGACGCCGTAGGCCACCAGCCGGCCGTCGGGCGACGGCGAGAACCAGTCGATCGACGCGGCGTGGTCGGCGGCGATGGTATGCGGGTCGACGACCGTCCTGACCGGCGCCTCCCGATCGAGGGCCGATCGCATCGTCAGGACGAACTGGTCCTGTTCGCCAACGCGCTCCAGGGTGAACACCAGGTCGGCCACGACCGCGGGCGCGCCGACCAGGCCCACCTGCAGCAGCGACAGGAGGCGACGGTGGAGGGACGGTCGCTCCGGCAGGGCGTCCAGGACGGCCCGGGTCCGGGCGTTCTGCGCCGCCACCCACGCCGCCGTCTCCTCGGAGTCGCCGTCCTCCAGCCAGCGGTAGGGGTCGTGGACCTCGGTGCCGTGGAGCACCTCGACCACGTCCCGCACCGGCGTCACCGGTGCAGGCGGAACGCCGACGCTAGCGACCGGCGTTGGGCTTCTTGCCGTGGTTGGCCTTCTTGCGCCGCGACTTGATCTTCCGCTTGTTGGTCTTCTTCGACATGGTTGGGTCAGGCTAGGCGCTGTGAGCACCGGACACATCATCCCCGACTACGAGCCGCCGCCTCCCAGCGACCGCCCCGCGAACCCGCCGCCCCGGGAGCCGAGCCATGCCGAGCGGGCCCGCACCATCGTCGCCGGGCAGGGACGGGCCGCGCTGTCGACCGTCGCGCTCGACCCTCCGGGCATGCCCTTCGGCTCGGTGATCACCTACGGGCTCGATACCGCGGGCCGGCCGTGCTTCTTCGTGAGCACCATGGCCGAGCACACGAGGAACCTCGACGCCGACCCCCGGGCCAGCGTCCTGGTGGCCGAAACCACGCCGGCCGGCGCCGATCCGCTGGCGTCCGGCCGGGTCACGTTGCTCGGCGAGGTGGGCGAGATCACCGACGGCGCCGAGCGGGCAACGGCGCGCGACGGCTATCTCGCAGCCAATCCGTCGGCCTTCTACGTCGACTACGGCGACTTCCGCTGCCTGCGCCTCGAGGTGACCGGCGTCCGGTACGTCGGCGGGTTCGGACGGATGAGCTGGGTCGACGTCGCCGCCTACGGCGCGGCCCGTCCGGACCCGCTGGCGACCGTGGCGGACGGGATCGTCGGCCACATGAACGCGGACCACGCCGACGCGCTGGTGACGCTCTGTCACCACGACGCCGGGCGCACCGACGTCACCGCCGCGTCCATGACCGCGGTCGACCGCTACGGCTTCGAGCTGGTGGCCGAACTGGCCGACGGCCACCGCGAAGCGCTGCGGATCGCCTTCCCGGCCGAGCAGGAGTCGGGGGACGGCGTCCGTCAGGAGCTGATCGCCATGCTGGCGGCGGCGCGGTCGGCGTAGCCGCCCGCCGCCCTACGAGGCGGCGGCCACCTGCCTGGTGGTGGCGTCGAGACGGCTCCACACGTCGATGTTGGCGATGGCCAGCGCCCCGCAGTGGTCCGGTCGATCGGCCGCGGCGGCGCGCGACACGACCAGGAATCGCCCGATCCCGGCGTGCGGCCGGTCAGGCGGGGGGCGGGAGCACGACGGACCGGCCGGCACCGGCCTCCACGTCGACGGGCCGGCCGAGGAGCGCGGCCAGCCGGTCGATCGTCGGTGCCTCGTCGGGGGCGGGCTGCGGGGACCCGAACGGTGTCCGGCCCGGCGGGATCGCCGTCAGGCTGTCCGCGGTGAAGGCCAGCGCCTGCTCGACCATGTCGTCGGGGAAGGAGGTGGGTTGCCCGGTCGCCGAGGCCAGGTCCCAGCCGTGCACCAGGGCTTCGACGAGCCTCAGGTGCAGCGCGACGATGCCGGGAACGGGCCCGATCGGGACGGTGACGATCCGATCGAGGGCGCCCTCCTGCCGGAACGCCTCGAGGAGCTCGTCGGCGGTCGTCCGGTAGGCGGCGACGGCATCCTCGCCAAGGTGATCGACGTCGAGTGAAGGTGCCGGTTCACCCCGCACGAAGCAGGCGAAACGACGGTGCCCGACGACGAGGTGATTGACCAGGTCGCGGACCGACCAGCCCGAGCACGGCGTGTCCAGGCCCCATTGATCAGGGCGCACGCCGGCGACCAGGCCCCCGGTCAGGTCCATGGCGTCGGCGAGCTGGTCAACGGGTGCGCTGGTCATGGTGATCCTCCGTCCTCACCCCGGCGGGACGTTCCTCCGGCACGATCGACCGTAGCGAGCCAGATGTGCCCCGCCGGACGGCGCCGGCAGGCCGGTCGGCTACAACCGGTCCGGCGGACGGTTCAGCCGGGGGCGTCGGTCACCGTCTGGCGGCGCAGTGCCTGTTCCAGCTCGTGGCGGACGGGCTCGGGGAAGTCGGTCGACACGACCTCGCCCTCGTAGCGACCCAGCTCCCGCAGGAGCTGGGCCTTGTCCTCGACGGTGACCAGCAGGAGCAGCGCCGACCGGCCGGCTTCGAGCCACTCCGACATCTGCTTCACCCAGTCGTCGGCCAGGCCCTTGTCCACGAGCTTGCCGTAGAGGGCGCCGACCGCGGCGCCGCCGGCGATGGCGAGGGGGCCGACGAACAGACCGGCGAGGAGCCCCCACCAACCGCCCATCAGGGCGCCCCGGCTCGGCGTGATGTCGACCGTCTCGTGGATGCGCGCCCGCCCGGTGTCGTCCTTGGCGATGACGACCGCGTCCCCGAGCCGCAGCACGCCCTCCTGCTGGAGGTGGGTCAGGTTCACCAGCACCTCGGTGGCGCGGCTCGGCTTGTCGAACACGATGGCGACGAGGTGCTCGTCGTCGGCGCTCGCGCTGGTCGGGTTCTCGACGTCGGTCATGGGTTCCTTCCCGGTCAGCAACTCGTCGACCTCGACCATCTTCGCGTGACGGCGAGACGGGTCCGCACGTCCGCGGGACTCGGATCTCGTGCTGACCGACGCCCGGCCCGAGGATCACGGTGCGGGGCATCGGACCGCGCTGGTCTCGGACTCCCCGATCGAGGGCCGCCGCCTCGGATTCGACGCCCTCCAGTGCAACCTCGTCGTCGCCTCGAACCCGGCCCGCCGGCTCGACGAGCGGCTCGGATTCGAGGTCATCGGCCGCGTCCCCGAGGCCATCGACGGGGAGGATGCGGTCGTCTTCTGGCGCCCGATCTGACCTGCGCCGGGGGCGACGGCGGCCGATCAAGTATCGCCGGCGGAGGCCGATAATTGGCTATGGCCCGCCTTCGCCGGAACCGCCCCTCCCGTGACCGGCGGCGCCAGGGCGACCCTCCGCCAGCGGCGCGGGCACGGCGATGACGGCCTGGATCCTCGCCGAGGCGACGCTGACCTTCGTCGTCTTCTGCGCCGACGCGGTCGGCGAGGACGGACGGCCCCCGGCACAGCGCCTGGCCCGTGGCGCGTTGTGGATGGTCACGCTGACGAGGTGGTTCACACACCGGAACGTGGCCAAGCTGGGACGGTTCGGCGCCGTGGTGTGGTTCCTGGTCACCACCGGCTGGCTCCTCACCCTGGAGTACGACCGGCTGTCGACGACGGTCTTCCTGATCCTCGCCGAGGCGACGATGGGGTTCGTCGTCTACTGCGTCGACGCCCTCTCCTCCGACCTCGAGAACAAGCCGGCCCGTCGCATCCTGCGCAGCGTCTTCTGGGTCGTACCGGTCGTGCACTACCTCGACGACGCCGACAGCGTCGCCCTCATCGCGGCCAGCGTCACGGTGTGGGGACTGCTCACGACCGGGTGGCTCCTCGGGCTGATCGTCGACCGGATCGCCGCTCCGCTGGGAGGTTGACGTGCGACTCCTGGATGCCTTTCGTGAGCGGCGACCTTTCCCCGGACAGGACCCGTGGGTCGTCGCCAACGAGGGCGAGCTGCTGCTCGTGCAGTCCGCCGGAGGGAACCGCCGCATCGTGGTCAAGCGCTTCCACGACCTGGAGCGCATGAACCGCAACACCGAGACGGTCATCTGGAGGCCGAGAGGCGCCGGTGCCGAGAACCGCCAGCTGTGGGCGCCCGAGCTGCACCACCTCGACGGGCGGTGGTACGTGTATTTCGCGGCGAGCGACGGGCATGCGTCGAACCACCGCACGTACGCGATCGTCGCCGACGACCCGCTCGGTCCGTACCGCGCCCTCGGCCCGGTCCGCGACGTGCGCCACGACGTGTGGGCCATCGACATGACCGTGTTCACCCACGAGGGCCGCCTCTACGCCCTGTGGTCGGGCTGGGAGGGCGTCGACGACGGCTTCCCCCAGAACCTCTACATCGCCCCGATGGCCAACCCGTGGACGGTCAGCGGCGAGCGGACATGCCTGTCGCGGCCCGAGCACGGATGGGAGATGAGCGTGGCGCCGGTCAACGAAGGGCCGGAGGTGATCCGTCATCCGCAGACGGGGCGGCTCTTCATCCTCTACGCGGCCGACGCCAGCTGGACGCAGGCGTACAAGACGGGACTGCTCGAGTGGACGGGCGGCGACGTCGTCGACCCGGCGTCCTGGCACAAGTTGCCGCGGCCGTTCTTCACCGGCGGGGGGCACGGCTGCGTCGTCGACACGCCGGCCGGGCTGCGCCTCGTGTACCACCGCAAGGTCGGAGGCGACCCCGGCTGGGCCGACCGGGAAATCCGCTGGGCCCCGTTCGGCTGGGACCCCGACGGTTCCCCCGCGGTGCGCCTGAGCGACCCGCCTGACCGGGCTCCGGCTGCGGTGGGAGGGCCGGGCGCCGGCGGCCTCGGGCCGGCCGTAAGCGCATCCCCAATCGGCAGCCGGCTGGGCCGAGTGGCCTGACCGGCCGTCCCCGGAGGGCCGGCTACGTCTGCCAGGTGGTGCCCGACGAGAGCAGGTCGGCGAGGTTCCCGGGACCGAGGCGCTCGGCCGCGGCCACCACCTGGGAGTTGAGGAGCGAGCCGTAGTCGGGGCGGTCGACGGCCCGGAAGACGCCGATGGGCGTGGGCTCGGACGGCCCCCGGGCCAGGTGGGAGAGCAGGAAGGCGAGGCCCGGGTCGCCATGGCGCTCGTCGTGGACGAGGATGGCGTCCTCGCCCACGTCGGCCACCGCGACGATGTGGGCCTGGCCCTGGCGGTCCACGGTGACGCCGAGCTCGTGGTCGGCACCGAACCGCACGGGTTGGCCGTGCACGAGGGGAATCAGCATCCGCGGCCTGGCCTCGCGTGCGGTGATCTGCTCGAACGCGCCATCGTTGAACACGTTGCAGTTCTGGTAGATCTCCACGAACCCGGCCCCGTGGTGGTCGTGGGCCCGGCGGAACGTCTCCATCATGTGGGCCCGGTCCAGGTCGTGGGTGCGGGCGACGAAGGTCGCCTCTGCGCCCAAGGCGAGGCTGACCGGGTTGAACGGGTGGTCGACCGAGCCGAACGGGGTCGACTTGGTGACCTTTCCCTCCTCACTGGTCGGTGAGTACTGGCCCTTCGTCAAGCCGTAGATCTGGTTGTTGAACAGCAGGATCGTCAGGTTGACGTTGCGGCGGAGGGCGTGGATCAGGTGGTTGCCGCCGATGGACAGGGCGTCACCGTCACCGGTCACGACCCACACGTCGAGGTCAGGCCTGCTCACGGCCAACCCGGTGGCCAGCGGTAGGGCCCGGCCGTGGATCGAGTGCAGCCCGTAGGTGTTCATGTAGTACGGGAACCGGCTGGAGCAGCCGATCCCGGAGATGAACACGGTGTTCTCGCGCCGGAGGCCGAGCTCGGGCATGAGCATCTGGACCGCGGTGAGCACGGAGTAGTCGCCGCAGCCGGGACACCACCGCACCTCCTGGTCGCTGGCCCAGTCCTTCTTGGTGGTGAGCGGAACCGTGAGGTCGGTCATTGCGCTTCCTCCATCAGCGCCAGCACAGCGGCCTCGATCTCCGAGAAGAGGAAGCGCTGGCCCTGGACCTTGGTGATGGCGCGGGCGTCGACGAGGAACTCGGCCCGGATCAACGTCGTGAGCTGGCCGAGGTTGTTCTCGGGCACCAGCACCCTCCGGTAGCGGGCGACGACCTCGCCCAGGTTGGCGTGGAACGGGTTGAGGTGGACCAGGTGGGCACGGGCGACGCGCTTGCCCCGACGCCGCAGCCGTTCGACGGCGGCGACGACCGATCCGTACGTCGAGCCCCAGCCCAGGACGAGCACGTCGGCATCGCCGTCCGGGTCGTCGACGACGACCGGCGGGATGTCGGCGGCGATCCTGGCGATCTTGGCCGCCCGCATCCGGACCATGAGCTCGTGGTTGGTGGCGTCGTAGGAGATGTCGCCCGTGCGGTCGGCCTTCTCCAGCCCGCCGATGCGGTGCTCGAGGCCGGGCGTCCCCGGAACGGCCCACGGCCGGGCCAGCGTGGCCGTGTCCCGCAGGTACGGCAGGAACTCGGGGGTGCCGTCGGCGCTGGTCGCGTTCGGGCCGGGGGCGTAGTCGACGGCGATGTCGGGCAGCTCGTCGACCTGCGGCAGCCGCCATGGCTCGGCGCTGTTGGCCAGGTAGCCGTCGGAGAGCAGGATCACCGGCGTCCGGTACTTCAGGGCGATGCGGACGGCCTCGATGGCCGCGTCGAAGCAGTGACCGGGGGTGCGGGCGGCCACGATCGGCAGCGGCGCCTCCCCGTGACGTCCGTACATGGCCATGAGCAGGTCGGCCTGCTCGGTCTTGGTCGGCAGGCCGGTCGACGGTCCGCCGCGCTGCACGTCGACGACGATCAGCGGCAACTCCAGGCTGATGGCCAGACCCACCGTCTCCGACTTGAGGTCCATGCCCGGGCCGCTGGTGGTCGTCACGCCGAGGTGGCCGCCGTAGGCCGCGCCCAGGGCGGCTCCGACGGCGGCGATCTCGTCCTCGGCCTGCATGGTGCGCACGCCGAAGTTCTGGCGCTTGGACAGCTCGTGGAGGATGTCGGACGCGGGCGTGATGGGATACGACGCCAGG